>JBEBRZ010000042.1:0-31686 GCA_040394615.1 Sphingobacterium mizutaii
TGGATCGATAATCAGGATAAATAAAAATTTATATATTATTAAAAAATCCCAATAGCCTAAAACTATTGGGATTTTTTAATAATATTTTTTGTCTAACTTATCTAACTTATGAGACCCAGTCTATCGCAAACCTTTTTACTTTCCATATATTACTCTCTTTTTCCAATACCAACCTTCCTCCTTCCCCACATATATCACCACAGTAATAACTGAACTGTATAATTGCTTTATTCTTATTAACATTAAATAAGGGTCTACTTAGTCTTATTTTGGAGAAAGATTCTTTTCTAGAATTATATCTCTCTATCAAAGATTGTGGCATTTGGTAAGTACTTTGGTCTGATAGCTGCTGGAAGTAGTAAATTGAATCTTGCGGACTATTACCAATGAGCTCTAAACCAATTTGAATTTCCCTTTTAAATGACCAATAAGGATCTTCCGAGTCTGATAAATTAGCCTGAATAGAAGGTTGAAATATGCGCATCAGCTCAAATCCTTCATCGGGAGTTTTTATAAATCTTTCCTCAATTAAAAAATCAATAGAGGTCTTATATAAATCCTTTTCCAATTCTATCATTGGATTATAATTGTGCAGGACACTGTGAAGAAACTTTTCATTGTTATTCTCCACTTTTTTGATGTCCTTGTTTTGTCTGCATGCCCAGATACAGATAATTAACAAAACATATATTCCCAATCTTTTCATAACTCATCATTTATTGTATATCATTATGATGAGAACAAGGATTGATTTCCACACCTTTTTAGAAAAGAAAAAGAATTTTCATTATTTTCTATTTAGTCTTGACTCTTCAAGATCCAGATTATGTTCCAATGATCTTAAAATAGATTCATCATAATCCGTATCTGCCATCATTTTATAAACTGTTCTACGCCTCACATCAATCAAATCTTGCATCACACGTTGGTACAGTTCCTTTTCATTTGCGGCTTTAATCCTGGCCTCACTTGATAAATTATCTGCTGTAGCCTCCAAACTGCGTTTTAATTGTAAATCAATAGCCTCTACAGTACTACTTTCTTTCAACTCTTTTGCATATTTAGTTTGTAACAAAGCAATCTCCTCTTTAACTAATTTATATCGGATTGCTTCCTTTTGTGCTTCCTCAGGTAATTCTTCAGAATTACCACCAAGTTTAACTAAATTAATCAACCAAGGAAGAGTTAAGCCTTGAACAACCAAAGTGATGAGGATGACGACGAAAGTGATAAATAATATTAAATTCCGATGTGGGAAAAAACTTCCGTCAGCAATATAAATTGGAATGGCCAATGCAGAAGCCAAAGATACTACCCCACGCATCCCAGCCCAGCCTAAAATTAAAGGCATCTTCCATCCCGGATTAGATTCCTTTTTACGAATACGGGAAGATATTAATCTTGGAAAATAAGTAGCAACGTAAATAAAAAGGATTCGAATAACAATAATTACTGCTGTAATGATTAAAGCAATTTTTATGGCCCATTCTTGAGAGACTCCCTCAATGCCTTCAATAATAATTGGGAGCTCAAGCCCTATTAGGATAAAAACAAAACCATTTAATAAAAAGCCTACAGTATCCCATACCTCCCTTGTTTGAATCCTCGTATGATAATTCATATAATCCTTAGATCTAAATGAGAGAAATAATCCTCCTGAAACGACGGCTAATACACCAGACCATTCAAAATGCTCTGCTACGATATACATAATATAAGGGGCAATCAAGGTTATTGGTGTGGTAATACTTGAAGATTTTGCTATATATTTTAAGAATAAATATAGAATATGTCCAATCACCAGTCCAACAAAAACTCCCATAATGGCAAGGGTAAAAAATCCAACCACCGCCTCTTCCATAGTAAAGGTACCGGTTATAATAACGGCAAGTGCCATACGAAATACTGTCAATGAAGCAGCATCATTCACTAAACTTTCACCTTCCAATAAGGTTATCCCTCTTTTAGGCATATTTACACCTTTTAACACAGAAGTTGCTGCCACAGCATCCGGAGGAGAAATAATACCTCCCAATAGAAAACCCAAAGCCAAAGTAAAGCCTGGAATCAAATTAACAGAAATATAGGCTACAGCAATCGAGGTTACAAAGACAAGTCCAAAGCCCATTGTTAAAATAGAACGCCTATTACTCCAAAAGCTATTCCATGAGGTATACCAAGCTGCCTCAAATAACAGTGGAGGTAAAAAAACTAAAAAAACAACCTCAGGATTTATACTAAATTGTGGAAGTCCGGGAATAAAGGAAATTGCCAATCCCCCGATAACCAATAAAATAGGATAAGAAATCTTGACTCTTTGTGAAATGATAAATAGCATGGCCATGAAGAAAAACAGAATCATGACCAATAAAATATTGGATTCAATCATTTTAATTATTTAATAGATATCTTTGTGATAAGTAAAAATAATGGAAAAAATCTCAAAAAATCTACATCCCCGCAATAAGTTCAATCAAGAATATGACTTTAAGAAGCTTATCAAACGTGTTCCTGAACTTAAAAACCACCTTATTATCCTTCCAGATAATCGTCAATCTCTTAACTTTCGGGATCCGGAGGCCGTATTTCTCTTAAATAAAGCTTTATTAGAATATGGTTATCAGATTAAAGAGTGGGACACTTTACCAAATAGCTTAAGCCCTTCTATTCCCGGAAGACTCAATTATATTCAATATTTAGCAGATTTAATCCATGCCCAACCAAAAGCAAAAATTAAAATCCTTGATATCGGAACAGGATCAGGTCTAATCTATCCAATACTAGGATTCCTTGAATTTGGCTGGCACTTCGTTGCAAGTGATACCCATATTCCATCTCTTCAGCACGCACATAAAATCATCAGCTCAAATCCTAATCTCAAAAAAGGAATCGAAATAAGACACCAGGAGGACAGTCGTCGCATCTTAAAAGGTATCATTAAAGAAGGTGAATTTTACGATGCAATCATGTGTAACCCGCCTTTCTATAAATCACGTGATGATTACCGCCAGACCGTTCTAAGAAAAAATCAGAAACTTCATAAAGAAACTGAAAACAGCAGCGCAAACTTTCAAGGATTATCAAATGAGCTTTGGTACCCCGGAGGTGAACAAAAATTTATCAGTAACATGATCTATGAAAGCTTTGATCTTAAAGATCAAATTGGGATATGCTCCGTTTTAGTATCTAACAAAGACAATCTGAAGCCCTTAAAAGCAATTCTTGAATATCATAAAATCCAAGATATTTTAGTTACACAAATGAATCAAGGCAATAAAATTAATAGAATCTTATCTTGGAGATTAAAAAAGTAAGTTAAAGCTATCTATCCCCATTTTTCTCGTTACAATTTTCTAAATCTGCTTTCAACGTTAAAGCGGATTTGGAGAGGAATCTTCATTTTTTTTTAAAAAATTTGCTAAAACGATTTTAATTTATAAATTAGCATTAACCATTATATATACAAACAATTAACAGTTAACTTATGAACCATTTAAACCTTCAATAATCTAGCAATTATTTTTACGAATAATTAAGAACTAAAGCTTAAACGCTTTTTGTTCTCTATCCAGCACTTTTAACCAATAAGCTGCATATAAACGTATTATTTAACAAATTGAACTTAATTAATTATGAGAAGAGAAAAAACTGCTTATTCCATTTAGCTATGCAGTAGCCTAAATCATCAATTATTGAAATATTGAAGATTAGCCGATATGATGTGCTAACCTAAACCTAATTGTATATACTTTTTACTAACCTATAAACCGCACTACAATATGAGTGTAATATGGAAGTTTAAATCGTTACTGATTTTTATGTCTATGTCTGTGGGACATGCCCATTGTCATAACGTAGATTTTGCTAACCTATCTTTACAGGATACGACAGAAACAGATTCTATCCCTATCGCCCCTTTAGATAGCATGGCAGAATTGAAACCACTTTATGAGCTGGACTTACCAAAGTTCAATAACCTCAAAAACATGAAGGTAAGCTCATTAATTACTGCAAATAGTTTGCAGCAACACATCAAAGGAGAATTACCCGGCGTTTATGTTTCGGAATCATCAGGAGAGCCTGGAACCAACATACAAATGTTTGTAAGGGGAATTAGTAAACCTATCTTAACTAACAGAGATATTTATAACAGCCAGCCTTTGGTTGTTTTGGATGGAGTTCCTTTAATTGGAGAGCATCCTTTCGCTTTTGATGTACAAAATTATGATATCGAAAGAATAGGTACAGAAAACAACCTTCTCTCCAATTTTGATTTCGACAATATAGAAAGCATCCGGGTTTTAAAGGATCTTTCTGCAGTTTCCACTTATGGTCCTTTAGCTGCCAATGGCGTAATTGAAATTATTTCAAGAAAAGTTCCTGGTGATGGTGAAAAAAGAATATCTGTCAACAGCTACATTGGTATGTCGCAAAGACCTTCTGTTACGACAATTAACGGAGCTTATGAAAATGCTTTCCGTAAGCAATTTTATGATCTCTATACTACCAACGGAAAATATAACCAGGATGATGTTTATCCTATTTATTTAAGTGATTCTTTAAACAATGATTACTACGGTGCTTCAAACTGGAGTGACAGTTATTACCACAATGGCTTAAATCATGGTATAAATGCAAATATCGCCGGAGGACAACCACGGGCTACTTTCCAATTCTCGCTCGGAAATGTAAAAACTTCCGGAATTGCCGATGACACCAAATTTGACAAATATAATGCACGTTTCTTTCTGGACTTGAGACCATTTAAATGGCTAAAATTCGAAACCCTCTTTAATGCTTCAAGAGTAAACAGAGACAGAAATAGAAATCTTAGAAACAGATTTGCAATGATGGGTTATCTTCCTGACCTCGGAGCTCCTTTAGCACCCAGCAAGGATGTTTATGACCTTTACTTAAAAGAATTCGACAAAAGCTTTGATAATAACTTCAACAATATACTCGAAGGATTTTTCCGCTTACAGATAAACGTAGGAAGACTAAAATACCGAAGCAAATTCGCTGTAGATTATAATGAAGGTTACAGAGATTTATTCTACCCAAGCACGATACTTGAAAATAGCAACTTCGCTTCCAATTATTATGGATATAACCAGCGTTTAATGGTAGATAATCAACTTTCTTACGACATAGAAAACGGTCCAAATTACTTCTATTTTGAAGCTGGTAATTCATTAATGTGGGATGTCTATAAATACAATTATGCCTATGCTTATAAGGGGGTAAATGATTTTATAAAACTAAACCTTTTAGAATCTGACCCGAATAATAGTAATTATCTTAATCCAACTGCATTCCCTAGACAGCTAGTTTACAAGTTCTTAGATAGAACGAAACATAACATGATCAATTTTTACGGAAAGGCTTCTTATACTTACAATGAATCTTATACCGCAGCGTTGACACTCCGTTATGACGGTTCATCCAATGCTCAACCAACTTCCAGATGGTTCTTCTCCCCTGTTCTTGCTTTAGGGTGGAATGCTAAAAATGATTTGATGAAAGATAATGATGCCATCAGTACATTCAACATCAGGGCCAATGTGGGTAGAATTGGACATTATAATCTATATGATAATTATTCCCAAGGCCCAAGCTATACGGCTCAAATCGGATATACAGGCAATTCCATTGTTCCGGGATATAATGGCCTCGCTCCTTTGGTACGTCCATATGATGTCGGGTGGGTAGGGTATGATATTCCCTGGAGTTATTCAGATAATATAAACTTAGGATTTGATTTAGGTTTTGATAAAAGAAGTGTTCAAATTTCATTTGATGCCTATGTTCGGGACACAAAAGATCAATTGATTATGCTTCCTGGTAAAAAAGACTTTGGTTATGCATATCAATATGAAAGCGGAATGGACGTACGTAATATGGGTATTGATTTATCTGCCAGTGCCAATGTTATACAGAATGACAAAATCATATGGAATACCGGGCTTGTATTAGGTGTCAATACAAACAAACTCCTGGCTTTACCAAATGGTTTGGATGAGGTAGAAATCAACGATCGTTTACTTAAGGTTGGCGAGAGAATCGACGCCTTTTGGTTGTATGAAAACCAAGGTATGTATCAAACCGACCAAGAAGTACCTGAGTATGAAGGAGAAAAGCTAACCTATAATGGCATTACTTTAAAAGCAGGAGATCCTATCTGGCAAGACAGCAATGGCGACAAACAAATAACCAAAGAAGATAAAGTGCTTCAGGGCAATATTATCCCAAAATTAAGTGGTTCATGGAATAATATGTTTGCTTACAAGAACTTCGATCTTAACCTGAATTTCTATTTCAACCTGGGTAGAAAAATTATTAATCAGGAAATGTCTAACCGCTTAAATTTCATTGAAAATGAAAACTCTAGTAGCATAAACTCCATAAAAGAAATCACTTATTGGGAAAAAAGAGGTGATTATGATTTGTATCCTTTATATAATCCATGGTCATCTGTAAGTCCATTTCAAACAAATCAGTCTTTGTTCTTAGAAGATGGATCGTTCCTGAAATTAAGAACGGTAACTCTAGGATATAACCTGAAGGATATTGTTGGCAAGAGATTAGGAGCCCATGGTGATCTGTACGTTTATCTATCGGCCAATAATTTATTTACGTTAAGCAAATATTCCGGAAGAGATCCTGAGTTAGTAAACTATATGGGTTATGACCAAGGGTATGCCCTACCAATTCCAAGAACATTTGCCTTAGGCTTTAAACTTAAACTGTAACCGAATCATGAAAAAAATATTTATCATATTAATAGTATTGAGTCAGGTTTTTGTTTCCTGCGAAAAGATGCTGGATGTTGATTCTACACGTCTGGTTTCAGAAGAGAACATGTGGTTAAACCTGGAGGATTCCAGGGGTGCATTAATGGGCGTATATGGATTAACAAAATCGGCATTAAATGATCATAATGCTCATTGGATTTACGGCGATGTTCGTTCCGGGGATTTTTCTATTCCGATTCGTCAAGATCTTAAAGCAGTTGCAAACAACGACCTAAACGCCGCCTTTGGGGTTATGGATGATTTGAAAAGTTGGAGACGTTGGTTTGCTGTCGTAAATGCTGCTAATATATTTCTGGAGCGTATTCAGGAAGTAAAAGATAATGATGAGCGTTATACTAATAATAACATGGTTGTGGATGTCGCTCAAGTTCGATTTCTTCGTGCCTTTGCCTATTTTTATATGGTCAGGTTATGGGGAGATGTCCCTTTAATTGTTTCTTCAAAAGAAGGAAGTTTTACCGACCAACCCCGGGATGATCAAAATAAAGTACTTGCTTGGGTAGAACAGGAATTACAGGCAGCTGCTGATGACCTGCCTTTCTTATATAGTTCTAATGATGAACAGCAACAAGGAAATTATTACAACGAGGCCAATTCAAGATGGGGCGGCGCCTTGGCGCGTAAAACAACCGCATATGCTATTCTGGCACATGTTGCTGCCTGGCAAAGTAATTATCCCGACGCAGCTGCCTATGCGAAATTCGTTATAGACAATCAGCAAAAAGGTAGTTTAGGATTATTATCAACAGCTAATTTGACCGATCCTAATGGATTTTTCTACGATAAAAACAATAATCAACTATTGGGGTTTGCTCATGTTTATAACCATGTTGAAGGATCTTTTACAGGACATATTGAAGAATTAACCTTAGCAGCTCCTGTTGTCAATAAGACCATTCCGGACATGTATATGGCAAAAGAAAAAATCCTATCTATCTTTAATGAACCTACTGACGAACGCTTCTCAGCGGATACTCTGGGAAATCCGGTAACAGAAGTCTATTTCAGAAACTTCAATGGTCAATATCCAATATTTAGCAAAGTAAAATGTATCATGGGAGGGGTAACGGATCCTACTTTCAGATTCTATTCGAGCGCCACAATCGTAACCCGTTTGGAAGATATGTATTTATTACGTGCTGAAGCCTTAGCCGTAATAGGTGAACAATCCGGTGCAATTGAACTCTTAAATACAATTCGAGAAAGAAGAGGCCTAAATGATTATTCAGCTGCAAGAAATGGAGAATTAATCAATGCCATTTTTCAAGAAAGAAACAGAGAATTAATGGGAGAAGGTCATCGTTGGTATGATATGGTAAGACATTACAAAATCTTAAATGATGATTCGGAACTCAGTAAACTCATTCGTGAAAAAGGTCATTATTGGCCAATCTCAAATGATGTGAGAACTCAAAACAAATTATTAACCCAAAATGAATATTGGAAATAAACTGCTTAACCATGAAAGTCAACAATATTTTTAGTTTTCTCTTCTTGCTTTTGGTTAGCGGATGCGCCAAAGACAAGGGCTATTATAATGAATCCTTACAAAAGGTCACCTACAATGGTACTATATTAGAGTATCTACAAAGTAAACCTGGTGTATTTGATTCATTACTTACGGTATTAGACAGAACAAATATGCAATCTGTATTAAATACAGATGAACAAATCACCTTCTTTGCGCCTACCAACCAAAGTTTTCAATTAGCCATTGAAAATTTAAATAATACCCGTAAAGAATCCGATAAGCCTCTGGAATATTTAAGTAATGTAGACCTTAACCACTTAGATACCATGATGGCACAGTATATTGTAAAGGGTTACTATCCCAGTGATTCTATGATGTTAAAAGACGGAATAAAACTTCAGGATTTTAAATATCAAAGAACCATGAATGCAAAATTGACTACTGCGACTTCATCTGGTTATGAAGGCGGTGGACCGAAGGTTATTGAATATAGTGACACCAAAAACAGTCAGTTTAATCGTAATTGGATTACAGCAACAACTGCTTCTATTAATATTGAAGCTAATAATGGAATGATCCATGTCCTCTCATCAAGTCATGTATTTGGCTTTAATGATTTTGTCACACGTTTAACCTACATTCCACCTCCACCTAACTTATTTGTAACAGTAGGAGGGACTTTTTCTGTATCTAGAGAAACTAGTGGTGGAGCTGATGCAGTGGAAGCTTCCAAATATGCATTCGATGGTAATAGCGAGACTAAATTTTTCCTAGGTGATTTCAATGGTGTTTGGCTTCAGGTAGAATTAAATACGGCTACCGCCGCCAATGCTTATACAATAACCTCCGCAAATGATATTCCAGATAGGGATCCAACGGATTGGACCTTACAAGGATCGCAGGATGGTGAAAACTGGACTACACTGGATTCTAGATCAGGAGAAGAATTTACCTCTAGATTCCAACAACGGGTATTCTGGATTAACAACAGCACAGCTTACACATTCTATCGATTGAATATTCAGAGGAATCGTGCTGGTACTGCTTTCCAAATGGCCGATTGGAGTGTAAATAAAGAATCTATAAACTAATCATTGTAACCGAAAAGATTAAATATGAAATTCTCAAAAAGTATCCGACTACTCGCTGTCTTTATAGGTAGCTACGGAATGTTTTCAGCATGTTCTAAAATGTACGATCTCCCGGAAGACAGAGATTTTATGAGCGATAATATCAATTATACTAATAAAATTATTGAACCTATATTGGGGCGGGACAATATATTCACCACTCTTCAGGCTGATAATTCAACCCTTCCCATGAAATTTGAAATTGTTAATGCCAGATATGGTGATGGAGCACCCGTGACGGATCTTTTCACTAAAGCAAAAACGTATGAATGGATAGAACAATACGATGGATTGGAAAAATCATTGGAAGAAATTGAAGCTAAACGAAGATTAGTTGAAAAGCCTGTTTTCGAAGTCGATAGTAATGGTCGATTAATAATGTGGGCCTCAGCAACGAATGCTATCATTAAACCGCGCCCTGTGGATACGGTTTTAAAAACACAAGATATCCGATTTTTTGATTTAAAAATTCAAAACTCCGGTGGAACACAAATTATCAAAGATTTCCAAGTTATTCCTTGGAGACAACGTGATTATTATCCGGACACAGATATCAATCCATATACCGGTGGAAAGGCTCCTGATCCACAACGACCTAAGGATACAACCAAACAGGATTATATTTTACCATCTTCCATTTCTGAAGATGTTATAGGAGAAAATTCCGAATTGAGGCTCGTAAATAACAATGAACAAAAGGATATCGTCGTCTATATTAGACCCTTTACAGGAGGGAAAGGTAATAGCTTAAGATTTAAATTTTTAGGCGCAGACGGAAATTTTATCAATCCATTGAAATTCAATGAAACTAAATGGGATTTACTTGTCCACGGATTTAATAAAGTAGAGAATCCGGAGTATATACAATATGATGTAGCTTATCCAATTCCTTTAAACGGCTACAAAACAGACTATGCCGAAGGTGGAGTTGCAAAAGTTAACTTCCTTTATTCCAGAATAGGTTTCGGCGGAACGAGAAAAATTGGTCAGATAGGTCTGAACTTTAGGATATATAAAGAAGGAGATTGGGAAATTGTCTTCCATTTCCGTAATGAGAACCCCAAATTTGAAGATGATTAAACTTAGGCTTTATGAAATTACAAAAACTAATTATATTATTAATCAGCGTATTCTCCCTTCAGATAGCCTATGCTCAGAATCAAGAAGTTCGTGGGAAGGTTGTCGATGAATCCAATAAAGGAATTGCAGGGGTTACTATTGTGAATGCTGCAACCAATCGATCTATATCAGCAACCTCAGATGATGGTAGTTTTGCGCTAAGTGTGGCACCCAACACCACCCTAATTTTTAAAGGTGTGGGATACACACAAAGAAGAATTACCGTGCGTGCAAATCAGTCAACTTTGAATGTTCAAATGAGTTCAACTGAGGATCAGGTTGAAGAAGTAGTAGTTCGTGGATATGTCGCTCGTAAAAAAGAAACTTCAACAGGATCTTCATTTAGTTTAGGAGAAAAAGACCTTAGAGATGTGCCCGTAGCTAACATTGAACAGTTAATGCAGGGTAAAGTTCCGGGATTAAACGTTCAGGTAAATACAGGAGCGCCAGGATTTAGAGGATCAACACAGATTAGAGGCCTTTCAACGCTAACAACAACAGGTAGTGGAAATGAATCTATTTTAATGCCAACCTCCCCTCTGTATGTAATTGACGGAGTACCCATGGATGCAGATAGAGCCTCTGAATTTGGATTACAACAACAGGGCCCTGGGATCAGTCCCCTATCTCTAATTCCGCCGGAGGATGTACAAAGTATTGAAATCTTAAAAGATGCGCAAGCCACTTCACTATATGGATCCCAAGGTGCTTATGGAGTAATTATTATTACCACGAAAAGAGGTAACTCTGAGGTGCCAAGAATCAATTATACACATAGTACATTTATGAAGACCCCACCTAAATTAAGGGAAACCTTAGGTGGTAATCTGGAACGTCAAATAAAGATTTGGCAGATCTACAATAATGCCAGATGGGAATATGAACTTGACAACATCATGAATAATCCTATGCTTGCAGATAGTTTAAATGCTTTCTATAACAATTCGACCAATTGGCAGGATCTGTATTATCAAAATACCTTTAACCAAAACCATAATTTAAGTATTGATGGAGGTAATCAGACTCTTTCCTATAAAACAAACCTTGGCTATTATGGAGAAACAGGGGTTATTAAAAACACCGGCTTTAACCGTTATTCGGCAAACTTAAGAATGGACTATAGACCGTCCAGAAGATTTGAATTTACCGGACAGGTGTTTGCACAACTAGGGAAGCAAAATAAAGGAGACGGAACGGGGATTTTACAAACTGGTGTTGCAACCGGGGGTATGAATTCCACTTTACTACCTCCACCGGGATTTTTCTCGACAGATGCCAGCTATATTTCTGCTATTAGGACCAAGAATGATAATAGTTCTAAATTAATACGTCCATATGTGGAAGGAAAATTTGAAATTCTCCCTGGCTTAAGGTTTCAATCAGCTATGAGTTATGAATTTGCTTCTAATAATGAGGATAAATTCACCCCAGCTGCGGCAGCTGGTCAGTTCTCTGAAGTGTACTCATTTGCCGGTCGTGAATCTAATCTATATAACCGGAATATCCTAAACTATACCAAAGATATCAATGAAGATCATAATATCTTCATCAACTTATTTAACGAGGTAAGACATTCGCAAAGGCAAAATACCATTACAAAGCAAGCAAGAACACCAAATGACCAGTTTGAGGGACCCTTCGGTTATGATGGCTATTTCTCAAGAGGAGGTGGTGTACTAAGCAATTTTAGAAATGAAAAAGCGCTCTCTTTTGCCCTTGCAACCAGTTATAGTTATAAAAGCCGATATATCATTGATTTATCGTATCGTTTAGATGGTTCTTCAGCTAATGGTTTCGAAAACCAATACACAAAAAACCCTTCTGTAGGCTTACGTTGGAATATTCATCATGAAAATTGGATCGAGTCCTTGCCATGGATTAACCTAGCCTCTATTCGTGCAACTTGGGGAATTAATGTTATGCCTACCAGTACATTGGAACGTATTTATGGTAAATATGATATCTCTGGAATGTATAATCAAATTAATGGAATTGGTATCAATTACGAATTTATTCCAAACCCTAATTTGAAACCCACTACATCCATGCAATATAACTTAGGTTTGGACCTGAATTTATTCAATAATAAGATTGAAATAATATATGACACTTACTATAAGAGGGTGGAGAACTTATTGTATGAATCGTATTTAAGCAATATCTCAGGTTTTGAAAAATTATATTCCAATGATGCAGGGGTCGCAAATTACGGACATGAATTGGCCATCAATATTCGTCCGCTATCAACCTCAAGTGACTTTAACTGGACTTTCTCTCTAAACGGTGCTTATAATAGAGATGTATTATTACAATTACCCTCTACTTTTAGAGGTCAATTCATTAAATGGGATTATTCCTCAGGAGACTTACTTCATATGGTTAACCGCGTAGGAACTTCAGCCCTATCAAACTACCTATTACAAAACGTAGGTGTTTATGCAACAGATGCCGATGTTCCTGTAGACCCAGTGACCGGATTAAGATACCGTACCGCTGATGGAACTTTCTTCCAAGCCGGAGACCCTATCTTTGTAGATAGAAATGGAGATTATATTCTTGATGAACGAGATTATACTAGAGCTGGTAATACCCAACCAATGTGGACAGGTGGGGTACAGAATAACCTGAATTATAAAAATTTCCAATTCTCTATTTATGCATCTTATACTGCTGATAGAACTATCTTAAACTATGCATTAGCACAGAGATTAGGTTTATACGGCAATCCTTTCGGTGACAAGACTGTAGTTCCATTAGAGGATCTAAATGTTTGGCAACAAGATGGAGACATTGCAAAATATCCAAACCCTTATGATTTTTCCAGAAATGCAAGTGTAAGACCTTTCCGATATGATCAAACACTTTGGGAAGAGAATGGAAGTTATTTCAAAATCAATAATATCATCGTGGCTTACGTCTTCGATAGGGATTTTCTAAGAAGATTTAAACTAGATCGTTTTAGAATTTATGCCTCTATGGATAACGTCTACACCTTTTCTAAATACTCTGGACCAAATCCTGAAAATGTGACTAGTCTAGGTCGAGATGCTTCCAATGGATATCCGGTACCAAGGTCATACACATTAGGTTTCAATATTTCATTCTAACCATTATGAAAAACTTAATAAAAAGTAAAATAACACTAGTCGGTCTTATTATATCAATAAGTCTCTGCTTTAATAGTTGTAAAAACTATCTAAATGTTGAACCAATAGATCGATTAACAGGAAATAATTATTACTTGTCTCAACAGGATGTTGAAACAAACTTTGCTTTTATTTACTCTCGTTTCTTCCAAAAAATAAATGAATCTTGGGTAATGGGGGCAATAGGTGAGGCTCGTTCAGGTGAGATCTTCGTATCTCCCGGTGCTAATGGGTTTAACTCCAGAAAAGTGGTTGAAGCTTTAGGAAGGAATGACCTATTATTTGCAATCAGTAATGGTGACTTCACTAATTATAGGATGTGGCTAATTACAAATTGGAAAACGTACTATGAAGTGATACAAAGTACCAATATTCTAATTCAAAAATTAGAAGAAGGAATTCCAGGAGTAACAGGGTCCGACCAGACACGATATATAGCAGAAGCTAAATTTATCCGTTGCTTTACCTATTTCTGGATGGTCCGACTCTATGGTGATGTGCCATATTATACCGATCCCTATCATACAGAAGCGCTTCCAAGAGAAAACATGGTTTCTGTATTAAATAAATGTATAGAAGAATTATTACCACAGAAAGATTTAATGCCTTGGTCCCTAAACGATCCAGGTCTGCGGGGAGCTAGACCTGCTAAGGGAGCGTTAATTGCTCTACTTATGCATATGAATATGTGGAATTCCAGTTTTGATGCTTCAAACAAACAAAAATATCTTACTGATGCAGCCAATTTAGGAAAGGAATTAATTGATAGCAAACAACATCAATTAGTTGCACCTTTTAATGATCAAAATTGGGCAACAGTAACGAAAGGCAGAAGTGAAGAATCATTATTCGAATTTTATAAAAGTATCAACTATGGTGATGAAGTAAACCCTTATGCTCCTTTTTGGGATCACTTCCTTCGCTGGCCTTATAAATTTCCAAGATATACAAACCAATTAAGCCACTGCTATTTTATCTCTACTTACATGAACCGAATTTTTCCCGAAGGAGATGCCGATAAAAGAAGAGAGATGTGGTTTGAAGACATCACATCAGATGATGGAAAATTTGTTCTCCGAAAGTTTGGTACCAATGTGTATGCTTCTGGAAATGAGGATAAAAATCCTGACAATTCATTCAGCATTTTTCGTTATGCTGATGCCATTCTTCTATACGCTGAAGCGTGTGCTGAACTCGGCAATAGAGATGCTGAAGCCATAGCAGCAGTTAATATGGTGAGAGATCGAGCACAAGCAACCCGCTATTCAGGTAGTGGAGGATCAGAACTGAAAGATTTCATATTTCTCGAGAGAGGAAGAGAATTAATCGGAGAAGGGATTCGTTATTTTGATCTTATTCGGACAAGACGCATCATGAGTTCAGAATGGACAATGAACCCACTAACATTAGATCAATACAATAGAGGGGGCTGGACTTGGCCAATCGATCAATCGGCTTTGAATAACAACCCATATATGGAATTAAATCAATATTGGACTTCAATTGGACGTTAATTATGAAAAATATTTTTAAATCGAACTATTTGGCTTTATTCCTTTTTGGAATATTGATTTTGAGTGCCTGCAATAAAGATGATTATTATGAAGATGGTGGTTTAGCAGTCGCTAAATATGATGGTAGCATTATTCAATATTTAGAAACAAAACCAGTTCTTTTTGATTCAATAGTTGAAATTATAAAATTAGCAGGTTTGGAAGAAACTTTCCAAAATGAGGAATTTACCTTCTTCGCACCAGCTGATCCTGATATCAAACAACTCATCGGATCACTGGATAAAGGAGGGCTAAATTACAGACTATTTAACGAAAGTTTAGACACCATTAAACAACTAAGTGATATTGATTCGATCATTTGGAAAAAGCATCTTTATAAATATATGTTCAAGGGAAAAAATACTTTGGCAGACTATCCTCAGATAGATTTTGATTTGTTAGGCACCTATCCTGGACAGAATTATGTCTCCTTTTCTGGTAATGTATCTAATATAGGAGTGGTTTATAATGATATTGTTCAAAAAGATCATGAAACAGAAATCTCCAGGTTAAAATATCAGGGATATAGACAATTATACCTTTCTTACATACCAGACTTTACAAATCCTGATGCGTACATTAATTATCCGGTTTCTACTTCAGACATACAGCCAACAAACGGTGTAATACATGTATTGAATTATACGGAATCCGTATTCGGGCTATATCCTGGATCAGAAGATTTTATTAATGATGTTATCCAAAGTAAACGCTAAAATTATGAACAAGATTTTGAAATATTGCATACTCGCTTTTCTGTTCACTGGATTAAGTTCTTGTTCCAAAGAAGTAGAATTTCAATCACAGCCTTATGAAAAGGGTAAAGAAGCTTTGGGAGTAACCATTGAACGCACACAAAGACCTTCCCCAACGATTGGAGGGCCCGGTACAGAAGTAAAAATAAAAGTGAAAGGTTTAACCCCATATAAGGACAAGGCTATCTTTACCTTTAATGGTCAACAGGCTGAAATAATATCAATTAATGATGATGAAATTACGGTTAAGGTTCCTGAATTTGCCAGTACCGGTATTACCACCATTAACATTGATGATGTTGTTTTTTATGGACCTGATTTTACCGTATTAGGAAAAGTTCAGCTTGACCCTACCTGGCAAGCTAAATATGGCACAAATTCGACCGTGTATGATATCCTGACCACTGTAGAGGATAAACGAATTATTATCGGCGCATTTACAAACTACGAAAACAAAGGTAATATAAAACCTAATAATAGAATCGTAAGGACATTTAAAAATGGTGAATACGATGCTAGCTTTAGGGTTGGAAATGCAGCATTAGGTTCCTTGAACTCCATAATTCAGATTCAGAATTATTATTACTTAGCTGGAGGCTTTTCAGGTTTTGATCAACGAACGGACAACATTTCCAACATGACAAGAATAAACTTAAATGGGCAAATCGATACGATGGCTGTCCAGCCATTTAGACCGCCGAACCTTCCAGATACCATCAAGTATTATCCAAGATTTAATGGTGGTTTTAACAGTCAGGTAAGCAAAATATTCAACCATAAAGACAAAATATTAGCAGTAGGTGATTTTCGATTCCATATCAATAGAATTTATGGCAAACCAAACTTTATGGAAACTCGAGATTCAGTTATTTTAGATAGTACTGAAATCCGTTCGGTTGCTCTGCTAAATCTAGATGGAACATTGGATACAACCTTTAGATTTTCCAATGGAAAAGCTCTAGCAGGTGCTAACGGTCCGACCTCTGCCTATTATCACTCATCGGGTTCATTAAAAGGTAAAATTGTTGTTTTTGGCTCTTTCAGTTCTTTTGATGGAAAAGCGAATGGTAACATAGTTCGTCTCAATGAGGATGGTACCATAGACGAAACTTTTAATATCGGAAGTGGTGCAAATTATAGAATCAGAAATGTGACTTACAATGAAAAAACAGGAAAATACTTAATAACAGGCAACTTTAGAACCTTCAATGGATTTTTATCTCCTAGAATGGTCATGTTGAACGCGAATGGAAGCATTGACGAAACCTTCAAAGTAAAAGATTTCGGAGATGGTTATCCGGCTTATGCTTTACAATTAGAAGATGGTAAAATCGCAGTTGGTGGTGACTTTATCATATATGATAATATTTCGAGATCAAAATTTATGATTCTTGATTCCTCAGGAGATCTTGTTAAAGGCATGAATAATTCAGGAACGGTAGATGGTTCAATATTGCGCATTATTGAAACTTCCTCCGATGACGGAAAAAAAGCATTATTACTATTGGGGTCTTTCTCAAAATTCGACAATGTTGATGCTAGAAATATAACTCGAATTACTATTGAATAAAGCCTGAAATTATGAAAAAACGTATTTTAAACTCGATTTCAACAGTTTTGTTGATGATACTGGGCCTAAATATTATTTCCTGTCAACAGGAATTCTCAAAGGTTATTCCAGATAATGTACCAGATTCCGTAGATGTCATCTATGGAACACCTAAAGTATTATTATTAGTGGTAGATGGGGCCCGCGGGGAATCCGTAAGAACCTCCAATATCCCTAATATCAATGCACTTATCTCTCACTCTATTTACTCCTGGGTTTCTCTTAGTGAAGAAAATGCTAGCGGCATTTCCTCAAATTGGGCCAACCTTTTCACCGGTGTAAACTATACTAAACATGGCGTAAGAGATGATGATTTTGAAAACAATAAATTCGATGCTTATCCCCTACTATCACAACGCATAAAAGAGAGCACTGATGATAGCATTAAAATGAGTATGATCAGTTCCAATGCAACATTTATTGAACATTTTGGAGTGGATACGAAAACACAAATCGCACAAAATGATGAGGATGTTACTGCAAAGACTATCGCTGACTTAAAAGATGAAAGTTTATCTTTCATAACTGCCCATTTTTCCGCAGTGGATGAAGCCGGTAAAAGTGCTGGTTATGATATTTCCAAACCTGCTTATAAAGCTTCTATCGAAAATTTTGACGAACAGGTAGGACAAATTATTAAAGCTCTTGAAGAAAGACCTAATTATAATAAAGAAAATTGGATGGTGGTGATTACTTCCAGCCAGGGAGGTGAATATGAAATTCCAGATTCTCAAAACGATAATACTATTTTTAGCAATCCTTCTGTAAATACCTTTACGATCATCTATTCACCAAAATACAGCACTAAATTTATTGGCAAACCATTTATTGGAAATAAGTATATAGGTGACTTTATGCAATTTAAGGAAGAAAATTACGCACAATTAGATGATGGTGACAATAGCATATTTAACCTTGATAATGACGATTTTACTATTGAATTAAAAATTAAGAAAAATAAAGGACGTGACAATAATTATAGCTTCAGTTATCCTTCAATCATCGGAAAGCGTAAGCATTGGCAAGGAGCATGGGATCAGGAAACAGATGGCATTGGCTGGGTGATTCACCTTGCCGGGGAATCCTGGATTTTTAATGCCCGTGGTGATAAAGGAACAGGTGAAATAAAAGCAGAGAAAAACCTGAACCGCGGAACCTGGAATTCCATTGCCGTTACTGGACAAACTGTTGATGGTAAGAGAACTGTTAAATTATTTACCAATGGAGAATTATCCAAGGAAGGTGATATTACAGGCTGGGGATCCATTACATCTGCTGCAAAATTTAGAATTGGTTTTCTGGAGACCAGAGAAGGCTGGCGATCCGATGCTTACATCGCAGATGTAAAAATCTGGAAAGCGGCCTTGTCGCCCGAAACCGTCAAACAGTATAGCTGTGAAATAGGTGTGGAACCTAACCATCCCAATATTAACTTTTTAGCAGCGTACTGGCCAATGAACAGTAAAGATGAAGATGTCATCTTAGACGAAGGTCCTTTTGGTTCTCACCTGAATACGGCCGGCACTTATCCTATCATTAATCTCAATGATTTTATATGTGCTCCAACCTCAGAAGTATTGAGTTCAATGGTACCAAGGAATATAGATATTCCTACTCAAATCATAAGCTGGTTAAAAGTTCCCAGACAGATAAGTTGGGGATTAGATGGGCGTGTTTGGATTGATAAATAAACCTAAAGAGTATGAAAATTATGTTAAGTTATTTAAAAAAGATATATCTCCCGGTCTTATTTTGCAGCGTCTTAATCGGATGCAATGATGGCGATCTGGAAGACTTTAGTATTAAGCCGGGATCTTCCACGACAGTAGGCTCAGGGAATATTGCTGGAACGATCACAAAAACAAATGAACAAGTTACAGTTCCTGTAAGCATAAAGCTTAGCAATCCAGCTTCAAAAGCCTTTGATGTAAACATCGCAGTCAACCAGACCGCAGCAGCTAAGCATATTGAAGATAAGAATCTAGGCAGTGATTTCATTGCTGTTAAACCGGCATCTGTTGCCCTCCCAAACAGCACAAAAGTTGATTTCGGAGCCGATTCAACGGTCTTTAGTGTAACCGTAACCCGTACTGAAGTAGAAAAATACTTCGGTAAAAACATTGTTATTGGTTACGACATCACCAATGCCGGAAAGGGTAATAATATAGACCAAAACAATGCAACAGGAGTTTTGATTCTAAAAGTAGATGATTTAATTACTGAATCAGATATTCACTTCATTTCACTAACCAATGGTGCCGGAACCATACTGGAAGCTAAAAATCAGATAAACTATGAAAGTTCCTCATCAGGGCTTACCTTTCCGATCGGAATCAGTCTTGCTAGTTTCCCTGGATCGACATTTATTGTAGATGTAGCAACATCAACAGATACGATTGCTAAACTCATTCAATCCGGAGAGTTACCAGCAAATACAGTAGCTCTTAATCCCGATCAATACACTATTGTAAAAAGTGTTCAGGTTCCGAGTAATGCAAAAAATGCTAATCTGGAACTTACGGTGCCATGGACCGTTATCAGCGAAAACTTAGATAAAAAACTGGCAGTTGTTGTAGAGCTTACGTCTTCTACCCTGCATGTAATTAATCCTGAAAAAAATTACAGTATACTTTTGATTGATTCTGAAAATGTCGTGGAAGTAGATGTTACAAACGACGCTGTTTTTACCGTTAGCAGAGACAATACAGGTAATGCAAATGAAAACTCACCAAAATTAATTGACAACAATGTAGAGACCAAATTCTTACTCGGCGATTTTGTGGATGTAGAATGTAAACTAGTTTTCACAGAGCCTCAGAAGATCGGAGCTTATACTTTTACCTCCGGAAATGATTCACAAGGAAGGGATCCTGCGGAATGGGTATTATATGGTTCTAATGATGGAACGACTTGGGAAGCAATTGATGTAAGAAGAACAGAAGAGTTTCCAAATCGTACCGAGACTAAACGCTTTAATATCGAGTTCCCTAAAGCTTTTACTCAATTTAAGCTTCATATAGAACGGACAAGAAGCAGCAGTGCCTTCCAATTATCGGAATGGAGAATGGTTAGAATACCTTAACAAACCAATAGAAGAAAACATTATGAAAATATTAAAATATACATTTGGCTGCTTAATGTTAGCTTTTCTAAGCAGCTCATGTAGCAAAGAAGAAGCGGGAGTACCTGAAATTATCGAGGTGGAGCCTAAACCTACTGCTGCATTTTCCTATGCTTTAGTCAATGAAAATGATCCATTCACTTTTAAATTCGATAATAAAAGTGACAACTTTAAGGAAACACGCTGGTCGTTCGGCGATGATAGCACTTCTTCTGCCGTAGGTCCGACTCATACTTTTTTAAATACGGGAACTTATGCGGTTAAGATGGTAGTTTTGAATGGTGAAGGGTACTGGGCTCAACGCGAAGAAACGATTCGTATCTCTGCGAGTAACCTCATCAAAGTAAATACCAAGCCGATAGGTACCGGAAAATTAAATCTATCCTTCGAAACCAATATTGCTGTTAATAAAACCGAATGGCGTGATGGTTACGAGAGTACCGACCCTATTCTGGCTACAGATAAGAGCATTGATTTGACTTTTGAATCAGGTACTTTTAAAGAGATCCAACTTAAATTAACAACAGCAAAGGGTTCAATAGCTACACTAGATCTATTTGTTTCTGAACTGGGATTAATTAAAGATGTCACAACATTTGAAAATACTTTTTCAATCTCTCATGAGAATGGTGGTGGTCCTGATGGTGATGAAGGATCCAAGAAATTGATAGATAATGTCATTACCACGAAGGTATTCTTAGGTAACGTCGGAAATGCGCTTACCTGGCAGTTCCTCTATGATGCCCCACAGATTGTAAACGGTTATAGTTTTACCTCAGGAAATGATGCCCCGGAACGTGATCCTAAAAAATGGAAAGTTGAGGGTTCTATAGATGGTGAGAACTGGGTTGTAGTCGATGAACGTGAGGACGAAATGTGGCCTGAGGATAAACGCAGGTTCTCCAGAACGTTCCTGTTCACGAATAAGACAGCTTACAATTACTATAAATTCTCTATTCTGGAACTCAGAAGCGGATCAAACTTCCAAATGTCTGAAGTCCGTTTATTAGAAATACCTCAATAAGCTCGTACTTATAAAAGTAAATACCTTAGTAAGAGCCTGATTAATTTTTCAGTTTATAAATCAATAGATACATAAACTAAAAATTAATCAGGTTTTTATTTTATCCATTTTATCGTATTAAAAACCTTCGTATCTCCTCTTTATAACTCGTATTTCACTCGTTATTTACTCGTTACTTACCCAATAAAAACTCGAATTTAATTGGGCAAGATTTGAATAAATTCCGAATTAATAAAAAGATAAAATTTGATCTTTTAGGGACTTGAAGGCCGGGAAAACAGAATAAATCGGTTATAATAAGGTGAGGATTTATCATAAAAAAAAGCTGTCTTTTATAAAAGACAGCTTTCTTACGAGCTAGAAATTCAGTCCAAAAACTAAACCCTAGCTACTAAATACTATTTCTACGCTGGTTTATCTGTGTTTAATGCTTTAGAAGCTTCAAGCGAGATAGCAGATTTGTCAAAACGCATTTTAACACCATTGCCTACATCTACTAAGAATGTTTTTTCGCTAACTTCAACGATTCTACCGTGAATACCGGCAGTTGTAACTATTCTTGAATTAACACCTATTTCTTCGATATATTTTTTGTGTTCTTTTTGCTTTTTCATTTGCGGTCTAATCATAAAGAAATAGAAAACCACAATGATTAATACCATTGGAATTAGTTGAGTAAAACCACTTCCTCCTACTTGTAATAAAATTGTTGAGATCATTTTTGTATAGTATAATTAATTGTTTACAGTTAAATTGCTTCAACCTCTCCTTTTAACTGCACAGTTGTAATATTTGACTCTGCATTAGAAGCAATCGTAATAATTTTTTGTTGTTGGCCTAATTGCCCTGAAGAATTAAATTCGACAGTGATTTCACCTGTTTTACCGGGCAGAACCGGAGTTGTTGTAAAAGATGGTGTTGTACAGCCACAGCTTGCCGAAACTTGGGATAGAATCACCGGACTAGTACCCGTATTTTCAAACTTGAAAATATGTTTTATCACTTCACCTTCTTTAATTTTTCCGAAGTCATAGACTGTATTTTCAAATTCCATTTTACCAATACCATCATATTCAGCGCTAGCTTCAGTTGTTGAGTCTGCAGATGTACCTGACTTATTAGCGCCCTGATTACAGGATGTAAATAATACTGCTACTACAACAAAGGGTAAAATTAATTTTTTCATGTTAGTACAATTTATGCGATTAATCCGCGTCCCTCTTTTTTAATTCTTCGCTGGGTTGTTAAATCAGCAAGAATTTTATCTAAGATACCATTGATAAAGGTACTACTTTTCAAGGTACTAAAGGACTTAGATAATTCAATATATTCATTAATAGTAACTTTTACAGGAATTGTAGGGAAATTAATTAATTCAGTAATCGCCATACGCATCAATAAGTTATCGACTAAAGCGATACGATCTGATTCCCAATTCTTAGTTTTAGCTGCAATTAAGTCTTGATATTCATCACCATATTTAATGGATAATTTCAATAAATCAAGAATAAAGTCCTTGTCCTCAATCCAACTTGGTGTTAGATCAGCTAATTTATTTTTTGAAGGTACCTCTGAGTTAAAGTTTTTGAAGGTTTTTGCAATCATTGCTTGCAAAACTTCCTTATCTACCTGCCAATTGATAAATCGCTCATCCAAGGATTGTTCGATATCCGGTGACTTCAGAATGATCTTTTTGAAGATATACTTGATAATATCTTTTTCAGCAGAAATAGAACGATCTTCCAGATTTAGGTATTCTAAATAAGCTTCTGAAACTTTAAGTTGAGCAAAGATGGAACGAACAATTTCAGGGTCAAAATTCCAGTCTACATTATACCTTTTAACCTTTTCAAGGTATTCTCTATTCTGTCTTAAGGATTCGATAAAGGTATTACTGTTTAATTTAGTAGAAGTGAAGGATTTATCTTTGTCTGAGGGAATCCATTTATTGGCAATACCTTCTACATCTGTCAATACATACTCTGCCACTTCATCTAGCAAATTCAGTGTCCAGATGTACATTTCATCGACTTCCTCCACGCTTTTGAGCAGGCTTTTCTCAAAATTTACAATGTTTTTGTCTTCTGACAAACTGTAGGCATACAATGTCTGCATGACCTTTACCCTTAGGTGTCTTCTATTTAGCATAAAATATTAAAAGAACGAATTTTATATAAAGAACGATTATTATACTATTTATTTTAATTTTTTCATATCCTGAATACGCTTTTCAGCTAATTCTTTTGCTGCTTGATGCGTTGAAATATTTTCCTCATTTGCTCTTTGAATGACATGTCTAGTTGCTGTATAGATATAACGGATCAAATGATCTGTACGATCAGCACCATAACCTTCCAGCTCTGAATAACAGCTAATCAAAGCCCCAGCATTGATTAAGAAATCCGGAGTATAAAGAATATTATTCTCCTTTAGCAGCTGTGTTGTTTTCTCTTCCTCCAACAATTGATTATTTGCAGATCCGGCAATAATTTTACAACGCATACGAGGGACAGTATCCGGATTGACAGTACCACCTAAAGCACATGGAGCATAAACATCAGCATCCAATTCAAAGCTTGTGGAGTATGTAATAGGTTCAGCTTTATACTTCGCTGCAATTTTCATCTTACGTTCTTCTGTCATATCAGAGACGTATACTCTTGCATTTTCGGCACGCAATAGCGATACCAGATGCTCTCCTACACTACCAACACCTTGTACTGCAATCTTTCTTCCAGCCAGGTTATCATCTCCGTACAATTCTTTAATTGCGGCTTTGATACCATAGTAAACACCCTTTGCTGCAAACACTGTGGTATCCCCTGCCCCATTTAAAGAAGTAGGTAATCCGGCAACATAATCAGTTTCAGAATGTATGTATTCTAAGTCTTTTTGAGTAGTTCCAACGTCAATAGATGCAATAAAATTACCATTTAAGCCATTGATAAATCTACCGAAACGACGCATTAATACCTCAGTTTTTTCGGTTCTGTTATTACCAATAATAATGGCACTACCTCCCCCAAGGTTTAAGCCTGCTAAAGAAGCTTTATAAGTAATCGCTTTTGACAACCGTAAAGCATCTTCTATAGCCTCTGCTTCAGTAGCATAAGGCAACATCCGAACACCTCCAACAGCAGGGCCCAATGTGGTATCATGAATAGCTACAATAGCTTTCAAGCCAACTTCTTTATCATTACAAAGGAAGATATTTTGATGGTCAGACACGCGCATCAAATCGAATAGCGAGGTAGAATCTTTTTGCATATTAAAAACAAAATTAACAGGTACAAAATTAGCAAATTATTTAGTTCTTTAGTCAAAAGGGTTAAAATATTCGTCTTACTGCCCATTATTGACACAAACCAAACTTTATAACATCGATTATTCGAATTTATCGCTTACTTTTGTTTTGATGAAGGAACTGTCATACCTCAATAAATTTTTCTATAAATATCGCTGGAAAGTAATACCAGGTGTGATTTTCGTCATCATATCTAATTACTTCGGTATTCTTCCTGCTCAGGTAATCCGTGAGGCCTTTGATTTGGTAAAAGAAAACATTGACTTATATAGACTATATGATGGCTTTGAGCGACAATCGCTCATTTATGAAGTGTTTAGTTCTAGTCTGCTATTCTTTGGCGTGGTCGTATTAATATTGGCCCTATTAAGGGGGATTTTCTTGTTTATGATGAGACAAACCTTAATCCTGACCTCCAGACATATTGAATATGATATAAAAAATGAGATTTATCAGCATTACCAGCAATTAGATTTTGCATTCTATCGACGCAATAATACAGGTGATTTGATGAATCGAGCTACCGAGGATGTAAATCAGGTACGAAACTATTTAGGTCCCGCTATCATGTATGCGATTAATACGGTTGTATTATCAGTTATGATTATTTATGCCATGTATAGCGTAAATGCGACCTTAGCGACCTACTCTCTAATTCCCATTCCCATTATTTCAATAATTATTCTATTTGTAAATAAAGTAATCAACCGTAGAAGCGAACGAATCCAAAGACAGCTTTCCCATCTTTCTTCTTTCGTCCAAGAAACATTTTCAGGTATCCGTGTCATCAAAACATATACACGGGAACAGGATAAAATGGATGGTTTTAACAAGGAAAGTGACCGATATAAAAATATTAACCTTAACCTTGTAAAGGTTCAGGCCATTTTCTTCCCTTTGATTATATTTTTGGTAGGTTTTAGTACCATTGTCACGGTATATGTTGGTGGGTTGGAGGTAAAAGCTGGTAATATTACACCGGGTAATATTGCCGAATTTATAATCTACGTTAATCAGCTTACTTTCCCTGCCATGTCATTGGCTTGGGTAACTTCATTAGTTCAACGAGCTGCTGCATCACAAAAACGTATCAACGAGTTTTTGGACACCAAGTCTACCATCCAGGAAGGTCAACTGGAAATGGACTTACAGGGAGCTATAGAACTAAAAAATGTTTCCTTTACTTATCCTGACACTGGAATTAAAGCCATTGACAACGTGAGTTTTAGGATTCCGGCAGGAAAAACATTAGCTATCATAGGTCGTACCGGTTCAGGAAAATCTACTCTTGCGAACTTGTTAATGCGCATGTTTGACGTGGATCAAGGAGAAATTCTATATGACAATCAAAGTATAAAGGCCTTTGAACTTAAAAATCTAAGGGAACAAATCGGTTTTGTTCCCCAACAAGTTTTTTTATTTTCAGATACCATAGCGAGAAATATTGCTTTCGGTTTAGACCAGGTTGATATGCCTCGGGTAGAACAAGCCGCAAAGGATGCTGTTGTGTATGAAAATATCGTTGGCTTCGATGAGGGTTTTGAAACTCATATTGGTGAACGAGGTATAACCTTGTCCGGAGGACAAAAGCAAAGGGTTTCAATCGCCAGAGCATTAGTGAAAGATCCAAAGATTTTAATGTTTGACGATTGTCTATCTGCTGTTGATACAAAAACGGAAGAGGAAATACTCCATAATTTAGGAAAATTGATGAAAGGTAAAACTTCTATTATTATAGCACATAGAATTTCAACTATCAAAAATGCTGATCATATTATCGTTTTAGATAATGGGAAAATAATTGAAGAAGGAACGCATGAACAATTATTAAGCTATCAGGCTGAATATGCATCGTTGTATGAAAAACAGTTATTAGAAGCGTAGAAAATCCTCTAAAAAAATATATCATTTTTTCTGATTAAATAATAAATAATCAAATGCAAATTATTTACATTTGACTAAAATTATTACCAAATCATTATGAAATCTATGTTATTAGGTGTTTGCATGGTATTTGCAAGCCTGATGGGGATAGCTCAAGAAAATCCACTACCAAAGTTGGACTTGGGGTTATTCTCTACTGATCACAAGCAGAATGATACTTCTGCGCATGCTATTGTATTATACGAACACGGAAGAACAGAACTTGAATACATCGAGAGTGATCGTGGTTTGATGGTTATTCATACGAGACACGTCCGTTTAAAAGTTCTTGACAAGGACGGTGCGGCAGCAGCAAATATTGAAATCCCATTATACAAATATGGTTCTGACATGGAATATGTTCGAGACATCAAAGGGAAGACTTTCAATTTTGAAAATGGCCAATTGCGAACAGATGAATTAAAGAAAGATGCAATTTTCACGGATAAATCCTCTCAAAATTACAATGAAGTAAAGTTCACACTTCCTAATATAAAGGATAACTCTATCATCGAATATTCATATCGGTTAGTTACTCCTAATATCATGAATTTTAAGACCTGGTATTTTCAGTCAAGATATCCGAAAATATACAGTGAATATGTTGCCGTCATTCCTGCTACCTTCATTTATAATACCAATCTAAAAGGTTACTACCCTTTAAGTGATCAAAAATCTTCTGTTTTGA
Organism: Sphingobacterium mizutaii; assembly: GCA_040394615.1. Taxonomy (GTDB): domain Bacteria; phylum Bacteroidota; class Bacteroidia; order Sphingobacteriales; family Sphingobacteriaceae; genus Sphingobacterium; species Sphingobacterium mizutaii_A. The sequence continues at coordinate 27,656 of JBEBRZ010000042.1, forward strand.
ACAAGCATTTCCTTTTAAATGGGAATAGACAGGATTGTTCTAAAATGACCTATATCATGCGTGATATTCCGGCATTTAAAGAGGAAGATTTCATGCTTGCCCCTATTAACTATATTTCGTCTATCAATTATGAGTTAAGAACTTACATGGATCCTACCGGAACTCATAAGAATTTCGCTAAAGACTGGTCAAATATCGATCAGGAATTAATAAATGACAAAGACTTCGGGGGACAAGCAAAGAACAAGGGGGCTTTTAAAAATTTACTTCCCGGCATTTTAGAAGGAAAAGAAAGTAAATTAGATAAAGCCAAAGCCATTTATTATTATCTGCAAGAGAATATTATCTGGAATGAATATTTAGGGAAATATGCTGAAAACGGTATCAAAAAAGCTTTAGAAACAAAGAAGGGAAATATTGCTGATATAAACTTAGGTTTAGTTGCTTGTCTCAGTGCTGCTGATATTGAAGCCTACCCTGTTATTATTTCTACCCGTAACAACGGAATCCCGGGTTTTCTCTATCCGGTAATTACGGAGTTTAATGCCGTAATATGTCTAGCGAAAATTGATGGCCAGGATTATTTATTAGATGCATCAAAAAGCATGTTACCGTTTGGTGAACTATCAATAAGCTCAATCAACGATCGTGGACGGGCTATTTATTCTAAAAATCAATCTGAATGGGTGCCATTAAAAAATGAAATTCCTTCCAAAAAGATCTTCAACATTCTAGGAAAATTAGATACTGCTGGAAAAATTATCGGCAGTATCAGAATTCAATATTCAGGCTTGGATGCTTTAGGAAAAAGAACGGAAATCGATAGCTATAATTCATTTGAAGAATATGAAGAGAAAATCATTGAGAAATTAACAAGTATGCGTATTCTCAGTTCCAAAGTCGATAATTTAGAAGATCTGGAAAAACCATTGATTGAACAATTGGATTTTGAAATGGATTTAAGAGATAATTTTAATGATAATCGAATTCTTTTAAATCCGATTATCTATGAAAGAATGACTAAGAATCCTTTTAAGTTATCTGAAAGAAATTATCATGTTGATTTAGGCGCAGCGCAATCTGAAGTATATAATATCAATCTTTCAATTCCTCCAGGTTATACATTAGCAAATAAACCAAAGGATTCAGCTTTATCACTGCCGGAAAATTCCGCAAAATATTCCTTCAGGTCCATGTTTGAGAACAACATTTTGATGTTGCAACAAACCACCTCCTTAAATAAAGCAATCTTTACTCCGGAGGAATATTTTCATTTAAAAGAATTCTTTTCCAGAATAATTCAACAACAATTGACAGATTTCCAATTTAAAAAGATATGATCAGAAATTTAGCTTGTATATGTTTGATCTCTTTATTGTCAATGAGCTTTGTAAAGGCTCAATATGAAGTTAGTAATATCCCGAAAGAACTATTAAGCAGGGCTTCCGCGACTATTAGAAACGAACACGTGACCTTTGATATCAAGAGCCCTAATGAAATGATTGAAATGGGAAACCAAACCATCACGATCCATAATAGCAGTGGTGATGATTACGGTGACATTATGTTTTCTTATGATAAATCCAAACAAATCAAGAATATCAAAGGTGAGCTTATAGACGCAGACGGAAAAACTGTACGTAAATTTTCATTGAAAGATTTCAAAGATTATAGTGCATCAGACGAGGGTACAATGTTTACCAATACACGAATAAAACATTACTCTCCTTCCCTTCCGAACTATCCTTATACCATATCTATGGAGTATGAGATTCGTCATAATCAAACGCTTTTTCTACAATCATGGCGTCCTGATTTCTATACGGACGTCTCTGTTCAAAAAAGTAGCTATGAAATTCTGACCCCAGCAGACTTGAACATAAGGATTCTTCGTAAAAACCTGAAAAAAGAGGAAAAAGAAGAGATGAAAGGAAAACAGAAATCTTATTTCTGGGATATTGAAAATATCCAAGCCGTTAGATCGGAACCTTACAGTCCTAATCGGCATGAAACAGGTATGCGGGTTTTTGTAGTCCCTGAATCTTTTGAGTACTATAAACATACTGGAAAGGTGAATGATTGGAAAACACTGGGTAGCTGGATAGAGAATGCACTGTTAAAGGATAAACGGGTTCTACCAGAGCAAACTATAGCAAAGGTAAAGGATATAACCAAGGATTTAAAAACAGATAAGGAAAAAGCGAAAGCACTATACGAATACCTGCAAAAGAAAACAAGGTATATTTCTGTTCAAATAGGTATCGGCGGCCAAGAGCCATTTCCGGCTTCGGATGTTGATCGATTGGGATACGGTGACTGTAAAGCTCTGGTTAATTACATGCAGGCTTTATTAGATGTTGTGGATATTCCATCATATTACTGTATTGTGGAAGCAGGAAATCGTAAAATGGACGTAGACCCTGATTTTGCGAATTTAGTGGATGGTAATCACATTATATTATGTTTACCTTTTGAAAACGATACGACATGGTTAGAATGTACAAACCAAGACATGCCTTTTGGTTACCTTGGTGATTTTACTGATGACAGACTAGTATTAGCCATTACGGAAGAGGGTGGTAAAGTAATGCGTACGAAGGTATACGCTTATGACCAAAATCTACAATACCGTAAAGGTTCCTTTAAAATGGATGAAAACGGCAAAATAAAAGGAACCATTAAAACAGATTTTAGCGGAACTCAATTTGAGAATCACTTTTCAAATGTTAAGAAGATAAGGGATGAACAGATTAAAAGCCTTCGCAAAATGTATGATATTAATAGAATTGAATTTGCTAACATCAAGTATACAGTCAATGATAAAGATACACTAACCTTATCAGAGGATCTCGACATTGAGGCCGATGAGTTTGGAATCAAGAACTCAAACAACATGACGGTATTTCCTAATTTCCTGAATAGGAGTAGTACTATTCCTGATATTAGAAACAGATCTAATATTGTAAAGATCACAAGGGGATATACGGATATTGACGAAACAGAAATAGAACTTCCGGAGAATTTGGTTCCGGTTATTATTCCAATGAATAAGAAATTTGAGGTTCCTATGGGAAGTTATGAGTTCTCCGTAAAAATTAAAGATGGCAAGATGATTTGCTATAGAAAGCTCCAGATTAGAGAGGGAACTTATCCAAAAGAGAGTTATACAGATTTCAGTAAATTCATGTTGGAGGTATCACTTACTGATGGGACTAAATATAATTTAGCAATGAAGTAGGAATTAATGGGAAATCCATTATATTTGTCCCCCGAAGGGGGATTAGCTCAGTTGGCTAGAGCGCTTGCCTGGCAGGCAAGAGGTCACCGGTTCGAATCCGGTATTCTCCACTAAACAATAAAAGCTCGACGCAAGTTGAGCTTTTATTGTTTAGTCTATTTTCAAGCTTTTTCAAGAGAAGCTCATGTCTAATAAAAAAAGGTCTTTTGAGAAATTCCCAAAAGACCTTTTTTATTAATATTGTTTTTAAACCTTAGTTGTTTTCTTCTGTTGGTAATACAGAAACATAAGATTTATTGTTTGCTTTTTTACGGAAAACTACTGTTCCATCAATTAAAGCATATAAGGTATGATCTTTACCGATACCAACGTTAGCATCAGGGTTATGCTGAGTACCGCGTTGACGTACGATGATGTTACCAGCTATAGCTTGTTGACCACCGAAAATTTTAATACCTAATCTCTTACTGTGTGACTCACGGCCGTTCTTGGAACTACCCGCACCTTTTTTGTGTGCCATTTCTTTATTCTAATTTATGACTTGCGTCAGATTAAAAATTCGATTATAAACTGATACCAGTGATCTGGATTTTAGTGAATTGTTGACGGTGACCGTTTTTCTTTTTGTAGCCTTTACGACGTTTTTTCTTGAAAACGATAACTTTTTCACCTTTTAAATGTGACAAAATAGTAGCCGAAACTTTAGCACCTGAAATACTTGGAGTACCTACAGTAAATTTACCACCGTCTTCTGCTAACAATACATTGTCAAATTCAATACTAGCGCCTTCGT
>JBEBRZ010000043.1:0-30941 GCA_040394615.1 Sphingobacterium mizutaii
CTTCTTTATAATCGGTATTTGAGATAAGACTTTATAGATTATTGGCTTTTGCTGTAATTTCAGCAATATCCAATACTTTAATCTCCTGTTCCTTATCTTTTACTTTTACACCGTCCCTTAGCATAGTCATACAAAAAGGGCAGGCGGCAGCTACAATACTCGCATTACTTTCAATAACATCTTCTATTCGCTCAACATTAATGTCTTTATCTCCTTTCTCAGGTTCTTTAAACATCTGTGCTCCTCCGGCACCACAACAAAGTCCATTGGATTTACATCGTTTTAATTCAACCAAATCAGCGTCTAATACCTCCAGCGCTTTTCGTGGAGCTTCATAGACGTCATTTCCACGGCCTAAATAGCAAGGATCATGGTAAGTGATTCTCTTTCCTTTAAATTCATGACCATCTGCAGGTTTGAGTTTTCCTTCGTCTATTAATGATTGAATAAGTTGAGTGTGGTGAATCACCTCATAATTTCCGCCTAAACCAGGATATTCATTTTTAATAGTATTAAAACAATGAGGACAGGCGGTTACTATTTTTTTGATTTCATAGCCATCCAATACCTGAATATTCATCATTGCTTGCATCTGGAATAAAAATTCATTCCCCGCTCTTTTTGCAGGATCTCCGGTACAACTTTCTTCCGTTCCCAGGATAGCATATTTGATACCTACGTGCTGCAGAATCTTACAGATGTCTCGGGTGATTTTTTGAGCGCGCTCATCGAAACTTCCGGCACATCCAACCCAAAATAATAAATCCGGGCTTTCTCCTTTTCCAACTAATTCCGCAACTGTGGGTATATGTAATTGATTTTCCATGTTTGTTTCTCTTTATTGACTTGTCCAATTAGCACGATCTGCTTGTGCGTATTTCCAAGGGGCACCATTATTCTCCAGATTAGAGAACATATTATTGATACTTGAAGGTGCCTTTGATTCTTCCATAATTGCATATTGCCTAAGTCCCATAATAATTTCCAATGGATTGATATTAACAGGGCATTGTTCTACGCAGGCATTACAGGTGGTACAAGCCCATATCTCCTCACGAGTGATAAATGTGTCTAATAATGACCTTTCGTCCTCTATAAAGCTTCCATTCTTATCGATATTTTTTCCGATTTCTTCCACTCGATCTCGAGTGTCCATCATTATTTTTCTTGGTGATAATAATTTACCGGTAATATTTGCCGGACATGCTGCTGTACATCTACCGCATTCTGTACATGTATATGCATCCAAAAGGTTTTTCCATGTTAAATCTTGTATATCCTTTACGCCAAATCTGCTGGGCTCCCCAGTAGGAGGCGGAAGGCTGGGATCGAGCATTACCTTTACTTCTTCCGTTACTGATGGCATATTATCAAATTGTCCTTTCGGAACTAACCTACTAAAATAGGTGTTAGGGAAAGCGAGTATAATATGTAAATGTTTAGAGATAGGCAGATAGTTCAAAAATGCAAGAACGCCAATGATATGGAACCACCAACAGATTCTTTCTACAAGAATTAATCCCGAAACGGTATCTGGAAGGATAGCTACTAGATGAGCACTTATCGGAAATGAACCAACAGCATGGTAATGTTCAGCACCTAAGCTTTGCAATTTGTAATCTGCTGCGTTCATAATCAGAAATGCAGCCATCAATAATATTTCCGCTGTTAAAATTAAATTAGCATCTGTTTTAGGCCAGTTGTTCAATTCAGCCTGATTAAGTCTTTTTATCTTTAAAATATTTCTTCTGACCATAAATATAACGCACCCTAGTAAAACCAGGAAGGCTAATATTTCAAAAGAAAAGATTAAGAAATTATAAAAACCACCCATAAAAGATAAGACACGATGAGTACCGAATATACCATCGATCACAATTTCCAGCATCTCTATATTTATAATACAAAATCCAACGTATACAAATAAATGAAGGAGGGCAGGGATCGGTTTCTTGAACATCTTTTTTTGTCCAAAAGCAACCAAAAGCATTGTTTTTAACCTTTTATCTGGTTGATCGGTCCGATCAACTGATTTCCCCAATTTGATGTTTCTATAGATCTTACTTGCATTTTTGTAAAATAAAAACAGGGCAGCCAGTAATACAATACCAAATATGAGTTGACTTATCATAGTTTATTACTTAGGTTAACAAATATAATTATTCAAATTATACTATGCATGCATAATAAATTATTTAGAAAGATTAAAAATAATTGTCAGATAAAATAACTGGATTTTACCCCTCTTATTAGCGATTTAATCAAGATAAGTATAAAAAATGATACAACAAAAGCAGCAGGAAATTTATGCTGCTTTCGTATATTGTCTGAAATTGATCTACCTAAACAAACGAGAGTCCATATTGAAAATCAGGGAATTTTTAGGCTGTAATTTCACCATAAAGTGGACAAAATCAATAATAAAAAAATGATAAATAGTAATTCATATGATGTTATTGTCATCGGTTCCGGGATTTCCGGAGGCTGGGCCGCAAAAGAATTCTGCGAAAAGGGGCTTAAAACCCTGGTACTTGAACGGGGATTTGATGTTCAGCATATAAAAGATTATCCAACCGCCTATATGGATCCATGGCAATTTGATCACCGAAATAGGATCTCATTAAATATTTTGAAAGAAAATCCTATTGTTTCAAAATGCTATGCATTTCACGAAGATGCGATGCATTTCTTTACTTTAGATAAGGAGCAAGAGTATGTACAGGAAAAACCGTTTGATTGGATAAGAGGGTACCATGTCGGTGGCAAATCGCTCTTATGGGCCAGACAAGTTCAGCGTTGGAGTGACTATGATTTTGAGGGTCCGGATCGAGATGGCTTTGCCGTCGATTGGCCAATACGGTATGCCGATATAGCTCCCTGGTATAGTCATGTTGAAAAATTTATTGGAGTTTCAGGAAATCGGGATGGTAATAAAGCAATGCCTGATGGTGAATTCTTGCCTGCATTTGATTTGAATGCTGTTGAACAAATGATTCAAAAGAAATTACCTTCGAAATATCCGGATAGGCAAGTGATAGCAGGTCGTTGTGCACATATTACAGATCCTCAACCCATTCATGTGCAGCAAGGCAGAACAAAATGCCAAAATAGAACTCAGTGTCAAAGAGGCTGTCCATTTGGAGGATACTTTAGTTCAAATGCATCCACTTTACCTTGGGCAGCAAAAACGGGTAACTTAACACTAAGGCCAAATTCTATTGTAGAATCTATTATTTACGATGAGAAAACGCAAAAAGCTTCAGGCGTTAGAATTATAGATGCTGAAACTCAAAAATTAGCTGAATACTTTGCTAAAGTTATTTTCCTTAATGCCTCGGCAATAGCATCTACGCAGATTTTATTGAATTCAACATCTTCGAGATTTCCAAATGGGCTTGGGAATGACTCCGATTTATTAGGAAAATATATTGCATTTCATAATTATCTGGGTTCAATTTCCGCTAGTATCGAAGGTTTTGAGGATATGTATTATTACGGCAGAAGACCAACTCAACCTATTATTCCAAATTTCAGAAATGTAAAAAAACAGGAGATGGACTTTATGCGGGGCTATGCTTCTTTCTTTGGAGCCTATAGGGGGAGTGGTATTGGAAGTGATATGCAAGTTGGCGGTGAATTTAAAGACAGTCTGTCCGAAGTAGGAGGATGGGGGATAGGTATGATGATGCAAGGTGAAACAATCCCCAAAAAGGAAAATCACATACGACTTAGCAAAGATCTTAAGGATAAGTTCGGAATGGCACAGCTCGTGTTTAATATTGGTTATGATGATAACGATCAGAAGAGTATGCAGGATTTTTTAGATCAGGGATCTGAGATGTTAGAATATATTGGGGCCAAAAATATCAGCACCCATAATAGTAAACAAAACCCCGGTCTTGATATTCATGAGATGGGAGGGGCAAGAATGGGAAATGACCCTAAAACTTCTATTTTAAACAAATGGAATCAAGTTCATCTGTGTAAGAATGTATTTGTAACGGACGGAGCATGTATGACCTCTACAGGTACGCAAAATCCATCTCTCACTTATATGGCTTTAACAGCTAGAGCAGCTAATTTTGCAGTGGAAGAAATGAAAAAGGGAAATCTTTAACATAAAGACGTTATAAATAATAAGGGCAATCCGATTCGGATTGCCCTTATTTAATTTCTTTAAGTAGAGAATTACTTTTGTGGAGTTGCAGGTGCTGCTGTAGCACTCACACCTAATTTAGCTTTGATGTCAGCAGTTAAGTCATCACCACCTTGGAAATAAGGTACGCCACCACTAGAGATGTCTAATACATAAGCATAACCTTTTTCTTTAGCAACTGCATTAATCGCTGTCATTACTTTTTGCTCAATAGGAGCGTATAATTCCTGTTGTTTTTTACCAATTTCTTCTTGGGCAGCTTGTTGTACACCTTGAATACGAGTTTCCATTTCACGCATAGTATTTGCGATAGATTGAACTTCAGCATCAACGGTTTCTTTGTTTGCCTCACTACGGTTTCTCAACTTTTCATTAGCACTGTTTTGTTGTTCTTGATATTTTGAAATCATATCTTGAATCTCCTTTTGCTTAGTCTCGCTCAAGGTCTTCATTTGTGCCTCAGCAGTCTTAAATTCATTTGTAGATTGAACAATTTCTGCTGTGTTGATGTGTCCGATTTTCTGTTGAGCATTAACAGCATTACCTGCTAATAAAATTCCTGTTGCTAATACTACACTTTTCAATAAATTTTTCATGCTGTTTTTGTTAGTCTTATATTTCCTGATATAAGGTATTTTCTTTTTTTTAATGAGTTAAATAATAAATTAGTTCGCAAGTATAATAAAAAATATTAGTTCGCTAAAGAAGGATTGGGCCTCAAACCTAATTTCGTGATAACATCGTTACTTTTGTCCAGATTTGGATTGGCATAAAGGAAGGAAACCTCACTTCTTTTATCCAAAATAATGTCAAACTGTCCAGCTGTAGCAACATCTTGTATTGCCTTATCGACCTTTGCTTGGATAGGTTGCATTAAGCTTTCGCGTTGTTTGAATAAATCTCCGTCCATTCCGAATTTGGTACGTTGGAATTCCTTAACTGCTTTTTCTTTATTTACGATTTCATCTTCACGACGTCTGCGCATATCGGCATTTAAGTTCGCTTGATCTTTCTGATAAGCCTGGTACATACGTTCTATTTCTTCGTATTGTTTATCTACTTCCGCTTGCCATTGTTTAGACTGATCATCTAAAGTTTTCTGCGCTGCGTTAAATTCAGGGATATGTCTCATTACATATTCTGAATCTACATATGCTAATTTCTGGGCAAAAGATACTGTTCCCATCATAGTTAACATAACGATTAATATTGCTATTCTTTTCATCGACATATTATTTTTTTTAAATTCTATGTTTAAGACAATTTAATTATTAAAAAGTTTAATTAGAATCCACCCATATTTTGGATAATACTGAATGTGAAGTTTTGTTTCCAACGATCAGTTGTTAATCCAGGGATAGGATCTAATGCATGACCATAGTCAATACCTAACATACCAAAGATAGGTAAGAAGATACGAGCACCTACACCCACAGAACGACGAACTTTGAATGGATTTACTTCATCAAATTTATTCCAGGTGTTACCTGCCTCAGCAAAAGCCAATGCAAATACTGTTGCTTGTTCGTTCAACATAATCGGATGACGAAGCTCTAATTGATATTTTGCATAAATCGGACTACCAGATTGGATAGCAATGTTCTGTTGATTACTACCAGTAGATGCCGGAATCAATGCGCCATTTGCGTAACCACGCATAGCGATAATCTCGGACCCCTGAAGGAAATCAAATCCTTGCATACCATCACCACCTAATTTAAATCGTTCAAATGGTGAAACTGGTGTCTCGTTACTATAAGATCCTAAATAACCAAACTGCGCTTGTGCTTTTAAAACTAGTTTTCCTACAACTTTAGTATACCATTGGGAATCAAATTTCCATTTATGGTATTCAGTAAACTTGTATTTCTCATTATCTGGAGCAGTTGCATAATTCATATTGTTCCATAGTGAGTATGGAGGAGTCAACTGAACCGTAAATTTAATCTGTGAACCGGAAGTAGGGTATATCGGCGCATCAATTGAGTTTCTGCTTATTTCTTGTGTTAAGTTGATGTTATAAGCAGTACCATCAGAGAAAACAAATATTCCACTATAGTTATCTAACATGTAGCGTTGGTAAGATAGGGAAGTATTAACCTGAAAATAGTTATCAGGCCATTGCAGACGTTTACCTAATGTTGCAGTAACACCGTGCATCTGGATTTTAGGTATTCCCTCATAGTCTTCATAACGATTCTCAAGATAATTATAACGTTGTAATTGAGAATTTGAAATATAGGCACTTAAACCAAAGTAGATTGGTTTTTTACCACCTAACCAAGGCTCCGAGAATGAGAAGCTATATGATTGATAACGTTTTCCGGAAGTCTGACCACGAATACTTAATTTCTGGCCATCACCACGTGGTAAAGGTTTCCATGATTCTTTTTTGAAGAAATTACTGGTAGAAAAGTTATTGAACGTTAATCCTAGTGTACCAATTACCTGGCCGGCTCCATAACCACCCGAAAGTTCAACCTGATCAGAAGGTTTTTCAGCAACTGATAACTCAATATCAGTAGTTCCTTCTTCATAGTTCAAGTTTGTAGGCATAGGATTAACCTTTTGCTCATCAAACATCCCTAATTGAGAAATCTCTCTAACACTTCTTACCAATAACTCACGTGAATATTTCTGTCCAGGTTTAGTATAAATAGAACGTAAAACAACACGGTCATTAGTCACATCATTACCTTTAAGGATTACATTGTTAATAGTATACTGCTTGCCCTCAAACATTTGAATTTCCAAATCAACGGTATCTTGATAGATACGCTTGATAACAGGTTGTACACTGAATGTTAAATATCCATCGTTTTGATAAATTGCAGCGATGTCATCAGAATTTCTGGTCGGGCCACTAAGCTTAGAATTTAATTTTTCTTCACTATATACATCTCCATGTTGAATACCTAATAGAATGTTTAGAGTAGAATCTTTAAATTTAGAATTACCTGACCAAGATATATTACCGACATAGTATTTAGGACCTTCATAGACTTCCATATCGATTGCTACCTCATTATTATCAAAACGTCTTATAGAATCTGAGATAATTTGAGCATCACGATAACCTTTGTCTTGCATTTTTGCAACTAAGTTGGTCTTCGCTTCTTCGTATTTTTCATCTTTAAACTTACCCGGACCAAAAACTCTGAACCATGCTCTTGGACGAACACCTTTCATGAATTTTCTCAATTGTTTATCAGTAAACTCTTCGTTTCCGGTGAAGTTTATGCTATTTACCTTAATTTTTTTATTTCTTTTTACATCAACTACAACAATCTCATTGTTTGCCTGAGAAGAGTCTTGTTGTGTGCTGATTTTGATTTCGGGATATAAGTAAGATTTCTCTCTCAAGAACCGCTCGATAGTACTACGTGTAGTTAACAATAAGTTGTCATTGACAATTTTACCTGTGTTGGTGTTCAGTCTTTTACGGACTTCTTCGGTTTGACTTTTACTGAGTCCGGTAATATCTACTCGTGTTAGACGTGGCCTCTCTACAACCCGAATCTCCAAGAAGATTGTTTCATCTTCAATTTTGGTAGCATATAGTTGAACATCTTCAAACAAGTTCTGATTCATTAAGTCTTTAATGACATTTGAAGTTTGTTCGCTTGGTACCTCTATATATTGACCGACTTGCAGTTTTGAAATAGTTATTAATACTTCTGAGTCTAGGTATTGTGCGCCAGATACTGTCACTCCACCAATCACATAATTTTTAGGATCCAAATAACTGATATCATCCGGATTATTCAAATTCAAAGGCCTATTTCCTGTTATCTGAGCCTGCGCGAAATTGCAAATTAAGAAGGTGAGTAAAATAGAAAGTTTAATTATACGCTTCATCTACTTTTTATTATGTCTGCTAAAGTACAGCAAAGTCTTGTTAATTTTTGTTAAAAGAAATATTACGAATTGGGGCCTTTAAACGCGCCAAAATTAAAATGTTGCAAAAGTAATGATTTCTTATAATTGTTCACTAGTTTTCCCAAATCTTCTTTCCCTATTTTGGAATAAATAGATACATTCAAATAGGTTTTCGCCTGTGAATTCCGGCCACATAATTGGTAAGAAAAATAATTCCGAATATGCGATCTGCCATAGCATATAGTTGCTTATACGCTCCTCACCGCTAGTTCTTATTAATAATTCGGGATCTGGAATGTCATGGGTGTAAAGACTTTTACTGAATAAATCTTCAGTAATATCTTCGATAGAAATTTCACTTTTTTTAACTTTTTCGGCAATGGATTTTGTCGCTTCTAGGATCTCTTGTCGCGATCCATAGCTCAATGCCAGGGTTAGGGTACATCCTGTGTTGGATCTGGTTTGCTCTATAGTAGATTGTAAAGTTACCTGACAATGTGCTGGTAAATCCGACATTCTACCTATTGTATTTACACGGATATTATTCTCCTGAAAGGTAGCCAATTCCTGGTTTAATGAATTAACTAATAATTCCATTAATGCATCTACTTCAAATTGTGGCCTACTCCAATTCTCTGTTGAGAATGCATATAAAGTAAGGTAGGAAAGACCGATTTCTACCGCGGCCTCTAAGGTTTCACGAACGGCAGTAACTCCATTTTTATGACCAAAAACGCGGAGCTCGCCTTTTTCTTTTGCCCATCTACCATTACCGTCCATGATAATAGCTACATGTTGTGGTAACTTGTTTTTATCTATTTTATCTTTAAAACTCATTAGATAATATGCATTAATTCATTGAATGTTTATCAACCATCAAATCTCGAAAAACACTGATGACTGACGGGAGTCGTGTGTATAGCATGAGAATTCGAGTTGTGATTTGGTATCCTCCATACTTTCTTTTGCCATCTCAATTTATGGCCCCCATACATACAGTTTGTCAGGTAAAGATACAGGTTTTAAGATTATCCCAATATAAATTTACAGTAAAAGCAGGTTGATAATTTAATATTAATAGTTCCTCACATCTATTCCCCATAATAATTTTTCACGCAAAATGCTGAAATATTGATCATTGCGTAATCTTATAAGGTTAATGTTAAAGGGAGCTTTTGTGATAAACAAACTGGTATTTGTACTTAAGGTCTGGCTTTTAGAATCGCAGCTCAGAATATATTTTCCAGTTCTACTTTCAATATCCAAACGTAACTCCATATTCTCATTAACTACTATTGGTCTGACGTTTAAGTTGTGTGGGGAAATAGGGGTTATGACAAAGTTTCCACTTCCAGGCATTATTATAGGACCTCCGCAACTTAAAGAGTAAGCTGTGGAGCCCGTAGGGGTAGCAATAATAAGCCCGTCTGCCCAGTATGAATTTAATAGTTCATTATCCAGTACCGCATTTACAGTAATCATGGCAGAAGAGTCAGAACGAAAGACTGTAATATCGTTTAGTGCGAAATCCTCACCTTTTATAAATGTCCCATCAGAACTTTCAACTTGTAATAAAGCTCGTTTTTGTAGCTGATAATTATTGTTTAGAATCTGATCTAATGCATCCTCAATGTGATTTTTAGAAATATTTGCCAGGAAACCCAAACGTCCGAAGTTAATCCCAGCTAATGGAATTCCCGAATCCTTGATTAAAGTTGCCGCTGAAAGCATCGTTCCATCTCCGCCTAGACTAAGCATAAAAGCAGTATTACTCGGAAGATCTTTATATGATTTAAATTTTTTAAAAGTAAAATCTAGTTTACATAAGCGCTTTAGAAAGCTGTGAAAGTCTTGGTGTATATATACTTTAACATTTCTTTCTCGCAGATAAGTGAAAAGTTCCACCACATAACCGATCACGGATTGGTTGAACTCGCGTCCATATACTGCTATAGCTATCTCTTTCATGCTTATTTAATTTTGGGCAAAGATGAGAATTTCTGGAATTAAATATTTAAATAGTTCATTAAAAGATTATATCTCTCTTGTATATCATTTTGATCAGAACCGTCATTAAAGGTAGCTTTAACCACATAATCATGCCTCCATAATGAAGCCAAAACCGAAGAAATATTGTTTTTATTAACCTTTATGGTCAATTCTACTTTGCTAGAATTTTCAATTAACTTGATGCCGGTGTTTAAGATTTTAGTGTTCTCTGATTCTATAATATGAGCAATGTGTGTCAAGCTGTTATCCCGATCTTCTATCTCCAATACAATAATAGCACCCTTGTCCTGATTGGATAGGTTTTCATTTACGGCTCTTAATAAATCTTTTTGTGTAATCACTCCGACATATTGTTTCTGTTTATTAACAATAGGCAAAATATCAAACTGATACGTTTCAAGATATTGTAAGGCATCGTAGATGTGTTGGTAGTCGTATAAGTAAATAAAAGGAAAGGTAAATTTCAATTCTTTAATTAAAGAATCTTCATTATCGGCAGATAATAAATCCTCCTCCGTAATAATACCGAGATAATCTTTGCCCTTGACCACAGGGAGTTGCTGGAAATGAAGATCATTGATCTTATCCAGAGAATGAGCCACCGTGTCATTTGGATGAACTTCGGTATAGAGCGTTGATATGTTTTCACCGATATACATGATACCTTTTATTTATTAAACTACAATAAAGACAAAACGTTTAATTATAGTTTAATGATGTGTCCATTGCTAAGGTAATGAAAATAATAAATTGACATAAAATAAAAAGATGTTTTAGTCATCTTAAAACTAATTATGTAATTTTACGCATCTTTTAAAAAAGTGCAGTATTGTATATGGGCTTACTAGAGCAAGAGAAATTTATTCAAATAAGAGAGGTAATACGTAAGAAGAGTCCAACATTAGCCAAATGGATACCAAAACCTTTAATGACTTATTTGGAAAGAACCATCCATGAGGACGATATTAATTATATCATGAATACATATCATGATAAATTCGGATTAGAATTTGTAGACTCCTTATTAAAAGAACTTCAGGTGAATGTACATCTGGAAGGTGCCGAGAATATTCCATTAGATGAAAGTGTAATTTTTGCTTCCAATCATCCTTTAGGCGGATTGGATGGGATTGCTTTTATGCATGCTATTGGAAAATACAGGAAAGATGTAAAGTTTTTGGTAAACGACATCCTGATGAATATTCGAAATCTTGAACCTTTATTTATCCCCGTAAATAAGGTCGGTAGTCAAAGTAAGTCAGGCATTGCCGCTATAGAAAATGCTTATGCATCCGATCAAGCATTGTTGGTTTTTCCGGCAGGCCTAGTTTCCCGAAAAATTAATGGAAAAATTGTTGATTTAGAATGGAAAAAAAGCTTTATTAGTAAAGCAAAAAAATATAAAAAAGATATTGTTCCTGTATTTATCGACGGACAAAATTCAAAATTCTTTTACAATTTAGCTAGAATAAGAAATAAATTAGGACTAAAAGCAAATATTGAAATGTTATATTTACCAGATGAGTTGTTTTCTCAGCGTGGGAAAGATATAACCATTAAGATTGGAGAGAAAATCTCTTATACCCATTTTGATAATAGTAAGAATGAACGTCAGTGGGCAGCAGAAATGAAAGACATGGTTTATGCCATGGCCGATGGTAAAAAATAGTATATGCAAGAAATAATACAACCGGTAGATAGAGATTTAATCAAGAAAGAACTTACTAAAGAAGCTTTCGTTCGTTATACCAATAATGGTAGCAATGAAGTTTACTTAGTCAATTATCATACCGCCCCTAATATCATGCGTGAGATAGGTAGATTGAGAGAGCTGACTTTCAGAGGTGCAGGAGGTGGTACGGGATTACCATTGGATATCGATGAAAATGATACCTCAGAACATAATTATGACCAGTTAATCGCATGGAACCCGGAAGATGAGGAAATCATTGCAGGTTATAGAGTAATTAAATGTGATCAGGCTTGCGACCCCAATGGAAAGTTTCACCTTTCAACAGCCCATTATTTTGACTTCACCGAGCAATTTATCAAAGATTTCCTTCCCTATACAATTGAATTAGGAAGATCTTGGGTACAACCTAAATTTCAACCGGCAATTGATAACCGTAAAGGTATATTTTCTTTAGATAACCTATGGGATGGACTGGGAGCACTGGTATTAATTAATCCGGATGTTAAATATCTTTTTGGAAAGGTAACTATGTATCCTCATTACAATCCCGAAGCAAGAGATTTACTCATCTATTTTATGAACCATTATTTCCCGGATAAAGATAATTTGGTACACCCTACCAAAGAATTATTCTTAGGATATAAAACAGATATTTCAAAGTACGAAGGTATTTTTGATGGTCTTGAATATAAAGAAGGATATAAAGTGTTGAATAATAAAATAAGAGGACTAGATGAAAATATCCCTCCTTTAATCAATACCTATATGAATCTCTCTCCTACAATGAGAGTTTTCGGAACGGCAAGAAACAATGAGTTTGGGGAAGTAGAAGAAACCGGGATTATGATTACATTAGAAGATATATATCCTGCCAAGAAAGAAAGACATATGTCTACTTTCGAAAGAGATAGACACTATGGTGAAAGACCCATAAAAAACAGATAAAAAAATTAAAAACAAAGAAGGCCGTCCCGCAAAAGGACGGCCTTCTTTGTTTTTAATCAACAGTCATTTAGTCTGTTACAAAACTTAACTCCTTTGTGCTTTGTCTTGGGATTAGTTTTTCCATATAATAATTTTTATTAAATCTACTTTTTTGCTATTTGATTAGTGTTTTTGCAAGTTTTGGCTTCTTTCTCTTTGATTTATTCAATATGTTTAAATCCCTTATTTTTTGTGTTAAATATCTAATTATTATTTATTTAATATTAAATTAAGTTGAAATTTAATAACACTTAACAATTTCTTAACCAATTTATATTAATAACCCAACATTATGCTAACACTAAGTTTATGTAGCGAATGTAGTTTTGTGGCTGAAATATAAATACCATGAAAAATAACGCATTCCAATTCACCCTATCCTCACACTTTCTTGTTTGTTTCCGAATCAAATGAGCAGATAACAATAAAACAAAGGGATATCTATGCTGATTGGAAGAAATTTTGAAATTATAACACTAATGGATAAACACAATATATTCATAATGAAGTCTTGTCCAGCACTTTTAATAACTAATCTTCATAAATATTAACATAATTACCAAGTAATGAATCTATCTTCAATGAAATTGAGCAAAGTCGGACTCCTCTTGATGTTGAGTATGGCAATGCAGGCAAATGCGACCGAAATCAGGCCGATTTTCCCTTGGGAGAGACATGCTTCGCAGGAATTGATCAATGTTAGAATTAAAGTCATTGACCAAGTTAGTGGAGAAGCTCTGAATGGGGTAAGTGTTTTGGTGAATAACAGAGCCATTGGAATAACCAGTTCAGATGGGGTATTTCAAGGTGAGGTACAAAAAGGCGCAACACTGACTTTTAAAATGCTAGGCTATGGTCAGCGTACTTTAAAAGTTGAAAAAGAATCCTACACAATTCAATTAAGCACATTAGATGAGTCAATCGATGAAGTAGTAGTAACCGCTTTAGGTATTAAGCGTGAAGAAAAAGCCTTAGGTTATGCAACGACTACTGTGAAAGGAGAACAGCTTACCGAGGCCCTCTCCAGTAACTGGATGGATGCGCTCTCCGGGAAAGTTGCGGGTTTAAATTTAATACGATCTAATGCAGGACCTGTAGGATCTACTAAAATTATTCTCCGTGGCGAAAGTAATCTTACGGGAGAAAATGAGGCTTTAATAGTGGTTGATGGCGTGGTTGTAAATGGTGGTTCGGGTCGTAGGTCGGCCCTGGGGACCGATGCTTCTTACGGCACAGGCTCGGATAATATGCCGGTAGATTATGGTTCCGGAATGGATGACATCAATCCGGAAGATATTGAAAGTGTAACTGTACTGAAAGGGCCTGGAGCAGCGGCCTTATATGGTCAACGCGCAGCCAATGGTGCAATTGTTATTACCACAAAATCAGGTTCTAAAAAAGATAGAGGTATTGGAATTACTGTGAATTCAAATGCCTCATTTGAAAGTTTAAATAGGTCTCCTGACCTGCAATATGAGTACGGACAGGGACTAGGCGGGGCTGCTTACTATTCTTATGGTACTACAGTTGATGGGTCGAGTACAAGCGGTACAAGTTCGGCATATGGTCCGAAATTCGACGGTCAAAGTTTTTTTCAATACGACCCCATCACACAGATGGTTGGAACAGAACGTACACCGTGGAGAGCGTATGATGGGAAAAATGGAGTAAATGGATTTTTTGATGTAGGGCAAACTTATACTAATTCAGTCACCATCGATGGAAGTACGGATAAAACGACAGCACGGTTTTCTGCAACTAATGTTCAGAATAAATGGATTGTTCCAAACACAGGATATAAAAGAAATACGTTCGCTTTATCGGTAAACTCAAAAGTGACCGATAAATTAAGTATTAATGCGAAGGTTAATTATAATAATCGTTGGAGTGATAATCTTCCGGGATCAGGTTATGGAAATCAATCCTTAATGTACTGGTATATTTTTTGGCAACCCAATGCTGATATCAATGGATTGAGGGATTATTGGGTTCATGGAGAAGAACAAAAAAAGATTAAATATCCATTCAGCACTTACCCGGAAAATCCGTATGCGATTTCATACGAATTTATTAATGCTAATAACAGACATGTCTTTACCGGTAATGCCCAAGCCACTTACCAATTTACACCGGAATTCAGTGTGCAATTAAGGGCCGCGATGGATTTATCAGCAGAGAATAGAACGCAAAATCGACCTTATGATGCCGGTTCCAAATTAAGTGAAGGTAGTCATAGAACACAGGCAATATTTGGCAGAGAAACCAATGCTGATTTCTTATTGAGGTACGCAAAGAAGTTTAATAAAGATTTTGATTTTTCAGCAACGGCGGGTGGAGCGACTTTGCATAATGAGTATCGTAGAGACGAACTGGCCTCAGATGGTCTTTCCTTTCCTGGTGTGTATAATCATGCAAACACAAAATATGGTGTAAAAACCAGACAAATACTAGAACGTTATGAAACAAACTCGTTCTATGGCTTGCTAACGGGCTCATATAAAGATTATTTATTTTTAGATGCTACCGCACGTATGGATTGGACGAGTACATTAGCAGCTACTCAATATCCTGACAAAAGTGTCAGTTTCTTTTATCCTTCCGTAAATGCCAGTTTTGTGCTTTCTCAAGTCGCACAGATGCCTTCTTTTATAAATTTTGCAAAAGTAAGAGCATCCTTAGCAGGAACAGGTTCAGGAGTACAAACACCTTACATGACGAACTTTGGATATGGTCCCGGAAATCCCCTTATCGGTGGATCATTAGCAAATCCTAGTCTTTTGGTAAACCCACTTATTCTTCCTTTAAAGACTAATTCTATTGAATTTGGAGCTGATATAAGAATGTTCTCCAGCCGTGTGAATTTAGATATTGCAGTCTATAAAGCGAACTCATTTAATCAACACTTAAGAAGAATCGTGGATGCTTCTTCCGGCGTGAATAGGTTTTTGATGAATATTGGTGAGGTTGAAAATAAAGGATTAGAAATTGCATTGAATACGGATCAAATCAAAAAGGATGATTTTAAATGGTCATCAATGATTACTTATACCGCAAATAAAAACATCATCTTACAGCTGGCAGATAGTTCATTAGTTCTTCAGCAACGATCCGTAGGTTCGGGTCAAATTGTAGCATTTGAGGGTGGAAGTATGGGCGATTTATTCGGGTTGGGATATCAACGCGCCCCGGATGGTCAGGTAATTTATGATGAATCTACAGGTTATGCAAAGATTACAAATGAGGTAATTTATCTGGGTAATACTTTACCGAAAGGCAAGATGAGCTTAGGTAATACCTTTAGTTATAAAGGACTTCGGTTAAATTTACTGTTTGATACGCAATGGGGGGGAGTTGCACATTCATTGACACATTATAAATTGGCTGAACAAGGTAAAACAACGAATACATTACCAGGTCGGTACTCCGGAATGATAGGAAATGGTGTTATCGAAAATGCGGACGGAACGTTCAGAAAGAATGATGTAATCGCAACGAACATCGATGAGTATTATCGGTCACATTATGGAACTGACAATGCGGAGGGTAGTACGTTTCCTACCGACTTTATCAAGTTCCGGGAGGCAAGGATTGATTATACCTTAAGTAAAAATTTAGTGAGTAGGCTAGGAATCAACAGAGCAACTATCGGTGTCTATGGACGTGATCTCTTTATCTGGTCAAAATGGCCAGCCTTCGACCCTGAATTTGGAACCCTAGATGGTTCGGATATTGTAAAAGGATTTGAAATAGCTCAATTTCCCTCTACCAGAACCTTTGGATTTAACCTAATTGTCGGCTTCTAACTAATACTATTATGAAAATTAAGCAAATAATTCTACTCATGATTACGATTGCAAGTTTTACTGCTTGTGATAAAGGATTTGTAGATCTAAACGTGGATCCGACGACTTCGACGGAAGCATATCCACATCAATTCATGGCTAATGCATTAATAAACTCTGTTAGCTACAACATGAACCGTAACCGTTCCTTTAATAATGAGTTGATGCAAATTACCGTCTCGATCGGAGATGGAGAAGGAAAGGTGTTTAGGTATGATTTCCGTAGAACATGGTCTGATTACCTTTGGAATAATCATTTCCTGAACATGTCAAATTATAAGGATATGTACAGCAAAGCATCCGATGCGTTGTATTTCAATAGATCTTATCAAGGTATTTCACTTATTCTTCAAGCTTGGACTTATTCCATATTGACGGATACCTATGGTGATATACCATATTCAAAATCAACGCTAGGTCGTGATTCATTAATCTTAGAGCCTCCTTTTGATCTTCAAAAAGATATATATCTTGATCTCTTTAAAAAATTAGATACAGCGAATGTACTTTTAAAAAACAATGATGGTATTGAGGCAGTGCATGACCCGGTGTATGCAGGGTCCGTAGCCAATTGGAGAAAATTTGGAAATTCTCTTTACCTGAGACTGTTACTTCGTGTAGCGCATAAAGAAGAAGTGAAGGATTTTGCATTGGCAAAAATCAAGGAAATTCTTGAGAGTAATGCCTCAAATTATCCAATTATTTCCAATAATGCTGAATCAGCAATTCTACGCTGGACAGGGGAGGGAGCTTATGTTTCCCCATTCATGACCACGCGTGTGCAGGATTTCCGCGCGACAGCTATTGCCGAATATTTTATTGACTTCTTACGAGACTCAAATGATCCGCGACTAAATATCCCCGAATATGGTAAGGATGGTGTAAATCGCTGGGGGATTGCTCCGGTTTCCGGAAATTTTATTGGGGTACCAAGTGGTTATGCCGCCAGTAATGAGGATTATTCAAAAATGTCTTATTTCTATTCTTCAGATCAAAATAACGGCGTGAATAGCATGCAAAAAGAACCATTAACAGGAATGATTATGAACTTTTCGGAAGTTGAATTTATTAAATCTGAAGCCATGTTGAAAGGAATCATTACCGGAGATCCAAAAGTACCATTTTATTCAGGTATTGAATCTTGTATAAAGTTATGGGTGCCTGAATGGCAGGGAACAGCCAAAGAACATCTTGCAGCATCTGATATAGACTGGAGCGATGATGATACATTCGATGGTAAAATGGAGAATATTCATAAACAAAAATATCTTGCTTTATTCTTGGTGGATATGCAACAGTGGTTTGAATATCGTAGAACAGGACATCCTGTTCTTCCCAAAGGTGATGGGTTGAAAAATAATGGAGAGATGCCTTCTCGGATGGTTTATCCGGTGTATGTACAGTCCTCAAATCCGAAAAGCTATAGAGAAGCTGTAGCTAGACAAGGAGCAGATGAAATCAATACGAAAGTTTGGTGGCAAAAACCTTAATTAAGAAAAAATGAAAAAGTTAATTACTAAATTCCTCACAGCAGCCTGTTTTCTGGGAATGATTATGGGATGTGCTGAAACAAATTACCCCGGAGGAGAAATTAGTCAATATATTGGAATCTACGATGTTCGTACTTTATATAAAGGATCTGCTGTAGATCTTAATATAGAAACGTTAGATGGCTCAACTACGATTGCGGTAACTGTGATTTCTGATCATGCAGCAGGAAATTTACCGGATGATTTATTGATTGTTCAAGATAAAAGAAGATTAGATTTCTTAAGAGGGATAGCCATCCCTTTGGGAACAGCTGCAAAAGAATATGTTTCAGGAGATTCTTTACTTATTAATATCGATGGAACCATATTGGATAGAGTAGATGGGGTTCTCCAGATTCAGAATGTTACGACAGATAGAATCACAAAAATTGCTTCTGATAGACCCGTAGAAATAGCAATTACCAATACATCAAAAATAGCTCAAAATCCGGATCAATATGAAAGTACATTAGTAGCAATTGTTAAGGGAGGTTTCCCTTATACACCAACTCCCGAACAAAAGATTTCTGGTGAGCATGATATTAACGATGGTTTCGGAACGATAACCGTGCAGACTAATCCTAGTTCAAGTTTAGCTAATTTACCTCAGTATAAAATGGCAAATTACTACGGAATTATTTTCACAAAACTGGAAGGTGATAGTCTAGTACCTTATCAACGACTTCGAATGAATGCTGATTTAGTAGAATTGAAATCTGAATATAAAACTCCTAAAGCTATTATTTCAGGATGGTCGAACGATCCAAAAGGAACGGATGCTAATAATGAATATATCCAATTTATAGCAACAGAGGATATAGACTTTTCCGTAACGCCAATGTCTGTGGTTACCACGAATAATGCGAATGCTTCCACGCCAACTGGCGTGCCTCAAAAAGGCTGGGCAACAGGAGGAATGCGGACTTATAAACTAGATCTTACTACAGGTTCGGTTAAAAAAGGAGAATATTTCTATGTTGGTGGATCCAATAAATTAATTATGAGTACGGGCTCAACAAGCATTAACCAAGCAAATTGGATAACAGCTTATGATTATTCGAAGAATGATGGTTTTGGATTCGGTACGAAAACCTCTAATTTATTGGCAAATAGCGGAAATGCTTATGGTATTGCCATATTTGATGGTGTCGATGTGCTGGAGAGTTCGGTGCCGGAAGATGTTGTCTTTACGGCAACAGGAGGTAGTTTGACAAATAATACCAATGGTTACAGAATTGCCAATAATGATTTTTACGATATCATTAATCCAATAAACTTAAAGGATCAACCATTCTATAGATCGGGATCGAATACCAACGCACATACCTATAATACACCTTCCGATGCCGGATATTTTAATTATATGGGTGGTGAATTTAATCTTACACAAGGCAGGTGGACTAAAGCAAGAGAAAAATATGCTCCACTATTAACCAAAGAGTCTACATTGGAAGAAATCGAAAATCCAGAGTTTAGCACAAAACTAGTGGATTGATAAACGAAGAATAACAAAACGGTAAAATCCTCGGGAGCTCTTATGCTACCGGGGATTTTTTTTTCTAACCTGATATGCTGTATATCTTAATCCATGATACTGATACTTCTAGAATATTGTCCTCCATCTCTTTTAATCAGATGTGTTTTTACCATTAAAATATGAACAGGAAAATGCCTGCATTTTAGTTGTTAAATTTGGACTTTTTAATAGACACTGGATTCTTACTTATCCGTATCTCACCCGTATCTCACCCGTTACTTTCTCAATAATTACCCAATTAAAAGCGAGTGATTTTTGGTTGAAAAGCGATTGAATTTTATATGAAAATTAGGGGAATTGAAAAGTAAAGACGAGGTTCTACTTTATAAGAAATAGGGGATAACATTTAAACAGCCAAAAAAGTCTTATGTCTGTGGTCTATAATCTATCATCTAGATACAATATCATTTCCACGTGAGGGATATTGTCTTCAAGATAGACGTCACTTGTAATTTGGAATCCTAAGCCGATATAAAATTTTTTGAGGTATTCCTGTGCGCTGATTCGAATGGGATGTCGGGGGAAATCAGTTTTTAAGGATTCAATAGAACGTTTCATCAATTCTCGACCATACTGATGTTTTCTATGGTCTTGATGTACAGCAACCCGACCAATGGAGCTACAATTGGGGTAGGAGACATCGGGTGGAAGCAATCGGGTATAGGCTACGCAAATGTCTTCATGCATAGCAAAGAGATGTTTTCCTTTAAGATCTTTATCATCACATTCGGGATAAAGACAGGTTTGCTCAAGCATGAAGACATTAATACGTAGTTGAAGGATTCTGTAGAGTTCTAAGGGACTTAGCTCTGAAAAGGTTTTAATCCTCCATTCCATATTTAATTTAGCTTAAAAGTGATTTTACAACTTCAGAGATTGTGCGGCCATCAGCTTGGCCTGCTAATTTCTGATTTGCTGCTCCCATTACTTTACCCATATCTTTAATGGATGAAGCACCGGTCTCAGCTATGATACCTTTTACAATTTCTTCTACCGCAGAACGGTCTAATTGTTTCGGAAGAAACTCTTCAATAACTTCCAATTCTTCAATTTCTATGGTATAAAGATCTTTTCTGTCCTGTTGTTGGTAAATTTCGGCAGACTCTTTACGTTGTTTAGCCAATTTCTGAAGTACCTTAATTTCGGTGTCTTCTGTCAATTGCTCTGCATGTCCTTTTTCAGTATTTGCTAATAAAATTGCCGCTTTGATTGCGCGTAAACCGCGTAGTCTCACATTGTCTTTGGCGATCATTGCCGCTTTGATATCTTGGTTGATTTTTGCTTCTAATGACATAATCTATTTTTTAATTTCTAATAACTAATGTTCCGTTTGCTTGAGCTGTAGGCATGACCAACAGATCGTTTATATTGACATGTTTTGGTCTGGAAAGTACAAATGTTACGATCTCTGCAATGTCTTTCCCGGAAAGAGGGATTAATCCTTGATACACAGTTTTCGCTCGATCCTTATCGCCATGAAATCTTACCTCTGAGAATTCTGTTTCTACCATACCGGGGTCGATACTGGTAACTTTGATACCCTTTGATAGTAAATCTATGCGCATCGCTTTTGTTAGGGCGTCAACCGCATGTTTAGTAGCACAATATACATTGCCATTCGGATATACCTCTTTCCCTGCAATTGATCCTAAATTAATAATATGGGCATGCTCGCTATTTTCCATCATTGGAATAACAAATTTGCTAACATATAGAAGACCTTTTACATTGGTATCAATCATGCGATCCCAGTCTCCGATTTGGCCGTCTTGTATAGCATCAAGACCCTGACTTAAACCTGCATTATTAATTAAGATATCTATGTTTTTCCATTCAGTAGGAAGATTTGATAGGGTAGTTTCAACCTCTTCCGCATTACGTACATCTAATTTGAAAGTATGAATCTCGCAGGTGGGATTAATAGTTTGGATTTTTTTGGTCAATTCTTCCAGTTTTTCAATTCTTCTGGCACATAACAATAATCGGAATCTCTTATCATTTGCCAATTCTAAGGCACAAGCTTCTCCAATTCCTGAGCTTGCTCCTGTGATTAAAACTGTCCTCATTATTTTATTTATATTTTATAGCAATTACCTTAAATCATCTTTGTTTTATACGAAAGATTTTCGGTATATGCACTGTTTGACATAAAGCAAAGATACAATAAATGATAAGAAATTTTATTTGCTTAGCGGGTGGCTTGTGAACCTTCGGGATACTTAAACTAGCTTAACTACTTGACTATTAATTTGAAGCAAAAATAAGTTGTGAAATAAAGCTTTTTGAAAGCCTTCGGGTAGGTTATTCACATCGACGGATCTTATCCACATACATGTAAAAAGCTGATTAATAATGCCTAAATTTAGTTATTAACAGGTTACTCACAATGGCTGTTAATTATTAGGTACTGTTTTACAAGGACTATTGCATGATTGTTGAGCCACCTATTTTTGACTGTTAAAAACTTGATGTTAGGGCATCTTTTATTTTTGTTACATTTGTTACCCTATCGTTAAAATCAGGTTAAATCGAGCCAGGAAATTTTTTTAATATGTCTTTAGAAAGCGAATTTACAAACAGTGCGTCAGGACAACCTAGCCGTGCAAATTTCAACAAGAAAAGAACAAGCTTAAATAACTTAGTCTCCGGATTGGGTAAGCTTCCTCCTCAGGCATTGGATCTGGAAGAGGCAGTATTGGGTGCACTGATGTTGGAAAAAAATGCACTTAGTGAGGTCATCGATATTTTGAAGCCCGATTCGTTCTATAAAGAATCCCATCAAAAAATTTTCCAGGCGATTTATAACCTGTTTCAAAAGACTTCTCCTATTGATATCCTTACTGTTGTTGCTGAGTTAAGACAAATGGGAGCATTGGAGATTGTTGGTGGAGCATATTATATTACTCAGCTTACAGACCGTGTTGTTTCTGCAGCAAATATTGAGTTTCATGCCCGTATTATCTCCCAAAAATATATTCAAAGAGAACTGATTAAAGTTTCTACGGAAATAATCAATGCATCATACGATGAAACCTCTGATATTTTTGATCTTTTGGATCATGCCGAAAAATCATTATTTGATATTGCTCAAAATAACTTAAGGAGAGATTCCAGGAAAATGGATGATATCATGCGTGAAGCAATTTCCTCTTTAGAATTATTGCGTGATCGTACAGATGGATTAACAGGTATCCCTTCAGGATTAACGGCATTAGATCGTATGACTTCCGGATGGCAACCTTCAGATTTGGTTATTATTGCGGCACGTCCGGCAATGGGTAAAACTGCTTTCGTACTCTCTGTAGCACGTAATGCTGCGGTTGACCATAATCGCCCTGTTGCTGTATTCTCGCTGGAGATGTCCTCTGTTCAGTTAGTGAATCGTTTGATTGCCGGAGAAACGGAAATTGAACAGGAAAAACTTAAGAAAGGTAATCTTGCTGATCATGAGTGGCAACAATTACACTCTAGAATTGGACGATTAACGGAAGCGCCACTGATTATTGATGATACTCCTGCATTGAACGTTTTTGAATTTCGTGCAAAATGTAGACGCTTAAAAGCACAATACGATATTCAAATGGTGATTGTCGATTACCTTCAGTTAATGCATGGTAAAGCCGAAGGAAAAGGGGGTGGTAACCGTGAACAAGAGATCGGTAGTATTTCAAGAGCCTTGAAATCCGTTGCTAAGGAGCTGAACATTCCGGTACTTGCACTTTCGCAGTTAAGCCGTGCTGTTGAATCGAGACCTGGAAATAGTAAAAGACCAATGTTATCCGATTTACGTGAATCGGGTTCTATTGAGCAGGATGCCGATATGGTACTCTTCTTATATCGTCCTGAGTATTATGGCTTATTGGAAGATGAAGAAGGAAGATCCACCGTTGGAGTTGGTGAAGTTATTATAGCTAAACACCGTAATGGTGAAACAGGTATTGTACCATTAAGATTCATTGGTAAGTATGTTAAGTTCGTGGATTTGGAAGATGATTTTTCAGGTATGGGCGGTGCCGATTCCGGAAGTTTCAAAGACTTTGGAACCGGGATGGGAAATGCTATTCAACCCTCCGGAAATTTCGGAGATTTCGGCGGAGGTATTACTATGCCATCCAGAATGAATGATATGCCGGATGATGCTCCGTTTTAATATTTAGCTCTTAGAGCTAAGAAAACAGACGCCAGACAGTAGACTTTTTTGTATTTGCGATAGGGGTTGATTTCATTTTTAACTAAAATGAGATTTAAATATGAGAATCTTGTATTAAGATCTTATTGAATGACAAAGTCAAAATACTTGTCCTTAAAGGGTTCGTCTTTTAAAGTAAAATGCCACCACTCTGATTCTATAGCTTTGAATCCATGTTTTTCCATAATATCTCGCAGTATTTTTCGATTTGTCTTCTGTTGATCGTTGATTTTCGGATAGTCATAATGTGAGGGTTCTCCGAAGTAATCAAATCCCGTTCCCATATCTAATTCTTTCTTCGTTTTTAAGTCAATCAATGTTAGGTCTATCGTACTTCCTCGGCTATGCCCTGATTTTTCAGCGATATAGCCTAATTTGAAAAGATTCCTTTTATCGACTTCAGGGTAAAACTCTTTTTTTGCTAATGTATCTGAAATATCCTTGGCCCAAGACTTAAAGTTATCTACGGCCTGTTGTGGTCTAAAGGCGTCAAATACCTTAAAGCCTAATTCCTGCGCTTTTAGTTCTTGCTGGGCTGATACTAATGCCGTCGCTGCTTCTTTGGTTATATATACTTTGTTACTCTTATATCCTTCTACGCGTCTTCCCATAAAATTATGATTGCTATTATATCTCATTTCGACTTCCAGATCAGGAATCAATGTTTTTAATTCGATAAAAGATGAGGGTACTTCCCTTGTTGCTGCACATGAAAGAGCGAAAGCGAGGAAGGATAGGTATAGTATTCTGTTAATTGATTTCATAAGGACGACAAGCTTAGATTTAAGATAAAATTAATAAATCCGTTATAATTTCCTATGTTCTTGGGTGTGTGGATAAAAGTTCTAGTATAGTACGGCTATTTTTATTAAATTTGGGTCCCCATATTTGAGGCATTATATAAGATTAATTTAGGAGAACATTTTGGATTTTTTAGCTGGGTTAAACCCATCCCAACGAGCCGCCGTTGAACAGACTAAAGGTCCAGTGATGATTGTTGCTGGTGCTGGTTCTGGAAAAACACGTGTAATAACTTATAGAGTAGCGCATCTTGTTAAAACAGGAGTAGATCCCTTTAATATTTTGGTGTTGACCTTTACCAATAAGGCAGCGAAAGAAATGCGTGAGCGTATCATGAAAGTGGTAGGTTCGGAAGCAAAAAATATTTGGATGGGAACTTTTCACTCCATTTTTGCCCGTATTCTGCGAGTCGAAGCTGAGCTTTTAGGATACCCCAGGAACTTTACTATTTACGATACAGATGATACTAAAAGTTTGTTAAGGACCATTTTGAAAGAAATGGACCTTGATGATAAGCTTTATAATGTTAATCATGTATATGGTAGAATATCCTCCGCAAAGAATAATCTGATATCACCACAAGAATATAATAAAAATGAGGCTATTCTTGCCGAAGACCAATCGAACGGTCGAGGGCAGTTAGGTCAGATCTATATGACCTATGCGCAACGTTGTTATCGAGCAGGTGCTATGGACTTTGATGATCTATTGTTTAAGACCAACGTTTTATTGAATAAGTATCCGGATGTATTGCATAAATACCAGCATCAATTCAAATATTTAATGGTGGATGAGTATCAGGATACCAACTTTTCTCAATATCTGATTGTTAAACGATTAGCTGCAGTGAACGAGAATATTTGCGTTGTTGGAGATGATGCTCAAAGTATTTATGCTTTCCGAGGTGCAAATATTCAGAATATCTTAAACTTCCAGAAGGATTATCCGGATGTGAAGGTCTTCAAGCTGGAACAGAACTATCGTTCTACTAAAATGATTGTTAATGCAGCGAATAGTATTATTGCCAACAATAAGAATCAATTAGAGAAAAATGTGTTCTCAGACAATGAGGATGGTGAGAAAATAAAAGTAAGCCGTGCTTTTTCTGATAACGAGGAAGGAAAAATCGTTGCAGAAGCTATTTCACAAGAGAAAGCATTAAAGAGCTTGAAATATAAGGATTTTGCGATCCTTTATCGTACAAATGCCCAATCGAGATCTCTGGAGGAGGCTTTAAGAAAAATTAACGTTCCATATAAGCTTTACGGTGGAACTTCGTTTTATCAACGTAAGGAAATTAAAGATTTAATTGCTTATTTTAGGCTGACCTTTAATCCTAACGATGAAGAAGCCCTTAAAAGAGTGATTAATTATCCTCGACGAGGGATTGGTGATACGACAGTAGAACGGATTATGGTTGCAGCAGATCAGCAACAATTACGTCTTTGGGATGTAGTAGCGAATGCGCAAATGTTTTTGGATGGCAGGAGTTCTGCTTCGGTTTCGAATTTTGGGTTAATGATTCAAAGTTTTCAAGCTACCGCAAAGACAAATTCAGCATTTGATACCGCAATGCATATCGCCCAGCATTCAGGCATTTTGAAGGATTTGTATGAGGATAAATCTGTTGAAGGCTTAGCTCGTTATGAGAATATTCAGGAGTTATTAAACGGTATCAAAGAATTCTCTGAAAGAGAGGATTTGGAAGAGAAAGGCTTAGATGTCTTTATGCAGGATATTGCTTTATTGACTAATGACGACAATGATAAAGACCCTAATGCTGATACAGTTTCATTAATGACAATTCATGCATCTAAGGGTTTAGAATTTCCGGTAGTACACATTGTAGGGTTAGAAGAAAATCTATTTCCTTCGCAGTTATCGTTGAATTCGAGGTCTGAACTTGAAGAGGAGAGAAGACTCTTTTATGTAGCAGTAACAAGAGCAGAAAAGAAGTTACATTTATCATACGCCACTTCTCGTTACCGTTGGGGTACTTTGAATAATTGTGAGCCAAGTCGCTTTTTAGATGAATTGAATCCTGCTTGTTTGGATTTGGACTTCAGGCCTAAATCTTCGGGTATGCCGGATGATGATTTTGGTTCAGAACGCGTTCAATGGCAACGTAAGGAAAGTACAGGCGATGTTTTTTCAAAGCCAAAGCCGAAAGTTATAAAGACGACCTCTATACTTCCGAAAGCGCATAAACCAACAGAAGGGTTTGCTCCATCGGATACCTCGGGGCTTCAGGTTGGCATGGAAGTAGAGCATGAACGCTTCGGATTTGGTAAGGTTATTAACCTGGAAGGTAATAAACCGGACATAAAAGCAACTATTTTCTTCAAAGAGTTGGGACAGAAGCAATTGTTGCTTAAATTTGCCAAGCTTAGAATAGTAAGTTAACACCCTTTTAGAATTACATATTTAGCACCCATACGGGTTAAAGCAAAATAAACATATGATTTTTGATTATAACAGTACAAGACCAAAGTTGATCCTGGCCGAATATGGCAGAAATGTTCAAAACATGGTTGACTATATCTGTTCTCTATCAGATAGAGAAGAAAGGAATCGACTGGCTCAGGTGGTCATCGATATGATGGGCGTATTAAACCCCCATTTACGTGATGTTTCTGATTTTAAACATAAACTCTGGGATCACTTATATATCATCTCAGACTTTAAAATTGATGTGGATTCTCCGTATCCAATTCCTACAAAAGAAAATATTCATCATAAACCGGAAACGATAAAATATCCTAACCACAACATTCGGTTTAAGCACTATGGTCACACCGTAGAACAGATGATTAGTAAGGCAGTGAACATTCCGAACGGAGACGCTAAACAGAAGATGGCAGTTAGCATTGCTAATTTTATGAAAATGGCTTATTTGACCTGGAATAAAGATTCAGTTACAGATGATCAAATACTTTTAGATTTACGTACGTTATCTCGTGGTGAATTGGATCTTCCGGCTGATACTGTATTGACTAAGCTTGATTTCAAAACTCCGCCTCCAGGAAGCCGTGTAAAAAGTGCCGGTAGTAATCAACAGCAACAGAATAAACCGCAAAATAGCTATAACAATAAGAGAGGCCATAGTAATAACAACAATAATAACAACAACAGAAGGCCCTCAAATAGCAACAATAATAACAATAGAGTTAAGAAAAATTATAAATAATACCTCTTTAAAAAGCAATTGACTCCTTATTAAACAATTGCTTTTTTTATAGGTTCATAACAAGAATTAAACAGTTTCCCTTTTACCCAAAAATCGGGAAAACTGATTGATATGAAAAAACTATGAATGCATTTGAAATATTCGGTGGTAAACCACTAAAAGGTGAAATCATTCCTCAAGGAGCTAAAAACGAAGCATTACAGATTATCTCAGCTGTTTTATTGACAGAAGAGAAAATAACAATCAGCAACATTCCTGATATTAAAGATGTAAATAAGTTAATTGATTTATTAGCAGCCATGGGGGTTGAAGTAAATCGGGTTAATGATAATACTTACGAATTTGAAGCAAAGAATATAAATATTGATTATTTCCAGTCCGAAGAGTTCAAGAAAAAGGGAGGGAGCTTACGAGGGTCCATTATGATTGTAGGACCTTTATTAGCCAGATTTGGAAAAGCAGCGATTCCTAAACCAGGTGGTGATAAAATTGGTCGCCGTCGTTTGGATACGCACTTCCTGGGTTTTGAGAAACTGGGGGCTAAATTTATATATGATGCTGAAAATCATTTTTTTAATGTAGATGCCACTCAATTAAGAGGAGCAAATATCTTATTGGATGAAGCATCGGTTACCGGAACTGCAAACATCGTTATGGCAGCTGTTTTAGCAAAGGGAACAACTACCATCTATAATGCCGCTTGTGAGCCTTATTTACAACAGCTGTGTAAGATGTTAAACCGCATGGGAGCTAATATCACGGGTATCGGATCAAACTTGTTAACTATTGAGGGAGTTGAGCGTTTAGGAGGTACTTCTCATAAGATGTTGCCCGACATGATTGAGATTGGTTCGTTTATAGGATTGGCAGCAATGACCGGGTCAGAGATTACGATTAAAGATGTTTGCTTCCAAGAATTGGGCATTATTCCTTCTGTATTTTCAAGGTTAGGAATTAAGTTTGAACTTAGAGGAGATGATATTTTTATTCCGGCACAGGAGAATTATGAAATCGATACGTTTATAGATGGATCTATTCTTACCATTGCGGATGCCCCTTGGCCGGGATTTACCCCTGATTTATTGAGTATTGTATTAGTAACAGCTATCCAAGCAAAAGGAAATGTGTTGATTCATCAGAAAATGTTCGAAAGCAGATTGTTCTTTGTTGATAAATTAATTGACATGGGCGCCCAGATTATTTTGTGTGATCCGCATAGAGCTGTTGTAATTGGCCATAATAAACAAAATAAACTACGTGGTATCGAGATGACCTCACCGGATATACGTGCCGGGGTCTCACTTTTAATTGCAGCGTTGTCGGCACAAGGAAAATCTGTGATATATAATATTGAGCAGATTGAAAGAGGGTATCAGCATATTGAAGAAAGGCTAAGAGCTTTAGGTGCAGATATTAGAAGAATTGAAGCTCAACCTGCCGGACATTAAATGAGATTTGTCTGAATACTGTTAAAATTGAAATGAGGGTTTGAATTATCTAGTTAGTCTATATATTTTTGCGTTTAATTTAATTGTTTAAACACGAGAATGAGAAAAATTACATTATTATCTGCAATTGCAGCATTAATTCTAGCATCATGTGCTGGAAACCCTGAAGGAAAAAAAGCTGAAACAAATGATTCAGTTGAAATAACTGATTCAGAAGTAGTAGGAACTGCTTATACAGTTGATACAACCGCTTCAAAAGTTGTTTGGAAAGGCACTAAAGTTTCTGGTGAGCATACTGGAACCGTAAATATTACATCAGGTTCATTGAACGTAGACGCTGGTAAATTAACTGGAGGAAACTTTGTAATCGATATGAACTCTATCAGTTCAACTGACTTAGAAGGTGAATACAAAGAGAAATTAGACGGTCATTTGAAAGCTGATGATTTCTTTGGTGTTGCAGCTCATCCTGAAGCTACTTTCACAATCACTGAAGTGAAACCAGGTGCTACTGATAATGATTTATTAGTTTCTGGGAACCTTGTCATCAAAGGTGTTAGCAAAAACATCACTTTCGATGCAAAAGTTGATGAAGTAACTGATACAGATGTGAAAGCTACAGCTAATTTCAACATTACAAGAGCTGATTGGGGTGTTAATTACGAAGGTAAATCTGATGATTTAATCTCTAAAGAAATCAATTTTGATATCACTTTAGTGGCTAAAAAATAATTTAAATTTTTATATAAAAAAGGCTTTTATCAGTTGATAAAGGCCTTTTTTGTTTTTATAGATGCTATGAGTTATAAGATAAACAGTATTAAATCTTACTTTTGCCTTTTAAACATAGATGGCTTATGAAAATTACCCTGATTTGTATTGGCAAAACGGATGATCAACATATTGTAAAAGGTATAGAAGTTTATACGAAAAGACTAAAGCATTATGTGAATTTCGAAATTGTCTCTATTCCTGATATTAAAAATAGCAAGAATCTTAGTCAGGCTCAACAAAAGGAAAAGGAAGGCCAGCAATTAGTGAAAAACATTAGCAATCAAGATTATGTTATACTATTGGATGAAAGAGGGAAGGAGTATAGCTCAGTAGAGTTTTCAGCGTTTCTGGAGAAGCAAATGATCTCTAGTGTTACACATCTGGTATTTATGATAGGAGGACCGTACGGGTTTGATGATTCTGTTTATCAAAGAGCAAATTCTAAAATTTCTCTATCCCGAATGACTTTTTCACATCAAATGGTGAGGTTGTTTTTCGTTGAACAAATCTATCGAGCGTATACTATTATGAGAGGTGAACCGTATCATCATGAATAATTTTATGTAAATTGTAGATTAATTGCATCTTTATAATAAAGAAGGAGGACATTATGGATTTAGATAAATTTAAAAGAGAGTATAAGTATAAAAGCCAGGAAGGGGCTCATAGCGGAGAAATCAATAAATGGATTATCATTATTGGGGGTGCCGTTGTTATTCTTTTAGCCTATTTGTTTAGTTAGTATATAAACAGATTTTAATAATTTTTGGGATAGTTATACAGCTATCCTTTTTTGTTGCGTAATTTTTAGTTAAAGAGTTGCTTTGTAACAAAAAATGTAGAAATAATGGTGAGAAAAATAAATAAGGCGATACGGGGAGTATCGCCTTAAAATCACACTAACTATTAATA
>JBEBRZ010000044.1:0-30662 GCA_040394615.1 Sphingobacterium mizutaii
ATCTTAGCTAAAGCATCCTCTGTTCTCATACCACGTACATCAACCTCAGGATGGAAATCAGCAACGCTTTCTGATGAAACTGACTTAAATCGTTTTGAAGCCTTTGCTTTTTCCTTGCCTCTTAATTTTTCAACTTTATTCTTTTTGACAACAGTACGTAAATCTCCCAGAGCCAGGATTAAATTATTTTTAGCAATTTCGATTACTTGAGCTTCATTACCTGTATCAATAATTTTCACCCAATCTCCTATTTCTACCTCTTGAAGTTCAACAGATTCCTGCTCTACTTTCTTGACTTCTTTTATCTGTTTCTCCCTAAGATGATCGGAAGCATGCTGAAGTCCGGCTCGTAACTTCTTAGTTTGTTCCTTATCCGCCTGTGAGGTCTTGATTTCAGAAATTGTATTTTCTACTAACTTATTAGCATTTTTAATAATCTGCCTTGCCTCCTCCTTAGCATCCTTCATCAATTGCCTCTTATTTTCTTCCAGATAAGATTTAAGATCTTTCAACTCTGCTTGTTGGGAAAGCATTTCTTTTTCTCGAAGGTTTATAGCAACCTTGGTGTCATAAATCTCTTTTTTCTCCCTCTCTAAATCCACTAATAAAGTATCAACTTTTTTCTGTTGTACTCCTATCTTTTGCTTGGCAAGATGAAGCACTTCTTTTGGAAGACCTATATTTTGCGCAATTTCAAATGCATATGAACTACCTGGCTTACCCGTTTGAAGAATATACAAAGGCCTCATGGCCTCGTTATCAAATAACATAGAAGCATTCTCAATGCCTTCGGTGTTGCTGGCAAATACTTTTAAATTAGAATAGTGAGTAGTGATAACTCCTCTGATCTTCTTCTTATTAAGAACTTCTAATACCGCTTCGGCAATAGGTCCTCCAAATTGTGGATCTGTACCGGTACCAAATTCATCGATCAAGACCATCGTCCTGGCATTAGCGAATTGTGTAAAATATTTCATCTTAGAAAGATGGGCACTATAGGTACTTAAGTCACTATCAATAGATTGATCATCCCCAATATCAGCAAACACTTGTTTAAATACGCCAAGTTTTGACGTTGGTTCGCAAGGAATAAGTAATCCTGATTGAAACATAAGCTGCAATAAACCAACAGTCTTCATACAAACGGATTTACCACCTGCATTTGGTCCTGAAACCAGTAATACCCGGTCGGTATCGTCAATTCGTACATTCAAAGGAACTACCGAATGATGCCCCTCCAGCTTAGCACTCAGATATAATAAGGGGTGCTTGGCATTTACCAAATTAACTTCAGCTTCTTTAGATATCTCAGGCATCTCGGCTTCAATATCCAAAGCAAAGAGTGCTTTTGCCCTTACAAAATCCAATTTTGTCAATAGGCCATGATAAGCAAATAACAAAGGAACATGAGGTCTGAGTTCATTTGTTAAAGCCGTTAAAATCCTAACAATTTCCCTTCTTCTTTCAAACTCAAGGTCCCTGACCTTATTGTTGAGATGAAAAACTTCTTCAGGTTCAATATAAGCTGTTTGACCGGTAGCTGATTCATCATGGATCAATCCTTTAACCTTCCGTTTATTCTCCGCTAAGATTGGAATACAAAGCCTCCCATCCCTGATTGTCAGACTGCCATCTGCAGTCCAGCCATTTTGCTGCGCTTGTTTATAAACAGAATCCAGGCGTTTCCGTGCATCCTGCTCAGCTCTACTGATTTGCTGTGTTATATCAAGTAAAAGCTTGGACGCATTATCCTTTATTTTCCCTCTTTCATCAATAATCTGTTCAATACTTCTAAGGATATTCTTTTCAATAGGAAGATGTTCGAACAGCAATTCTAGATTAGGATATTGCTGAGCTCGGTCATTAAAATATCGAATTACCGCATATACGGTTCGTAATGAAAGCAATATTCTATGGAACTCATCTTCCAAAAGGAAGGAGCCCTCTACTTTAGCTTTCTCAATAATGGATTTTATAGGATAGAAATGATCAACGGGTAATGCTGCATCATGTTCCAATAAGTTTTTAAACTCGTGGGTTTGTCTTAAGAAACGGTCTATTAAATCCAGCTTCATTTGCGGTTGGATTTTGTTCACCATTTCCTTCCCCGACTCACTTAAGCATTTTACTTTAATGAGCTCTTTTATTTCTATAAATCCTAACTTTTCTGCTGCGTTTTGTGGATAGATCATTTTTTACTTTACTGTACTTTCATAGGTCTAACCCTTGGTTTTCTTACCGGTTTCAGATTTTCGTCTCTACGCTGAAATATAGAAGTATCTATTTTTTCTTGTGGTTGCATTTCTACCGGCATTTCCTGCACCGGAGTTTCTGTTGCAGGAACAGTGGGTATATTTGGTACAACAGGTGGCGCGACAGCTTTATTCTCTGGTTTCTGTAAAAGGTTCTTTTCCCAGAAACGCATCAGCCCTACCGGCTCATACAACCTTCTTGTGCGTTCGGCAATGGTAAGTTCTGATGAATCAGCTGCTGCATTTATAATTCTGTTGTTCATGACTTCCAAATTTCTTTGCAGGCGAACCACCCGATTGATACTATCTTGTGTGATAATGTTCTTAAGTGAATCTTGACTATAAAAATTACGTTCTTTTTTTTCCAGATTCTTCACCACTTCATCATAAACCTTTACTGTTAAACCAGGGTTTCCATAATAATAGTTAATGTTTTTATTAAATGAGGAGGAGTCTATTCCAAATTTGGTAAATAACTCTTCATACAATGGATCTATAACTTTCTTGGCACTATCTACCGGGATATTTGCGATATAACCGTCCAAGATATGCACTTCCGACATAAGCTCAACCATATCTTGCTGAGACAAAATACCTTCAGGAACCTGCTTTTTGCAGGAAATGCTTATAAAAAACAAAGGAAGTAAACCAAGTATTAATCGATGCATTTTGTAAATTTGTACAAAAATACGGAAAAGCTTGCACATAGCTTTCCTAAATTAATCAAAGCGAATCCTTTTCAATATGAGTATAGCATCAAATATCACTGACTTACAAAAAGAACTTAACCCAATCGGTGTTCAATTAGTCGCCATTTCAAAAACCAAACCCAATGAAGAATTAATGGAAGCTTATGAAGCTGGTCAGCGTATCTTTGGGGAAAACCAGGTACAAGAACTTGTCGCCAAATACGAAGCTTTACCAAAAGATATTGAATGGCATTTGGTTGGCCACCTTCAGACAAACAAAGTAAAATACATCGCTCCCTTTGTTAGTTTGATTCATTCAGTCGATTCCTTAAAAATTCTTTCAGAAATCAATAAACATGCAGCAAAGCATAATCGCATTATCGATTGTCTATTACAAATATATATTGCCGATGAAGACACCAAATTCGGGCTTGATCATGCTGAGGCAATTGAATTATTGCGTAGTGAAGAATTTAAAGAACTTAAAAACATTAGGGTTCGAGGCTTAATGGGGATTGCTAGCAATACAGAAAATGAAAAGATCGTCAAAGAAGAGTTTTATGAACTTAAAATGTTTTTTGATGGGATAAAGACAACCTATTTCCGTAAGGTAGCTACTTTTGATATTCTTTCAATGGGAATGTCCGCTGACTATAAATTGGCAATAGAACAAGGAAGCAACATGGTGAGATTGGGAAGTACTATCTTTGGAAAAAGAATAATCAAACATTTTAAAGCAAAATAATGGGAATAACCATAAGAAATGCAATAAAAAAAGATTGTCCAAGACTACTAGAACTAATCAAGGAATTAGCATTGTTTGAAAAAGCACCAGAAGAAGTAACGGTAAGCATGGAAGAGTTTGAAGATGCCGGTTTTGGTGATAAACCTGTTTGGTGGGCTTTTGTCGCTGAATCGGAAGGGATAATTGTCGGAATGTCTTTATATTATATCCGATACTCTACCTGGAAGGGCAGACGATTATATTTAGAGGATATCATTGTTACCGAAAGCATGAGAGGGAAAGGTTTTGGTAAGGATTTATTGGATCATACAATAAACTACGCCAAGGAGAATGGTTTTTCCGGAATGATGTGGCAAGTATTAGACTGGAATCAGCCTGCCATAGATTTTTATAAAAAATATGACACAAAGTTTGACGAGGAGTGGATCAATGTTAGCATCAATTTTTAATAGCAAAGAAATCTGTTTTTTATCGGTGCTAATAATAGCAACCGCATCAGCATGCCAAAGTAATAAAACAGATGGTTCTCATAAACCCAAGCAAACAATGGGGCAAGCGAACGATACGTTGAGGTATGAAGAAAAAAGTATTAAAGAACTCAGTCCATATTTTGCAGAAAGAGATGGTGATATAGACACGACCTATGTAGAGGTTTCTTATCCTTCATTTATCGATAGCGGCATGAATAAAATCGTTAATGAAAACATTTTATTAGAAGGTGAAGAAAATCTAAATCAATATATTGATAATTTCCTTGAAGGATATGGCAATTTTGTGGAGGAAAATATTGTAGAATATCCATTAGCTTGGTACAAGGTGACGCATATAAAAGTGGAACTTAACAGTCCACAAATAGTAATGCTTAAGAACTTTACCTACGAATTTTCGGGAGGGGCGCATGGAAATTCTTTTGAGCTATGGAATGTGTATGATGTACAGAATTATCGAAAATTACCATTGAATACATTTATTTCTGAGAATAAGATGAAAGAATTTACTAAAATTGCAGAAAAATTCTTTCGTGCGGAGGAAGGGTTATCAGACACAAGCAGTCTAGAGAATGGTTATTTCTTTGAAAATGACACTTTCGCTCTGCCAGCAAATTACGGAATATCCACTGAGGGAATTGTTTTTCATTATAACCCTTATGAAATTAAACCGTATGCTGCAGGTACCACTACAATTACTATCCCTTATGAAGAGATTCAAGATTGTATGACCCAAACAGGCAAGAATTATATAAATAAGGTTAAAAAATATTTTAATTCAATTCAGTAGTATACATGCAGGTATTTAAATTTGGCGGGGCCTCCGTTAAAAGTGCAGAAAACATAAAGAATGTAGTATCCATTGTTGAGAAATATAGAAATTCTCCACTTCTGATCGTGGTTTCAGCTATAGGTAAGACCACAGACAAGTTAGTTAAAATTACAGAAAGCTATTTGAATCAGGATTCTGAATGTTTTATGCTCCTAGAAAGTTTGAAGCAAGATCATTTTAATATTTTAAATGAGCTATTCCCTGATCATAACCACCCTGTATACGATGATATTGCAAATACCTTCGTTGAAATTGAATGGATTTTGGAAGAGGCTCCTCAAGACGATTACGATTATCTTTATGATCAAATTGTATCGGTTGGGGAATTACTTTCTACCAAAATAGTTGCCGCATACTCCTCACACCAAGGCGTTCCTACCCAATGGGTGGATGCCAGAGATTTTATCATGACAGACAACACCTATCGTGAAGGAAAGGTAGATTGGGAGAAAACTGAAGAAAAAATCCGAAAAGAACTACCAAGCATCTTAGATGAATATATTATTGTTACGCAGGGTTTTATCGGTTCTACCTCTGAAAACTTTACCACAACCTTAGGAAGAGAAGGTTCTGATTATTCCGCTGCCATATTTGCAGCAAGTTTAAATGCCGAAAACATAACGATTTGGAAAGATGTTCCGGGAGTATTAAATGCGGATCCTAAATGGTTTGACAAAACGGAATTGATACCGGAACTCTCTTACACGGATGCGATTGAATTGACTTACTATGGTGCAACAGTAATCCACCCTAAGACCATTAAACCATTACAAAATAAAAAAATAACATTAAACGTTCGTTCATTTGTAAATCCTGAAGAACCTGGTACACAAATTAAAACGACCAACCAAACATTGCCTGTTCCATCTTTTATATTTAAAGTAAATCAGGTCTTTATCAATATACAACCAAGAGACTTCTCTTTTATCGTGGAAGATAATTTGAGTCATATATTTGATGCTTTTCACCAGAACCGCATCAAAATTAATATGATGCATAACTCAGCTATCAGCTTCTCGGTAAGTGTTGATGATACCGGTGAAAATGTATTGAATCTATTGGAACAATTGAAGAAAAGGTATAAAGTTTCAGTTGCAACAGGCTTAGAATTAATTACTATTCGTTATTATAATCAGGAAACTATCGATCGAGTATTATTAAATAAGGAAATTATTCGCGAACTTAAGGATAGTTATACTTGCCAAATGCTTGTGAAAAACAAAGATGAATAAACACATTTTAGAAAAGGATGTACAACAATTCATTAAAGCTAATCGGGAAAAATCTCCTACAGAAATAGCTTTAAAGAAAAGTCCTTTCTCAAATGTGAGCTCTGCAGAATTGGCTTCTCAGATAGATGGCTGGCAACGCAGTGTACGAAAATTGCCAACCTGGGCTTTTAGCGAGGGTATCTATTACCCTGACAAAATTAACTTGGAACAGTGTTCCTCCGAACATACTGCTTTAATTAAACAAACTCTAATTGCCAAAGGAAGCCGTGTAATTGATCTTACTGGTGGCTTTAGCGTAGATAGCTGTTATATTGCCCAGGAAGCAAAAGAAGTAATCCATTGTGAGATTAATCATAAATTATCGGAAATTGTGGCTTATAATGCGACAGTTTTAAGAGTGCCCAACCTTATATGTAAAGCATTAGACGGCATTGAATTATTACAAGCATCTGAAGACAATTCTTTTGATTATATCTACGTTGACCCTTCCAGACGAGTAAACCAAGGAAAAGTTTTTCTTTTGGAAGACTGTGAACCAAATATCGTTCAACAGCAGGATCTCTTTTTTAAAAAGAGTAAATATGTGATCAGTAAATTATCCCCTCTTTTAGATATAAGCACTGCTATATCAAGCTTAAAACATGTCAAATATGTTTATGTAATCAGCTTGGATAATGATTGTAAAGAACTTTTATTTATTCAAGAAAGAGGATTCATTGGAGAACCTAGAATTAAAGCAATTCGTCTTTTTCAAGATCAACTTCAGACTTTTGAATTTACGTACAATGAAGAACGCGGTACTTTAAG
Source organism: Sphingobacterium mizutaii (assembly GCA_040394615.1). Taxonomy (GTDB): domain Bacteria; phylum Bacteroidota; class Bacteroidia; order Sphingobacteriales; family Sphingobacteriaceae; genus Sphingobacterium; species Sphingobacterium mizutaii_A. Next base: position 7,046 of record JBEBRZ010000044.1, read on the forward strand.
TAGATTTTTAAAACCTCAACATTATCTTTATGATCCTGATGTCGCTCTTACAAAAGCAGGAGCATTTAAAAGTGTCGGGAAATATTTTGGCCTGGGAAAGATACATCAACACGCTCATTTATATACATCTGAGGTTTATAATCCAAATTTCCCGGGTAGGATTTTTGAAATTAAACAGGTTCTATCCTATTCAACGCTAAAAAAGAATAATCCCTATAAGCAGGCAAATATTGCAACCCGTAATTTCCCTGAAAAAGTAGAGGTAATCCGAAAAAAATATAAGATTAAGGATGGCGGAAATATTTATCTGTTTTTCACAACAGACATTAACAATCAACTCATTGTCATCGAAGCTCATAAAAAATAGTTAACATAATTTATTACATAATAACTCTGTTAACTATCCTGATATCTAACTTATCCTTTTTAATAAAGTCTTATACATCTTGTAGCCTAACCTCTGTTTGCCAAGGAAATCCTGATATACCCTTTCCTTTAAGCCTTTTGATCACTTGCGCAGTATGATGTTGAATGTGTCTGATATTATTGGTATGAAATTCTAATCGAGAATAAGGATACCATTCAAATCCGGAATCGAATTCTAATAGATATATTGACAAGAGTATGTCAGTAACAAATCGCTAACTATTTATATTATTTTAACAAATGTAAATCTCTTCTTATTATGAATTGCGGATTTTTGCAAGGTCAAAAAAAATACAAAAAGATTTAATCAATAGATGATGAATAAAATGTTACCGAAAAATTCAGTTATACGACTAGTAATAATATGGTTAGTTGTTTTATTGTTTATGCTTTTTGAAGAAGATATACAAAGTTATTATAGCAATAATTTTGCTGCAATTGGAATCTTTTTGTTGGTTCTCATTACCATCATTGTTGCTGCTTTTGGCGTAGTAAAGGAGGCTGATGTCTTAGCCCATAAATTAGGTGAGCCTTATGGCACTTTAATACTAACTCTTTCCATTGTTTCTATTGAGGTAATTTTAATTGCAGCTATGATGTTTGGACCAGAGGAAAACCCAACTATTGGTAAGGATTCTATATTTTCTGTCATGATGATTATTATGAACTTAGTGTTAGGACTCTGCATCTTACTAGGCGGATTAAAGCATGGAGAACAGGAGTATAACTCTCAAGGTGCAATAGGTTATCTATCCATGATTATTATGCTTGGAGGAATATCAATGATGCTTCCAAACTTTATCGTTGGTAATGGGAATGGTGAATTTACAAGTTGGCAGGCAGGTATTATCTCAGGTTTAGTTATCCTTCTATATACAGTATTTTTAGCGTTCCAGACCAAAGGTTATAAACATTTATATATCCAGCCTATGCAGGGGGATATGGAGGTTTCTTATAAGAGTAGAAGTTTTATTAATCAGAATCAAAAAAATATAAATGTAGTTATTAGTAGAAAGGAAATCCTGTTACGGACCTTATTACTTTTAGCTATGATTTTACCAATCGTTTTATTATCCCACAATCTAGCAAGCTTAGTTGATTATGGGGTTAAGGAATTGAATCTACCGCCATTATTAGGTGGTCTATTAATTGCAATTATCGTGTTTACACCTGAGTCCATGACAGCTGTTAAAGCCGCCATCAACAATGAATTTCAACGAGCAATAAATTTATGCCATGGAGCTTTTGTATCAACGGTAGGACTAACTGTTCCGGCAGTATTAATTATCGGATTAATCGCCAATAAAACTGTTCGTTTTGGGTTGACTTCCACTGAAACTATCTTGTTTATCATCACCTTAATATTAAGTATGCTGTCTTTTTCGGGAAAGCGTACTGTTCCTTTTATCGGAATCATGCATCTAGTATTATTTGCAGTATTTGTAATGCTAATTTTTATTCCCTAAAATAAAAACGGATAGCTTTAATAAAAAGCTATCCGTAAAGATCTTACCTATTCCAGTGAAATCTACCCCATTTCATTTTTCCCCAAAAAGTCTTTGATAATTTGTGGTAAAACTCAATTAAATAAAATTAGTATTCTATTTCAATTAGAGATTTTAGGGGAATTAGAATCCCATGTTTAATTTGAAGATATTTATCAGTTAAAGACCATACGGTAGTTTCAATTCTTTTCGGACCATCCTCCGTATTGAAAACGATGGTGGTTTTCGATTTGAATTCATTTCCCAACCGCAAAGCGCTTTGCAGCTTATTCGAAAATTGGTTTGTTTTATCAATTTCGGCGGGGATAATTCTGAATTTATCTACGTCTTCTTTTTCAATTAGTGTTCCTGTCATTCGTCAATTAATTAAACGGTTTATAAAGGTTAACGTTAATTTATAAATTAATATATATTTCAGCAAGATTTTAAAGCAGAATATTAAATTAGTTACATTTGCATTATATTCAGAAATACATAAATGAGCATATTCGAAAAGGAATGGATATTGAATTTTACTCAATGCTATCCTAATGGACAATTAAAATTCAGTGAACTAAATAATATTCTACAAGTAACGGCAAGTGAGCATGCCGAAATCATTGGCTTCGGTTATAAAGCCATGTTTGAGGTAAGACAATCCTGGGTTCTAAGCAGAATGCTAATAGAAATCGATCGACTTCCTAAGTACACTCAAAACGTGAAAGTACGCACCTGGATTCAGGACTTTACCGGAAATAGATCTATTCGTAATTTTCAATTATTATTTAATGATGAGGTAATTGTTTCTGCTAGCAGTTTATGGGCAGTCTTCAATATTAAACTGCGTAAAGCAGATACTTTGGCTTTAAGTACGGATCATATGATATTCCATAGGGATCGAATGGCTACTAAAAATAATGTTGAGAAAATTGATGGGAATTTATCATTTGACCTACGCTGCAACTATAAAGTCAAATTATCTGATTTAGATATAGTAAACCATGCAAATAATGTAAAATATATGGAGTGGTGCTTTGATGCAATGGATCCGAAAGATATATTATCCGGAAATATTCGTATGTTGGAAATGAATTTCCTCAAGGAATTAAATTATGCTGATGAAGTCAGTATCAAGGAAAATAACAATACGACTTTCACGATAGAAAAGGATGACAGGACTCATTTTTTGATGAGGGTAACACGATAGTTTTTTGTAACAAAATAGAAAAGCCCCAAAATTGGGGCTTTTCTATTTTGTTAAATGGGATGGAATTATAAAGCCCAAGCCTTATCACCTTTTTTGTAAGGGTAGTTACCATCAAATTTTCCTGGAATTTTAACGTAGCGTAATGCTTGTTTCATTCCTACTTCGGAGGTAAAGAAACCTGTTAAGGTTAATTGTTTTAACATCGTAAAGAAGTGATTTGAATCTTCATCTTTCTTCTTCCCTTGGTATTCTTTAGCTTCCTTATCGTATTTATTTACAAATTGTAATTTTTCCTCAGCAGAAAGTTCCATGAATCCTTTATTGAATTCTTTTTTAGCTCGGTCATCTACGTCATTGAAACCTTCTAAAAATGCTTTCTGATCCTTTTCTTCATAACAATCGCGGATCATTACAGGAATAAACTCTCCTACCCCTGCTTCTTTAGCTCCGGGGGTGGATGTCTTAGGAAGAATCGCTTCAGCTAATTCACCTAGGAAATCAGGTGCATTACCTTCGAACAGCGATGCAACCTCCTTTGAAGCTGGTCTAGTACAACCTTGAAGAAACAAGTTTGCACCGATTACAGAACCTCCAACGATGAACGCAACGTTTTTTAATGCCTCTCTTCTGTTCATTGTTTTTTTATTAGATTGTATAATTAATATCCCAACCTTGACGGTATGTACGTTTAATAAACTGGTTAACAACATCAAAGTTAGTTACCTTCATGTTTTCATTATCCCATAATAGCTTTAAGTTACGGCCTGGATATCCACCATCAACACGTAAATCAGCTCCACGGATCGCTAAATTTGCCATTAATAGGGCCTCAGTTAGAGGACCAGAAATTTCAAATGGTGCACTCACCTCTTTTTTACCATATCCGGCAATACAAGCCTCAACCCACTGCGCATAGTGACCGCCAGCACCTCCAGGAACACGAGCATATTTCAATGCTACATTCTCTTTTCTAGAAGTAGGAAGAAGACGTGCATTATCACCATAAGTATCAGCAAGGATTTTACCTTTTGTTCCAACCATTAAAATACCATTTCCACCATCACCGAAGATTTCGTTTGGTTCTAGCTCTTCAGGACGTGCAGGTTGAATACCGCCATCCATCCAGTGAAGGGTAACAGGTCCAGCTGTTCTTGTTGCTTTAGGGAAAGTCATTGTAGCATGACTAGACGGAGGACAACTTTCAGGGAAGTACCCACGTTTGAATTCATCTACATACACCGAACCTACAGAAGCCTGTACATCCTGTACATACGACAATCCTAACACACTAAATGGAACTTCTAACAAGTGACAGCCCATATCTCCAAGAGCACCGGTTCCATAATCCCACCAGCCTCTCCAATTAAACGGCACTAATTTATCTACGAAGTCTTTTTGAGGTGCAGTACCTAACCATAAATCCCAGTCTAATTCTTTTGGAATAGAGGCTTTTTGAGTAGGCCATGAAATACCTTGAGGCCAAACAGGACGGTCAGTCCAGCAGTATACCGTATGAACATCTCCTATTAAACCTGCTTCGTACCACTCGCGTGCTATTCTTGGACCATCATTTGATGCCCCTTGATTACCCATCTGAGTTACAACTTTATATTTTTTTGCAGCATCTGTCAAAACCCTTGCTTCCCATACATCGTGAGTCAATGGTTTTTGAACATACACATGTTTTCCTAACTGCATTGCTGCCAATGCTTGAATGGCATGGTTATGATCCGGAGATGATACGGAAACAGCATCAATATTTTTGTGCTCTTTGTCTAACATCTCACGGTAATCTTTATAATATTTAGCTTTTGGAAAACGCTTTACAGAATTAGCAGCTCTGCGATCATCTACATCACAAAGGAAAGCTATGTCTGCTTTTCCACTATCATGGAACGCTTTAATATCGCTTTCACCTTTTCCGCCAACTCCTATTCCTGCTACTACTAGTTTATCACTTGGTGAGGTGAATCCAGTTCCCCCTAGAACATGCCTAGGTACAATACTGATTCCAGCTGCTGCGATTGCAGAATTTTTTATAAATTCTCTTCTCGAATTATTCTTACTCATAATATTGGGTTTAGTCTATTATAAATTACCTTTTTTCAATTCACTCACAGCAAAATCAACTGCTCTTGCTGTTAATGCCATATAAGTTAAGGATGGGTTAACACATCCGGCAGAGGCCATAGCTGCTCCATCCGTAACAAACACATTTTTAGCATCCCATACCTGGTTATTGCCATTCAAAACAGAAGATTTTGGATCTCTACCCATTCTCGCTGTTCCCATCTCATGGATTCCCATTCCGAAACTATAACCACTATCATATGTATTTACGTTCTTCACACCAATTGATTCAAGCATTTCTTTCATCTCTTCGGTCATGTCTTTACGCATTTTGTTCTCATTATCTTTGATTTCCATGTCCATTGATAAAACAGGTAATCCCCATTTATCTTTTACAGTTTTATCTAATGAGATTTTATTTTCGTGATATGGAAGGATTTCTCCAAATGCGGTAAATCCTACACTCCAATTTCCTGGTTCACAGGTTGCATCCTTCCATGCACCTCCTACCTGCATCTCAGCAATCTCACCCGACCAACGGCCACGGCTACCTGAACCTTGGTATCCAAATCCACGAACATAATCACGCTGCTTAGTATCACTAGGTATATTTACAAAACGAGGTACATATAATCCTGTCGGACGTCTACCAAACTGATATTTATCCTCATAACCTTCAACAGTACCACCGGCACCTAAACGGAAATGGTGATCCATAGCATTGTGGCCTAGTTCGCCACTACTACTTCCTAATCCACCTTCCCAAACATCAGTAGCTGAATTCATTAGAACCCAGGTTGAATTGAATGCTGATGCACAAACAAAAATCACCTTTGCAAAAAATTCATAGGTTTGATTTGTTTCAGCATCAATGATTTCAACACCTTTTGCTTTTTGGGTATCCTTATCGTAAATAATTTTTGTAACGATTGAAAACGGTCTTAACGTTAAATTACCCGTCTTCATTGCAGGCGGCAATGTGGAAGACTGTGTGCTAAAGTATCCTCCAAAATTACAACCTAACCAACATTGGTTTTGATATTGACAATTGATACGTCCGGTATGCGGTTGAGTAATGTTTGCTGTCCTACCCATGATAAAGTGACGAGTGCCACCATATTGCTTTTTCAAACGCTCTGCAAGATCTTTTTCTACCACATTGAAATCCATAGCTGGTAAGAAATCTCCGTCAGGAAGAACATCTAATCCATCACGGTTACCGGATATACCTGCCCATTTCTCAGCATAACTATACCAAGGAGCAATATCCTTATAACGAATTGGCCAATCTGTACCATGTCCGTCTTTCAAGTTTGCTTCAAAATCTAAATCTCCAAGTCGATAACTCTGACGTCCCCACATTAATGAACGACCCCCGACATGATATCCTCTAAACCAGTCGAAACGTTTTACCTCTGTATAAGGACTTTCTTTTTCATTAACCCAGAAATCCAGGTTCTTTTCATTTAATGGATAGTCACGCTTAAGAACCGGATAATCTTTCTCCATCTGTACAGTTCTACCACCTCTATGCGGATATTCCCATGTGTCTTTGTTGGCATGATAATCCTTTACGTGTTCCACATTGCGACCACGCTCTAACATGATTGTTTTCAAGCCTTTCTCAGTAAGCTCTTTGGCAGCCCAACCCCCACTGATTCCGGATCCGATAACAATTGCATCATATACATTATTTTCCACCATTATCTTTTAAAATTTATTAGTTTTCAGTTTGTGTTTGAATAGTTTCTTTTTTGAAAAATAGCATGAAAATGATCATGACTATAAAGGCAATTCCTGCTGGAACAACCCATAATTTATTCCAGAACAATGCTAGATCTGTAGTTTTAAAATTAACATACATATCACTTACGTATCCAGCAACCCAGAATCCGATTAATTGACCCACTCCATATGTAGCCAATGTAATCAACCCTTGAGCAGCGCTCTTATTTTCTTTCCCTGCTTTTGAATCTGTATAAATTTGTCCTGAAACAAAAAAGAAATCATAACAGATACCATGTAAAGCTATACCTATTAAAAGCATGAACGTATATTCACCGGCATTCCCATATGCAAATAATACATATCGTAGTACCCATGCCAACATTCCTAGTAAAATGGTATTCTTAAAACCAAATCGAGTAAAGAAAACAGGTAATAGTAATAAACATAAAGCTTCTGATATTTGACCAATGGTCATTTTTCCGGTAGCATTTGCCAATCCGATTTCTGTCAAGAATGGATTTGCATATTGATAGTAAAATGCTAATGGAATACATATTAAGATTGAACAAATAAAGAAAACCAAGAAATTACGGTCTTTCAATAATTTAATTGCATCCAATCCTAAAATTTTAGAGATACTTTCTTTCTCTCCGGATTTCTTATCAATTACAGGAGGAGTTTTTGGGAGCGTAAAGGAGAATAAGCCTAACACTAATGAAGCTACTGCAGCCATCATGAAAGTATTTCTTAATAAACCATCTTGTAAGCCTTGTTCAGAATCCCATTTAAATAAATACGAAATAGAGAGTCCGGCAATTATCCAACCAATTGTTCCCCAAATACGAATAAAAGAGAATTCCTTCTCCGGGTTCTTCATCTGTCTAAAGGATACTGAATTCACTAAGGAGAGCGTTGGCATATATAGAATCATATAGCCAAGTACATAAGGAAAAAAATTGGCAATTGATTCACTTTTGAACAGTTGATACATTAAAAAAGCACCAACCAAATGTAAAACTCCAAGAATTCTTTCAGCATTGAAATAACGGTCGGCAATCATGCCGATAATAAATGGAGCAATAATGGCTCCCCATGATTGTGTGGAGAATACATTTGCAATCTCCAGTCCCGACGCTTTTAAGTTGTTTCCAAGAAATGTTCCCAGCGTCACGAACCACGCTCCCCAAATGAAAAATTCGAGGAACATCATAAATGATAATTTAAATTTAATAGATGAAGACATTATTTAAGGTTTATTATTAAATCTTGCAATTTAAAGATATATATAAATTAGTAATATTAAAGTTTCATAACGAATTTGTTTCAATACTAAAAGCGTTTAGCATTAGAACGAATCCACCTCTCTATAGGCTTTAACTAAGGTCTCCTCACCTTCTTTTCCGGATTTTGACATGCCGTGTTCCATGCCAATTATCCCTTTATATCCTTTCTCGTACAACCATTTAAATAGGTTTTTGTAATTTATTTCTCCTGTTGTAGGCTCCTTTCTACCTGGATTATCACCGACTTGAACATAACCAATTTCACTCCAGCATAAATCCATCAAAGGAATTAAATTCCCTTCATTTTTTTGTTGGTGATATACGTCATAAAGAATTTTACAAGATGGACTATTTACTGCTTTACATATTTCATACGTTTGATCTGTAAAACGTAAGAAAAGATCAGGAGTATCACTTAATGGTTCTAATACCATTGTAATTCCATGGGGTTCGAATATTTCCGCACCTTTTCTTAAACCTTCAACGACATTTGCTGTTTGAACACCAATAGGAAGATTTCTAACATAATCTCCTGGTACTACTGTAACATGCTTGGCATTACATCGCTTTGCAATTTCCACAGACTCTCTACAGCCTTTTAAGAACACATCAATATGTTCTTGTTTGCCAGCTGCCAAACTATTGGCACCGTTCCCGCCCTTTGGTACAACAAATACACCCATCACCATACCAAGCTTAGCTAATAGCTCGCCTATCTTCTTTTGCTCATCAACAGAACGACCGGGCATGCCATTATCTTCAATACCTCTGAAGCCTAAATCATACATATATTGAATTTCATCTAAGAAATTCTTACCTGCAGTTGCACTGAACATGCCTTGATGTGGTGCGTAGTTTAATTTGAAAGGTTGGTTTGCGGTTGCTTCCATTAAATTAGTAGGTTGATCTTTGGCAGAAAGTCCGTTAGAAATCAATGAAGCTCCTACCAATAGTGAACTATTTTTTAAAAAATCTGATCGTTTCATGTCAGGGTTAAGTTTATAAATTAAGTATTTAATCGGTTAGCAAATACTTCTGAAATCCTGAAGATTGGGCCTCTTTAATTTGTCCTTCTTCTAAATACATCAAATAAATATCAATTATATTTTTCGAATTCGCAAATGAAATCGCTTCTTCAGGTTTCATAGCCATGAAAACATTGTCATAAGCATCTGCATCTATGGCTGTATTGGCAATAACAGTTACCGATATCGTTTTTGATTTTAATGGATACCCTGTTTTAGGGTCAATATGATGTGAAAATTTGTAATCCTTTACTTGACGAAACTTCTCGTAACTACCTGAAGTCGTGACTGATTTATCTTTCAATTCTAAGATATAACTTCGCCCCTCACCTGCTACCTCTGGTCGCTGAACCAATACCTTAAAAGCAGTCTGATCAGGCTTAGTTCCATGCGTTCTTATCTCACCGCCTACCTCCACAATAAAATTTTCAATTTTATTTTTCATTAGATAATCATGAATCACATCAACTGTATATCCTTGAGCGATTCCATTCAGATCGACTTGAACTCCCTTAACCTTTTTTAGTAAGGTATTTCCTTTCAATCTTAGCTTTTGCATTCCAACATACGTTAAAGCTTGTCTTATCGTAGCTGAGTCTGGAATTCCTTCCACTTTATCAGTTCCGAATCCCCATAAATTAACTAAAGGCATAACGGTTACATCAAATAGCCCTTTGGATTCTTTAAAGATCTGAAAGGATCGCTTCATTACGGAAAGCATATGTGGATCTAACTCCATCTTTGAAACCACAGATTCATTGAACTTTAAAATGTTCGAACCCAGTTGATATAGAGACATAGATTGATCTATGACTGCAAAAATACTATCAATCGATTCTTTCGAAATGGTATTACTTGGGGAATAGTAGGTTATATTGTAGGTAGTACCTTGAGCTCTTCCAAAAAGCTCGTGTTTCTGTAAAGCTGAAATTGGTTGCTGAGCATAAGAACAGCAACCAATTAATATAAATAGGATAGAATTACAGATTCTTATCACTATTAGATATATTTTTCTACGTTAATACCAGGCTCTGGCACAGGATAAAAGCCATCTGCATTTGGTAAAATTTTAGGATTAGCATCCCAAGCAAATTTTTCCGGCATCAAATCGATATTAGAAGCCATTGCTCTGTCCCATTTAATTACTTCGCCTGTATAACAAGCTATTCTACCGATAATACCACATAATGAACTGTAAGCTCCATATTCAGCATTGTCAAATTTATATTCACCTTTGGCAATTGCCTCAAAAAGCTCTTTGTGTTCTTGTTGATAAGGATTTGGATTTCCTTTACCATCATGACGATAAATCTCTTTCCCATTGGCATCCCATAGTATTGCCTGATTATTAGCCGAAACATACATTCTACCTTTCGTAGCTTGGAATGTTTCATCTACACGGTTAGAGATTCCTTCAAAATGTCTACACTGGCTATATACAACTGCACCATCATCATACGTTAATTCTATCGCAAAATTATCATAGATTTCGCCATATTCTTTACCTGTACGATGAGCCCTACTTCCAGTACCCTGGATAGAAACCGGATATTTTCCTTTCACCCAGTTCGCAATATCAATATTATGAACATGTTGTTCAACAATATGATCACCACATAACCAATTGAAATAATACCAGTTACGCATCTGGTACTCCATCTCTGTTTGACCTGGTTTACGAGGTCTTACCCATACCCCACCGGAGTTCCAGTATACCTGTCCAGATACTACATCTCCGATCGCACCGTCATGTACTCTTTGTATAGCTTCACGGTAGTTTGTTTGATAACGACGTTGCAAGCCTACTACTACATTCAGTTTTTTACGTTTAGCTTCTTTCGCTGTCTCCAAAACACGACGTACTCCTGGAATATCTGTAGCTACTGCTTTTTCCATAAATACATGCTTTCCTTGTTTTATAGCTTCTTCGAAATGTAATGGACGAAATCCCGGAGGAGTAGTTAATAAGACAACATCAGCTTCTTTCATTGCATCAATATACCCCTCAAAACCAACATATTTGCGACTATCAGGTACATCAATTTTATCTCCAAATTTTTCCTTAAGCGTATCGTACGTCTTATCTAGGTTATCTTTAAATGCATCGGCCATTGCAACTAATTTAATATTTTGACCTGACGCAAATGCATCAAATGTAGCTCCTGTTCCACGACCACCACAACCGATTAAGGCTATTTTAATAACATCGGATCCTGCCGCAAAAACACTGCTCACTGATCCGCTTGTTAAGGCCGCAGCACCTACGAGGGTAGATGAGCTTTTTATAAAATCCCTACGTTTTAAACTTTCCATGAAATTAGATTTAAATTGAGTTTATTAATAAAGGTTTAAGTTATTTAAAAATCTTTGATTGGAGCTTTATCATAATACTCCATAATTTGCTCGTGACTAGGCTGTTTCAATGGTCTAACTAAACGCATACCTACAAAGGGTGCTTCCGGAAACCACCAATTAGACTTCGGGATTTGAGGATCCAACTGCTTCCAGAACGGATCTGATGCTCCTCTGGATGCTGATCGTAAATCAATTGGTTCACTTTCAAAAGATCCTCCACGCACAACATGTGGGTACAATTTTGTAGGAACATTTACCGGATTATCTGCAACCTTACCAGCTGTTGTTTTATAAAATTCAGCATCATATTGATCATAAGTCCACTCCGAAACATTTCCTAACATATCGTATAAGCCCCAAGGGTTTGCTTTCTTAGACCCAACTTTCTCCGTTTTTCCATCAGAATTTTCTTTATAAACTGCATATTCTGCTAATTGAGCTGGATCATCACCAAAAAAGTATTCTGTTTCAGCACCTGCTCTACAAGCATACTCCCATTCAGCCTCTGTAGGTAATCTGTAAAAAACACCTGTTCTTACATATAACCATTTACAGAATTGAATTGCATTATAATGAGTCATTGCTAAAGCCGGTTTTCCATCTTTTCCGAATCCGAAAGTCATATCCAAGTAAGGTTTAGTAGGTCGGGTTACGGCATCTACCTCAGCAGGAATGTTTCCATCAGTAGATTTAGTTATTTCAAAGTCTTTATATAAAAATGGTTCAAATATATTCCAGGTGACTTCATAGGTTCCCATCCAAAATGGATCTATTTTAACTTTATGTAATGGTTTTTCATCAGCATTAGAAGATTTTGAACTCCCCATATTAAATTCACCTCCAGGAATAGCTTCCATAGTGAATTCTAAACTTGTACCTTCAATCTTTTGCGTATAACGCTCTACTTTCTCCTGAGCATTAGACAATTGTATCCCTGCTAATAAAGCAAAGAATAAAACTCTCTTCATAAATTATGATAATTGTATTAAAACCCTAAAATTACTAGTATATATTTTAATATATTCCAATAAAGATAAACATTTATCTAATGATTTTAATAACATTTAGGTTACATAAGTAATGCATTAAGTATTTTAAAACATATATAAGTAGTTAATAGTCCCAGGGGAATACTTAAACCTATAATTGAATTTCCAACCTTTGAATTTAGCTTAAATTGACTTAATATAATACTGGTAGCCACCAAACTAGGCATAGCCATCTCAAAAATAGATACCTGAATAATTTCTCCCCTAACACCTATCCATAATGCAAGTAAAATTATAATTGCGGGTGCAATTATTAATTTATAAATAAGTGCATAAGTAATATTCGGAATTTCACTTTTCACGATAGAAAAGTTCAATTGTAAACCTATAGAAAACAAAGCTAGTGGAGAAACAGTGGAGCCTATAATCTTAAAAAAATCGTCTAAAAAACTCAAATCTATAATCCTCGGTACAATAAGGGCAAGAACACAACCTATCAAAGGAGGAAAGGTAAAAACCCTTTTCAAGATAAATTTAAAATCCACTGACTTATTCCTTTTCAGGCTTCCTTTCATAGCTACCACCACACCAACTGTGGAGAGTAGAAAAAAAGTCATTTGATCACTTACAATTCCTATTGGCAATGCCTCTACTCCGTAATAAGCCGTAATTAAAGGAAATCCTACAAATGAAGTATTGCTCAATCCGGCAATCAACATTAGGGTGTGAGATGTTCGCTTGGATAAATTTGAAACCTTTTCTATACCATAAAAAAATAAGATTGAACCAGTAAATACGATAATTGGTACAATCATCGTGAATAACAGACTGTTATCCCAAGTAAGTTTAGGAAGAAAATTAAAGGATATAGCAGGGAGTCCAAAATAAAGAACCCAAGCATTCAATGCTTTATAACCATCTTTGGCTACCCAATTGAATTTTCTACTTATTATCCCGGCGGCTAGGCAAAAAATAATGAGGATAAAATTTGACACAGTTAATATTTTTCAAGCAGATTTTATCATTTTAAATAAAAATGACACAGCACTCCTTTTAACGCTCAAAGTTATTACTATTTTTGACGTCTGATTAATAAATATCAATATTCTTTTTGCTGTGGCTAGACTTTATATTTTTGTTCTCGTACTCTTCATACCTCTATTGAGCAATGCACAATTTTCCGGTATTAAAGAAGAAATAAAAAAAAGCCCATTAATATTAGAATTAGAGGTGGAGAACGGTGGAATTCTTACGCAAAAAGGACTAAAATCTACTACCTACGAAGGAGCTTACTATAATGGATTAAACTTTAAAATCGGCTGGAAACAAAGAGCTAAGAAAGATCAGTACTACCAAATATATAATTATCCTATATACGGTATCGGACTCTATTCCAGTACATTTCATACGCCTATATTAGGTAGTCCATTCGCTATTTATGGATTTGTGCAAACCCCAATAGCCCCTAAGGAAACCAGTAAATGGAGTTATGATTATAGGATTGGCTTAGGGTTATCCGGAAACTTCGAACCCTACAATGAGCATGAAAATCCGTTGAATTTGGTTATTGGCTCTAAAAATAATGTTTTTATCGATTTAGGCCTACGTGCTCAATATCAAATCAGTCCACAATGGAAAGCAGGCGTAGGAATGGCTTTTCATCATTTCTCTAATGGAGCATTAGCTTTACCGAATAAAGGTGTCAATTTAGTACCCCTTACAGTATCCGTAAATTATCAATTAAATCCTGATATTAAAATCACCCGCGATTCAATTCTTAAACCTTATAATAAAAAGATTCTATATCATATAAATTACGGTGTAGGATTGAAACAGTTAAGGAACGATCTTGATCAAAGATTCTTTAAAACGACGCTAAGTGCATATGCCAGCAGGCATGTCTCCTATAAATGGCGACTTGGAGCGGGACTTGATCTCTTTTACTCTTCTTCCGGTAACGATAGGGAAATTGCAGGTGATAAAAGCGGTGAGCTCAAATCAAAACTTTCCGGCGGACCTTCTTTTTATGTAGCCCATATATTAAATGAAAGATTGGTATTAAATGGAAATGTTGGATATTATCTCCATAATCAAAGTTTTAATGGCGAAATCAAACGATTTTTCCTCCGTGCCGGTGCCCGATATTATGTATACAAAAACATCAATACGGGAGTATCCATAAAAGCTCATATGGGGAAAGCTGATTTTATTGAGTGGACTGTGGGATATACTTTTAATAGAGATTCAAGTAATTAAAGAAACTTTTAAACTTGATTTGTGTTCCATAAACAAAATGAACCATCAGATGTATTTAAATTTTTCAGATAAAGTCATTTCTTTCAACAAGCAACTTAATTTCATAGGGGAACTTCCAAAAGATTATTATGTGATGAATCCATTCCTAGATAATCCGGAAACTTTGCAAGTTATGACCCAATTTTATCAGAAATATTATCAGGACAATAATCCTAGAAAATTTATCATTGGAATTAACCCCAGTCGACACGGGGCTGGCATTACAGGAGTCCCTTTCACGGATACAAAACGATTGGAAAGTGTATGTGGGATTAAGATGAAGTCCGCAAGAACGCATGAAATATCATCCGTTTATATGTATGACGTCATCGCTGAATATGGAGGAGCAGTATCATTCTACAACGACTTTTACATCAATTCGCCTTTCCCTTTAGCAATTATAAAAGAAACAAAGCCAGGGCAGTATATCAATGCTAATTATTATGATGATCCGGCCTTATTCAATAAATTAAAAGGATTTATGATAGAATCCTTGAAAAACCATCTGTCACTAGGTCTTGACCCTAATGAAGTCTTTGTCTTAGGAAAAAAGAATGCCCTTTATCTTGAAAAATTAAATAAAGAAGCAAATTTATTTAAGAAGTTAACGGTATTGGAACACCCGCGATTTATTCAGCAGTACAAATCAAAAGAAAAGCAATTTTATCTAGACAAATATATTATCGCTTTAAGAGGTCAAACTGAAATAACCTGATTCGCTGATACATTTCAGTATTAAATATTATTTTTTCCTGAAAATAATTAACTCATTAATCATATTATAAGTACATTTGCGCCATTCGAATACGCTTAATTTTTAAAAGTATTCCCTTCCATATCCTCTCTAAGGATACAATATGATTACACGAAAAATGGATAGAAAAAAAGTTATTCAGCAAAATTATTTCAAACTATTTACAATTTCCTTATTAGTTGGTTTATTGAGTTCAGTTCTTGCATCCGTATTAAGATATATTACAGAACATACTGAACATTTTATTTTCAACTATATATCTAAAACAAATAGCCTTTACTTTATTGTCTTACCCACCATCGGTATCACCATATTGTATTTTATGCGAAAACATTTATTTCAAG
This sequence comes from Sphingobacterium mizutaii, assembly GCA_040394615.1. Lineage (GTDB taxonomy): Bacteria > Bacteroidota > Bacteroidia > Sphingobacteriales > Sphingobacteriaceae > Sphingobacterium > Sphingobacterium mizutaii_A. Next base: position 23,006 of record JBEBRZ010000044.1, read on the forward strand.
CACGCAAAAATAAAGGCATAACCGAAATCTATAACACAATTGATCGTAGAAAAGATCATCTCCCTTTTTTCAAAATCCCTTCCCACTTTATCCATGGATTTATAACTGTAATTTTTGGGGGTTCTACCGGAATAGAAGTTTCGACCGTTGTATCAACTGCTACGATAGGTAATGAACTTTACAAGAAAAACTTCTCTGCTAAACTTTATAAACGCGAGTTAATATGTGCTGCAACTGCCGCAGGTGTTGCCATTCTATTTTCAAGTCCACTTGCCGGGTTATTATTTGGAATAGAAGTTATCAGTAGAAAATTCAAGAAAACTATTTTAATTAGTTGTGTCGCTTCAACTTTGGTGGCAGCCATCTTCATCTACACTTTAGGAAATGAACCACTGATTCCTAAATATATAAATGATTGGAAATGGCACTCACTTCCATTCTTCTTTATTCTGAGTATTCTTGCAGGACTCTTTGCTGTCGGCTTCACGGTAATGGTTATTAAAATCAAAGGTATCTTTGGTAATATAACCAATAATTTCATGAGAGTTAATTTAGGCGCTTTGACCGTAGGGTTAATGATCTTCTACTTTCCTGCACTTTTTGGAGACAGCTATCATGGACTAAAGGAAGTAGTCAATTCTAGTTCTGTAACAATCCCTTATTTGTTATTGCTGGTCTTACTGAAACCATTAGCTGCATCTCTCACATTAGGAGCTGGAGGAGATGGAGGAGTTTTTGCACCTAGTATTGTAGCAGGAGCCTTTTTGGGATTTGCCATGGCTTTTTTCTGCCAAAACGTTCTACACATAGATGTAAACCCAATCAATTATGCGCTAATTGGAGCCGGCGCTGCCCTCTCTGCGGCAATCTATGCTCCTTTTACTTCTATTTTCTTAGTCTGCAATATTGTACCGAATGGCTACACGTTAATTATCCCATTAATTGTATGTTGTTTAATTTCTAAATATTTTGCCAAGAAAATACTTCCTTACAATGTTTACACATTTGATATGTATAAAGAAAGTATAAAAAAGACGCTTACCTAAAAATCTCCATCAAAAGTTAATCGTAATAATTATATCGACAAATTGCAAAGCAATTCTATACTCATTAAATTGCGTTATATTCATCGAAACTTAACCTATTACGAATTATAGCCATGAACAGATTTAGCTTCCCTCTTTCTATTGCTTTATTATTTTTTTGCACGCAATATCTCAAGGCCCAAGAGAAAATAATAATTAGTCATTTACCCTATATTCAGGCTTTAACCGATTCTACAGTCTCTATACTATGGACTACAAATAAAGATGCAATCGGATGGGTTGAATTAGCTCCTGATGACCAAACCCATTTTTATCAACAGGAACGTCCAAAATTATTTTCAGGCAAATATGGCTTTAAAAATGTCGGAACGGTTCACCAAGTAAATCTGAATGGACTAAAACCCGGAACGAAGTATAGGTATCGCGTTTATAATCAAGAAGTGCTAAAACACGAAGGAACAAAGGTTCAATACGGTGATTATGTCGCTACAAATGTGTATAGAGAACAGCCTTTAACCTTCTCGACACCGGCTCCAAAAGCAACAGTTTCCTTTGCGGTAATCAATGATATTCATGGCAAAAATGATGTCATGACCAACTTGATTAATCAGATTGATCTGGAAAATACAGATTTTATTGTATTCAATGGCGATATGGTTGATAACCTGTTAAACGAAGAGCAGATGTTTACTGGATTTATGGACAATGCGATTAAATTGTTTGCCAGCGAAAAACCTATGTATTACGCAAGAGGAAACCACGAAACCCGCGGTCCTTTCGCTGTGGCTTACCCTAAATATTTCCCTACAAGCTCAGGTGAATTATATTATATGTTTAATCAAGGAAATGCTTGCTTCGTCGTATTAGATTGTGGAGAAGATAAGCCGGATTCAGATATAGAATATTCGGGAATTGTTGACATGGATGCATACCGCAGCGAACAAGCAAAATGGTTAGCGAAAGCTGTACAAAGTCCCGCTTATAAAAACGCGAAATACAAAATTATTATTTGCCACATTCCTCCTATTTTAGGATGGCATGGAATGGAAGACATTAGAAATAAATTTGTTCCTATTTTAAATAAAGCTGGAGCACAAATTATGTTGAGTGGGCATCTTCATAAACATGAAATATTAAAAGCAGATGATACAATCCACTTTCCTGTTATTATAAATTCCAATGTAAACATCATCAAGGCAAACCTAAATGATAATGAAGGAACTTTTAGCATTTATAACCAGGAAGGCAAATTAGTAGAGGAAATAAAAATAAATTAATACCTCATCAAAACCTTATTAATTTATTTAAAGAGACTAAATATTCTCTTTCCAAAATTTTTATCTACAGTAATATAGGAAGGATAATAAATATTCTGACCGGCAACACGTATAGAAGGTTTTATTTTTAATACCATAAAGCCTTCTGATTTTTTATTCAGAAGTTCATCAAAGAATTTATCAAATCCATTTTCCTTTGCTTTATTAAATATGTTAGCCTTAAAAGTCATAGGTACAATTGCACTTTCACCTTGATTAAGATCAACATTTTGATTAACTGTTCCTTCAAAAAGCGGAGAATTCTGAATTTCGATTACGTATTTAAATGAATTAAATGCTGCTTTCTTAGCCTCCGGATTAGTAATTTTTAAATTTACTTTACCTTCTAGCGGGAGTTCTTTACTGAATAATGCGACAGCAAGACCTGCTATAGAGGACATATTATAATTTCCGTCAGATCCCTTATATGAATCAAGATTTTTTCCATTAAATAGAACCTGATCTACAGATTCAACATCATACTCACAATCTGCTAAGGCTTTTATCTGCGCTTTTTTGTTTACCTGACACCCTGAAATCATCAAAATGAGGCTTAGCATTAATACTCCTACTATCTTTTTCATATTTTTTTACTTTCTTCCAAAATTATAAATCAGCCCTAACGTAAAAACAGCATTGCCAGGTTTTAAATATTGATTATCCATTAACCCGATATTCCACCCATTCGTATATTGAATTTGAAAGCCTTTATTTAGTTCTAATCTCGTGAAAAACACAGGCTCTATATACAAATTCTCTTCTAACTGACTTGATATTCCGTTTAATTCAAAACGATCCATCTTTATTCTACTTAGACGAATTGCCGTCCCAAAGTTTAATGTTCTCTTATTTCCAAAAAGGTTAATCTTATTTTTTCGGGTAGACGAAAAATTAGCCTGTACAAAGATTTTATTAAAATCAAGATCTCTCGTTTCTACTGGGTCAGTGCCCGTTGTGCTTGCACGTTTATCTACATCAGTAGTAGACCCTATGCCATATCCGGCATAAAATTCTAGGACGCTGCGTTTAGCTTTACCAACTACAGTGTAATAACCCAAACCTCCTTCATAGAGATGTTGTTTAAAATCATTGTTGTCTGATGAATAATTGAGATATGAACCATTACCAATAATGGCTAAATGATCTGTAAAAGCGATACCAACATTTCCACTTAGATTCCCCTTAGGGTTTACATGAGCGGCAATATATCCTTCACCCTTATTGTTGAACATAGGAGTTGCCGGAACATTTGGTAAATAAACCGAGCTACAGCTGCTCAACCAGGCAGCCACTGACAATAGACCACAAAAAACAAGCTTAGACCTTACTTTCTTCATAAAATTCTTTAACTCTGCATCTCCTCAAATTATTATGCCAAAGATTCAGATTTTATAAAAAAGAAGGGGTATTATTTATATATAATTAGATAACCTGATGAATATCAAGCTGTTCTTGCATTTCTTTTTGTAGTATAATAGCTTCTTCACGCGCTTTCTCAGCAAAATCTTTTCCTTTTGAAGCATAGATGATTCCACGTGTACTATTAACCAATAGTCCACAATCTTTATTCATCCCATATTGACAAACATCTGCTAGGGACCCTCCTTGAGCTCCCACTCCCGGTACCAGCAAAAAATGATCAGGTGCATGCTCCCTTATTTTTACAAAGGCTTCTCCACGTGTCGCTCCTACCACATACATAATATTTTCAGAGCTTCCCCATGTATTCACTTTATCAATTACCTCTTCAAACAATTGCTTTCCCTCTGTATTTTGAAAATTCTGAAAATCCAAACTACCTTGATTTGAAGTTAATGCCAAAACAATTGCCCATTTCCCTTTAAAATCTAAGAAGGGTGTTACAGAATCTTCCCCCATATAAGGAGCTATTGTGATGGAATCAAAATTTAAACCTGAAGATTCCGGATTGAAAAATGCCTGAGCATACATCTTTGAGGTATTTCCTATATCGCCTCGTTTGGCGTCAGCAATACTAAAACAATCCTGGGGTAGTAACTCACAAGTTTTCCGCAAGGATTCCCATCCCTTTACGCCATAACTTTCATAAAAAGCAATATTAGGTTTATAAGCTACACATAAATCAGCTGTAGCCTCTATTATTGCTTTGTTAAATGAGAAAATAGGATCCTCATCAGCTAAAAGATGTTCGGGAATTTTAGTAATATCGGTATCTAAACCAACACATAAAAAGCTTTTCTTGCGTTTTATGTTTGCAATTAGCTCTTGCTTAGTCATTGTTATTGATTGATTAATGAAATCAGAAAATCTTCAAATTCTTTGGTAGAATAGTCAGCCATTCCTCTATGATCAAAAGCTAACATACCTTGTTTATTTAACACTACGGTTGATGGAATAGCATTACTTAACCATGCTTCAGGAATTTCACTCTCCGGAAAATAAATTGGCAAGTCCAATTTCTCTTTGGTCATAAAATTTTTAGCTCCTTCAAGGTCATGCTCAATTTCAACTAAAAGAAATTGTACCTGATCATTGTCTTTATATTTATCATATAACTTTTGGATCGAAGGCATTTCCGCACGACAAGGACCGCACCATGTTGCCCAAAAATTGATAAATACAACCTTCCCCTTTAGTTCTGAAGTTTGTAGGGTTTTGCCGGATTCATCTGATAACGTAACGGCATCCGTCATGACCATTGGACTTATCGGTTTAGAAGTTTCTGAGTTCTGTGCAGGTATATCAGGCTTAAACAAACCTATCTTCATTAAGCCCTGTTGTAGAATACTTCTCGTGGATGGTAAAAGGACAACTAATGCTAAAACAGCAATAATAACCCACGAAATTATGTTTTTCTTATTATTTTTCTTTTCTGTCATGATTAAGAATCAAATTTCTCCAGTTGTTTTAACAAGGTAGCAAAATCTTTCGGGTAATCGGCTTCAAAAGCATACTCTTTACCATTAAGCGTAAACTTTACAGATTTTGAATGTAAAGCAAAACGTTTCATTATTGGTAATTCTTCTTGATCCTTAGATAAGGTATATCCTCTCCTTTTAATTTGAGATAAGAAGACAGGTTTTCCTTTGTACATGGCATCGCCTACAATAGCTGCATGTTGAGTAGCCAAATGAATTCGAATTTGGTGCATTCTACCTGTAATAGGCTTACATTCTACTAAGGTGAAATTTTTGAAATACTTTAAGCTGTTGAAAATTGTTTCGGCTGGTTTCCCATTATACCTGTCAATGGTTACATTCTTATTCCCCTGATTAAGAATTGGCAGATCAACTTTTAAATTCTCAAAAATATGTGTCCCGGCAATAATCGCATGATAGGTTTTATCCACCCGACGTTTTTCAAATTCTATCGATACTAATCGATAAGTTTCAGGATTCTTGGCAATTAATAACACTCCGGATGTATCTTTATCGAGGCGATGGCACACCTGCGCATCGGGGTAATAATTCTTAGCTAATCGAAGAATGTTTACTTCGTCTCCCCCACGGGCATCTAAGGATGCTACAAATGGTGGTTTATTGATTACAATAAGGTTATCATCCTCATGTATGATCAGTTCGTTAAATTTTGGAAATTTAAATAGATTTTTTTCTTGTTGAACCATAATGCAAAAATAAGAATTAAGTGCTAATTTTCTATTATTCAGCGTAGTTTAAGCAATAGGTTATCATTCAGGTTGATACTCCTGTAAAAATGTCTACTTTTGCATTAAAAGCAATCAACATGTCAGTAAATAAAGTGATCAAGCGAATTACTACCTCTATTATTCGCGATATGAAAAACAAAGGCGAGAAAATCAGTATGCTTACAGCTTATGATTATTCTACTGCTAGAATTCTGGATGATTCAGGAATTGATATTCTTTTAGTAGGAGATTCTGCTGCGAATGTCTTTGCAGGATTCGAAACCACACTGCCTATTACATTGGACAACATGATTTATCACGCCTCCGCAGTAGCTAGGGCTGCTAAAAGAGCGATGGTTATTGCTGATCTTCCTTTTGGTGAATATCAGGGTGCTACAGAGGATGCTTATAAAGCTGCTGTACGTATGATGAAGGAGTCAGGAGTGCATGCTTTAAAATTAGAAGGTGGAACAGAAATTATAGATAACATTCGGAAAATAGTTCAATCCGGCATTCCTGTCTGTGGTCATTTAGGTTTAACACCGCAATCAATTTATAAATTTGGAGACTTTGGTGTTCGTGCCAAAGAAGATGCAGAAGCTGATAAACTGAAAGAAGATGCATTAGCTCTTCAGGAGGCAGGCTGTTTTGCTATCGTGTTAGAAAAGATTCCCGCTAAATTAGCAGAAGAGGTTTCAAAATCCTTAGAAATCCCCACTATAGGAATTGGTGCCGGAAATGGATGTGACGGACAGGTTCTAGTTGTAAATGATATGTTAGGTATAACTCAAGAATTCAAGCCGAAGTTTTTAAGACAATACCTTAACCTTAATGAAGAAATCAATAAAGCGGCTTCGCAATATATAGCTGATGTTAAATCAGGAAACTACCCTAACGAATCTGAACAATATTAAAGATGAATAAATTCCTGCTTATTTTCATACTTGTGGCAATTTTGATTTATTTCATTTCTCGAAGAGTCATGATGAAAGGGAATTCCACAGCTGTTCAACGTAGTAATAAGCAGGGATATATTTTATTAGAGAGTGGTGCCAGAATTATCCAAAAGACGATAAAAAATACGTTTATAAGTGCCGGTATTGGTCTCCTCTTATTCGCCGTAACGATTTTCTTGGCAATGAAGATAAAGATTATTCTGATTGCGTTGCCTTTAAGTATTTATTTGATGAGTCAACTATTTCTGTTGAATAATCAACTGAAATATGTTAAGGATCAAAGGATTTGGTTTAATCCTAACACGAACGATGTCGTGATCGAATGGCTAAGTGGTAATAAGATCCTTTTCAATTTATTGAGCGATATTCAACAAGTTAAAGCTGTGAAATCCGTACAAAAGAATAATCAGATATTATTCGGCTATTATGAACTTACGGTGCATAATAGTCAAATTTACTTACCATTTATACTTGAGGAAAATCAAGTAAATACGAGATTTTTTAAGACCTTAAAAGAAAACTACCCGATAAAACCGAAGTCCTCTTTGTATCCTATTATTTAAACAACGAATATTGCAGCCCAATAATCCAACTTATACCCTTTCAAATACCTCAAAATATTCCCAAAAAGAGAGTATTAAACTAGACAGTTTTTACAGCAGAATGACCTATTTATTAGGCATAAGAGCCGTATTGCTATATTTTATAAAAAAT
>JBEBRZ010000045.1:0-30002 GCA_040394615.1 Sphingobacterium mizutaii
ATTAAATTCGGGTTGTCACTATTTTAAACTTAACGCTTCAATATCACGAGCAATATTAAAGATGTATTCCATTTTGCGAAAGCCATCTAGGTCAAGATCATACGCTCAAATCATGTGTAATCGAAGTTTAATAATACATGGTACCCGATATATTTAATTGCGGTTTTTTTTGAATGAATGCTATTAAGATTAACATATCAAACTATAAATAATAATAAATGGAGTTATCAACGACTATATCAATAATAATTTCCCTGGTTGTAGGTGTTTTTATTGGACGATATCTTTTGCAGATGTTATTCAAAAAACAAGAGCAATCAGCGAATGATAAAGCTGCACAAATTGTTAAAGAGGCGGAGCAACAAGCGGAACATATCAAAAAACAGCGTCAATTAGAAGCAAAGGAAAAGTTTCTTCAATTAAAAGCTGAACATGAGAAAGAAGTAAATCAGAAAAATAATACAATTTCTCAAAAGGAAAATTCGGTCCGTCAGAAGGAACAATCAATGAATCAAAAATTGGAAAATCTTAACCGCGAAAAGCAGGAATTAGATGCAAAAACCAAGAAACTGGATCAGATGATTGAGCTCAATGATAAAAAGAAGGAAGAAGTAGAGCAGTTAAAAGGTCAACATATAAAACAGTTGGAGAGTATTGCTGGATTATCTGCTGATGAAGCTAAAGAACAATTGGTTAATTCCTTAAGGGAGGAAGCACGTTCTCAGGCTATTATGCAGATTAAAGATATTGTAGATGAAGCTAAATTGACAGCATCGAAAGAAGCAAAAAAAGTAGTAATTCAGACAATTCAGCGTACAGCAACAGAATCTGCGATTGAAAATACAGTTTCTATCTTTAATATTGAAAACGATGAAATTAAAGGTCGTATCATTGGACGTGAAGGAAGAAATATCAGGGCTTTAGAAGCTGCTACAGGGGTAGAAATTATTGTTGACGATACCCCCGAAGCAATTATCCTTTCAGGATTTGATCCTGTTCGTAGAGAAATAGCTCGTTTATCTTTACATAGATTAGTAACAGATGGACGTATTCACCCAGCTCGTATTGAAGAAGTTGTTGCAAAGACTCGTACTCAAATTGAAGATGAGATTGTAGAAATTGGAGAGCGTACTGTTATTGATTTGGGAATCCACGGTTTGCACCCTGAATTAATCAGGATGGTTGGTCGGATGAGATATCGTTCATCATATGGACAAAACTTATTACAACACTCAAGAGAAGTTGCAAATTTTGCGGCGACAATGGCAGCAGAATTAGGTCTGAATGTTAAGCATGCAAAACGTGCAGGTCTCTTACACGATATAGGGAAGGTGCCCGATGATAATCCGGAATTACCTCACGCTATCCTAGGTATGCAATTAGCTGAGAAGTATAAGGAGCATCCTGATGTTTGTAATGCAATTGGAGCTCACCATGATGAAATTGAGATGACTTCTATGATCTCTCCAATCGTTCAGGCTTGTGATGCGATTTCAGGTGCACGTCCAGGCGCGCGTCGTGAAGTTGTTGAGAGTTATATTAAAAGATTAAAGGAATTAGAAGATTTAGCTTTATCATATCCAGGCGTCGATAAAACTTTTGCAATTCAGGCCGGACGTGAATTACGTGTTGTTGTTGAAAGTGAAAAGGTTTCAGATGCACAGGCTGAGATTTTAGCTGCGGATATTTCAAATCGGATTCAAACTGAAATGACTTATCCCGGTCAAATAAAAGTTACTGTAATAAGAGAAACAAGATCTGTTTCTTATGCGAAATAATTAATTATTTTTAATTGAAGAATTAAGCCTGCTAAAAAGCGGGCTTTTTCTATTTTAATACTTTAAGATTAGAAATTGATTAGAAGTACCTTATAACTGAGTCATTTTATGAGTAATTGGGTAACTTTACAAATACTTTCATATGCAGATTTTAATTGTTGAAGATGATTATCGTATCAGCTCTTTTCTTATAAAAGGTCTTGAAGAGGTTGGTTTTTTAGTGACCTTATGTAAAAGTGCTGAAGATGCTTTACAAGAAGAATACCTAAGAACGGATTGGGACGTCATCATATTAGATATTATGCTTCCCGGAATTGATGGGATACAATTAGTCCAAACCTTAAGATATAAACAGGTTTTTTCTCCAATATTAATGTTAAGTGCTTTAAATTCTATTCAGGATAAGGTTTCCTCGTTAGATTATGGAGCTGATGATTATTTAATCAAGCCTTTCCATTTTGAAGAATTATTATCGAGAATAAATGCACTTAGTAGACGAAGGAATTATAAATTACTGGATCAACCTAAAAACCCAATATTATCATTTGGTAAACTTCAAATAGATACCAATCAATATAAAGTTTATTTAAACAATGAGATTGTTGATTTGTCACCAAGAGAATATAAACTATTACTGTATTTAGTAGGAAATCTTAATAAGACAGTAAGTCGGATGCAAATTCTAAATGCCGTTTGGGGAATTACTTTTGATAACCATAGTAATGTCGTTGATGTTTATATTTCCTATCTAAGGAATAAAATTGATGATAAAGAATCAAAGTATATTTCTACTGTAAAGGGGATAGGTTATATTTTTAAATATGATATATGAAATTAAAACATAGACTCTCTTTGTATTCTATTTTCATCTTCAGTATAATTACTTTATTCATTTCCATTGCTATATATTTTTCATACTACGTTCAGATGGAAAAATTGGAAAGAAATGCTTTGAGTAGCAAGTCATTATTAGCTGCTATTTATTATTTGGAACAAGATGAACTTAGTAGTTTAGAACATGAGAATATTAAAAGACAATTGCAGAAGACAATTTCTAGAAAAAATATTATCGTAGTCGATAGTTTAAATCATCGGAAAGCCGGGGACATGTTAAGTTTAAAGGACATATCAAATGATTTCTTTGCGGAAGTTCGTTTAGATAAACAATCTTTTTTTTCGACGCAAGAATATTTTTATAATGGAATTTTTTACAGTGATAATGAAGGTGATTTTGTTATAGTTACTCGAGAAAGCAAAAATGACTTCAACAATCAAATGGAATCTCTCTTACATATTCTTGTTATTTCATTTCTTGTCGGAATGCTTATAATATATTTTTTTTCTAGATTTCTTGGTTACATTGCTTATAAACCAATAATTGATTTTATAGCCCAAATTAAAATCAGAAATAGTGAAAATTTTGAAACACCAATTAAACTAAAAAAATCTTATTCTGAAATTCAGGATTTAGTACATACGTATAATCTTTTTGTAGACAGAATAGCCCAGACTTTCAATGTGCAGAAGAATTTTATCGATTACGTATCCCATGAGCTCAGGTCACCGATAACAGCACTATTAGGAACGCTGGAGGTTACTAAACAAAGAGAAAGAAGTATTGGAGATTATAAAGTTGTTATAAGTGAATTACAGCAATATACTCGTGATTTAGAAGAAACATTGGAGCAGATGATGCTTTTATCGGGAGCCAAAACAACTTTTGAATTTACAAATCTGAGAATAGATGAAATTGTGTGGCAATCAATTGAGAATGCAGTACTATATCATAAGGCTAATGTAGAAGTTAATATTGAAGTTGAAAATACTGACCTTCTAGGTTTTCAGGGAAATGATAAACTATTAGTTTTGGCTTTTAATAATATTATTGAGAATGCGATTAAATATTCTAACAATAAGCCTGTTAAAGTGATTTTTGAGGAGAGCTTTGAAAGGTTACAGGTTATAATTAAAGATCAAGGTATAGGGATTTCAGAAACTGATCTAAAGAATGTTATGCAAAATTTCTTTAGAGGAGCTAATACTCAAAATTATCCAGGAAAAGGGATTGGTTTGTCAATGGCGAATATAATATTCAGTCTTCATAATATTGAGCTAATCATACAAAACCATGAAAATGGAACATGGGTAATATTAAAGTTCTAATCAAATTCTAATCGAATTTAAAATTCGCCTTAATGTGCAAATGTTAGGTTTGTACACAAATCTTCAAAGGTGAAACATATCTATTTATTTCTATTATTAAACTGTTATATGATACCACTTCATGGGCAGACTTATTCTTTACAGGAGCTGGAGACTCGTTTCCTAACAAATAATTTACAGCTTATTGCTGCTAAATTTCAAGTTAATAAAGTAGACGCGTTAATTATACAAGAAAAACTATGGCCAAATCCAACTCTTAATATTGATAATATCAATTTATGGAGCAATGAATCTTTTGAGCGTATGCCAAATTTAATAGGAAATTATGGGAGCCGGCAGCAAATTAATATTGATTTAGAGCAACTAATTGAAACAGCTGGCAAACGGAAGAAAAGAATTGCTATTAGAACTCTTGAAAAAAATGCTGCTCATTTAGAATTTGAAGAGATAATAAGACAATTGAAATTTGATTTACGATCTAATTTTTATAGTCTTTGCAGAATACAACTTCAAGAAACCCAGCTGAAAGAAATGCTTGAATTATTTAAGCAATTAGATAAACAATATAAAATTCAGGCGGACAAAAAGAATATTTCTCAGGTAAACTATTATAGAATACACATGGAATTGAGAGGTATTCAAAATGAATTAATTGACCTTGAAGGGGAGAAACTGGAAAAGATAAAATACTTAAGAATTCTCTGTACTCTGCCACAACTACTGCCTGAGCAACTTGAAATAAACAAGTCATTTGATATTTCGTTTAAAGTTTTACCATTTGCTTTAAAAGATGATATTCTGAGGGACAATATTTCATTAAAATCATTACATAATGAAATTAATATTTCTGAGCAGCAATATGTTTTGGAAAAAGCCCAGCAAATACCCAATCTTAATATGTTAATCAATTATGAGAGAGGAGGTAATGTGATGAATAATTTTATTGGATTTGGCTTAGGAATCGATCTTCCTTTGTTCAATAGAAACAAAGGAAATATTCAAGCAGCAAAATTGCAAATTGAGCAGAACCAAAAGGTATTAAGGTTAAGAAAAGATGAATTAATGAATGAATTGGATCGCTTGGTCAGTCTTCTTAATCTGTATGAAAATCACATAAAACAATGGCGGGAAGATTCTGGAATTATTCAAAATGAAATATTGGATAATTATGCCAAACATCTTGAAGATAAACAAATAACGTTATTAGAATTTATTGATTTCTCTCAATCTTATCGAGAGGCTAAGAAGATTTTATTTGCGGTTAAAGAAAACTATTTAAATACATATGAACATCTCCAATACTTGGTAGGTAAAGATTTATAAAAATGAAATTTCAAGTTTTTCCTATAGTAATCACTATTTTTTTAATCTGTTGTTCGGGTTGCGTAAGCAACCATGAACAGCAGAAAAAACAGACAGATGAAGCAGAATTTTTTTGTTTAAATGAGCAAATGAAGCGAACCACTGATCTAGTTGAAGTGAATGTCAGACCTATTGTTGAACAACTTTCATTATCAGGAAAGATAGCGTACAATGAAAATGATTTAGTTAGTTTCCGAAGTCTATTAATGGGTGTTGTAGAAAAAGTAAGATTTGAACTTGGTGATCAAGTTAAAAAAGGTCAAGTCTTAGCAGAAATTAAATCAACTGAAATTCAAGCTTTATTTCAACAGAAGAAATCCCAGAATAATCAGATTTTGTTATTAGAGAGATTATTACATACGCAAAAGACTCTGCTCAAGGACGGAATGATTTCTGAACCTGAAATGTTAAAAGTTGAGCATGATTTGGAGTTAGCAAGAATCGAATTAAGTAGGATTGATCAGTCTCTTGAACTCTATCATGCTATTGGAGAAAGTATTTTTCAAGTCCTAGCACCAAAAGATGGATACATTATACAAAAGGATATTAGTCCTGGACAAATAATAACTCAAGATAGTGAATCATTATTTACCATATCTAATCTAAAAGAAGTGTGGGTGATGGTGAATGTTTATGCCAGTAATTTGAAATATATCGCTACCGGTAATCAAGTGAAGGTAAGAACTATTGCTTATCCTGATCAGATTTATAACGGGAAAATTGATAAAATTTATAATGTATTTGATGCTGATGAGCATGTCATGAAGGCAAGGGTTATTCTTGAAAATCGAAATTTAAATCTCATGCCCGGCTTAAGTGCGGATATACTTTTTGAAATCGAAAGAAAAAATGAAATGGCTCTTGCTGTACCAAATAAATCGCTTGTATTCAGTAATAATGAGAATTTTATTATAGTGTATAATGGAGAATGTAAAATTGAATGTCAAAAGGTAGAAATCTTAGCTAAGAATGAAGAGTTTACCTATATCTCTGGAAAATTACAACCAAATCAAAAAGTAATTGGATCTAATGCTTTATTAATATTTGAACAATTAAGAAATAAATAATGATGAAGAAATTGGTTCAAAATCTAGTTACCTTCTCACTACAAAACAGCACTTTTATATTATTTGCGACAATTGCTTTATTATTTGTTGGGGTATACGCATTAAAAAATACTGCTATTGAAGCCTTTCCTGATGTGACTAATACCAGGGCAAGAATTATTACCCAATGGCATGGAAGAAGTGCTGAAGAAGTGGAGAAATTAATTACTCTCCCCATTTCTAAAGAAATGAATAGCATCCCAAGAAAAACCAATATAAGATCTATTTCGTTATTTGGTTTATCGGTAGTAACTGTTCAGTTTGAAGATGGGGTAGAAGATTTCTATGCTCAACAATATGTTTCAAATAAGCTTTCGGGTGTTGAATTACCGGAAGACGCTGATGCATCAATAGAACCTCCGTCTGGGGCAACAGGAGAAATTTTCAGGTATATTTTAAGGAGTGATTTACCTCTTAAGGAAGTTTCTGCTATACAAGATTGGTTAATTGAACGAGAGCTTCTGAGTGTCCCTGGCGTTGCCAATGTGATTAGCTTCGGAGGAGAGGAGAAAATTTATGAAATTAAAATCAACCCCACTGAATTGAAAAATTTCAACTTGACTCCTTTAGATGTTTTTGATGCAGTTTCCAAATCTAATATAAATGTTGGTGGCGACGTGATAAAACAAGGAGATCAAGCATACGTTGTTCGAGGAGTTGGTTTATTAGATAAGATTGAAGATGTTGGGAATATCACTATTAAATTAAACGGTTCTACTCCCGTATTAATTAAAAATGTAGCAGAGGTTGTAATATCAAATAAACCAAGGCTTGGCAAGGTCGGGTTTAAAGAAGATGATGATGTTGTAGAAGGAATTGTAGTTATGCTTAGGGGGGAGAATCCTTCGGCCGTAATTGCTAATCTGAAAGATAAAATTGAAGAACTTAATAGTCGCATATTACCTGATAATATTAAGATTGAGACAGTTGTCGATAGAACCTCGTTAGTGAATAGTACTGTTAAAACGGTAGCTAAAAATATTATAGAGGGCGTATTATTGGTCTCATTAATTGTTTTCATTTTTCTTTATAACTGGAAATCAACATTCATAGTTGCTTCAGTTATCCCATTGTCCTTTCTTTTTGC
The DNA here is from genome assembly GCA_040394615.1 of Sphingobacterium mizutaii. Taxonomy (GTDB): domain Bacteria; phylum Bacteroidota; class Bacteroidia; order Sphingobacteriales; family Sphingobacteriaceae; genus Sphingobacterium; species Sphingobacterium mizutaii_A. Next base: position 7,497 of record JBEBRZ010000045.1, read on the forward strand.
AATTATCATGTTGAAAATACAAGGTTTACCTGCAAATTTGATTTCAATGGGCTCATTGGATTTTGGTTTATTGTTGGAAGGAACTTTAGTTATTGTGGAGGCTGTTTTTGTTTCATTGGCCACTGTATCCCATAAAGTTGGTCCTGAGAGGTTTGAAAAGATGAGTAAATTAGGAATTATTAAGAGGAGTGCTGGAGGGGTAGCCTCATATATCTTTTTTGCATTATTAATTTTAATTGTCGCTTTACTTCCAATCTTTTCATTTCAGAAAGTTGAAGGAAAAATGTTCAGTCCTTTAGCCTTCACTTTGGGATATGCATTGCTTGGTTCTTTAATATTGAGTTTAACGTATGTACCAGCGATGTGTAAGCTTTTATTTACTAAGAATATTAAAGAGAAAGAGAATTTCATATCCAAATTTTTTAATAAGTCAATTTACCGCCTGTACCAGAAGTCAATGCAATTTAAACGACTAACTATATGTTTATTTGTTGGTATTTTGGGGTTATGTGTCATTAAATTTATGAGTTATGGCTCTGAGTTTTTACCACAATTAAATGAAGGTGCTATATATATCCGAGCGACTCTTCCTAATAGTATAAATTTGGATGAATCGAGTAAATTGACAAAGGAAATGAAGGAGGTAATGGAAGGTACATGTCCGGAAATTGATTTCATATTAACTCAGACCGGCAGGCCCAATGATGGCACTGATCCAACTGGGTTTTTTAATATTGAATTTAATGTTCAATTAAAAGCGGAAAGCGAATGGGCTAGAGGGCTAAAAAAAGAAGAAATTATTGAAGAGCTGCGAGATAAATTGGAACAATATCCTGGTGTAAATTTTGGTTTTAGTCAACCTATCCAAGATAATGTGGAAGAGTATGTAGCTGGTGTTAAAAGCGCTTTGGTAATAAAAATTTTCGGTAATGACCTTTATAAGCTTGAGGATTATGCAAATCAGATTGCAGGCTCTATTTCTAAGGTGGAGGGCATTACAGATATCAATGTTTATAAAAATATTGGGTTGCCTGAATTGAGAATACAGTTACATGATTCTAAGATGGCCAAATATGGAGTTTTTACAAAAGATGTACAAGCGGTGATTGCGATGACAATCGGTGGTCAGGCCGCAACAAAATTCTATGAAAATGATAGACAGTTTGACATTGTATTGAGATTTAATGAAGAATATAGGGATTCTGCAGAGAAAATAGGTAATATCCTTATACCAACCAGTTCAGGCGAAAATATTCCACTACAAGAGATAGCCACAATAGGTTATATAACTGGTCCTGCATTTATTTATCGTGAAGGTAATAGTCGGTATATAGGAGTTGGATTTAGCATTTCGGGACGAGATTTAGGTAATACAATTGCAGATGCAAAGAGAATCGTTTCCAAAGAAGTAAAACTTCCAAAGGAAAACCACATGGAATGGGCAGGTGAATTTGAAAGTAAGGAACGAGCTACGAAACAATTGATGCTGGTGATTCCGATCTCTTTGGGATTGATTTTATTATTATTGTATAGCAATTTTGGCAATATTAAAGATACCTTTATTGCTTCAGTTACTATTCCATTTGCTTTTATTGGTGGTTTCCTTTCGTTGTGGATATCAGGAACAATTTTCGGTATATCGGCTGGAATAGGATTGATTATATTATTTGGCGTCAATGCGATCAATGGTATCATTTTAATCGCAGTGATGAAAGATTATCTGCGGAATAATTCGTTGAAGGAGGCAATTAATCTAGGTGTTAAGAGTAGAGTAAGATCAATTGTTATGATAGCTTTGATGGGATCTATGGGATTATTGCCGGCTGCGTTATCTTCTGGTATGGGATCCGAAGTACAGAAACCATTAGCAATCATGATTGTTGGAGGTTTGTTAATTTGTTTGATTTTGTCTTTTGCTGTCTTACCAATCTTGTTTTACTATGCCTATAGAAAGGGTGCAATGTTATCTTAATAATATTTACCTTTGTAACATGAAAAAAAAGGAGAATAGAATTCATAAAAACCCAGAATTCACAAGACCTATTGAGAAGTATTTTTATCAGTTAGATCAAACATATGGAAAGGGGAATCAGATCTTGAACTCTATATTATTATTTCTTTTCTTTTTTGGAGTAATGGGATTAGTATGGATGATTCCATTTCCTCAATTTGACTTTTTAGTTAAATTAAATTTACATACTTTTTTAAATTGGGGATCTTTTTTTATTGCAATAGTAATTTATTGTTATTTAAAATTAGCTCCTACTTTGTCATATGCAATGTTACTTGTAATTGGTGTAATGAGCTATTTTATTGTTCAATTGGAATATATTGAACGTGACGGTGGTCCTTCCGTTATTTTAGTATGTTCAATTATTGCAATAATTAGTTTAATTACCTTATACTTTAGTAATGCTAAATTAAATAAAAGTATAGATTCTTTCCTTAATCTACTTACTATTGGTCCGATTTGGTTATGGTCTAAATTGTTTGATAAACTTAACTGGAAATACTAAGCAGCCAGTTTAGTTTATTGCACACCTTAATTTATACTCTGTTCGTGTTGAAATAGCTAATAAGTTTAGGGTTGATTTTTAGGGTACTTTATTAGGTATTTACTTAGTTCAGAAGGCTTGTCTGTATTAATATAATCAATTCCCATTTTCAACCATATCTCCCATGTTTTTTGAGTGTCTGGTGCTGCCCAAAATCGAATTCTTTTTCCAATAAGATGAACTGAATCCACTTTAGATTTAATAAGATCCATGTCTTTAAGCGTTAGTTCTCCGATTCCGTTCCATTTCGATAAAGAGTTAAATGGAGCGCTTATTAAGCCAATTCTTTCTAGTTGCTTGGTATTATAATTTTCGGATAAATTACCATCAAATAGAAATATTTCATCGTATTTATGAAAATCAGACGCCATTGGTCTATTGCCGCTAATTATAAGTTTAACTGCTTTTGGATTGTTTTTACTATCAAACAATTTTCGATTTTCTTTTAACAGAGTTGTAAGCTTTTCGAGGATTGGTCCTCCATCAGTTTTAGGGTCTATCAAAAGTTGAAGTTGTCCCTTGTTTGGATATAAATAGCCGTCTTTACTCTTGCTGAATGCTTCTAAAATTGGGTCTAAGTAAAGTTTTTTAAATGTTCTTTTTTCATCTATTTCATTAAGCTCATGAGCAACAAATAACTCATTATCTTTTAAAAACAAATCTACTTCAATAGAACCAAAACCTAATCCATAAGCCAAAAAGAAGGGATTGTTTCTTGTGTAATCATTATGGGAATGAGCATTAGGTAAATAGAATGTAGGCTTAATCTGTGCATTTAACGCAAGATTGAAAAGACAATTAATAAATATAAAAAAGATAAAAAATTTATTTTTCATTTTAAATTATAATAATATATAGAAACCTTTTTATCAGGTAATTAGAAATGTGTATAATGTAGTTCGATAAATCAACTACATTATATTACTATAATATGTAAAATAATAATTAGGTTTTAAAGTTCAATAATTAATATTTTTAGGAAGTTATAGATTTCGTTATGAAGGATTTATTATATCCCTTACATTTTCAGTTTCGCATTACGAGTCTGGCAAATGATTTTACAGCTAAAGATGCTGAAGGCAATACGATTTATTATGTCAGAGAGAAGATTTTCTCTTGGCGCGATCACATCATTGTTTATAGTGATGAGAGTAAGGCAGAAAAACTATATGAATTAATATCGAACAAATTGATTGATTTTCAACAGACTTTTACAATAAAGAATAATAGTAATAAGATTATTGGGAAAGTAAGGCGGAAATCCATTCGTTCATTATGGCGATCAACATTTAATTTGATAGATGAAGAAGATAAGTTAGATCATACCATAAAAGAGAAGAATCCATGGGTTAAGCTTTGGGATGGTTTATTTGGTGAATTACCTATTATTGGTATGCTTTCAGGATATGTTTTCAACCCGTCATATATCTTAAGAAATGATTTAGATGAACCTATGTTCGAAATTAAAAAGGAACCTTCCTTTTTTGGGAGAAAATTTACGGTTAAGAAGTTAACAAATAAGGAAGTAAATGATGAGCGGTTTATCTTAAGTTTAATGCTAATGGTATTAATGGAAAGAAGTAATGGATAATATGCTTTCTTTCCATTAATAAAACTATATGATAATACTGAATTCTCAAATTTCTGAGTGTTTTTTATCTCTACTATTTAAGCTTGTCTTTGTATATAGCATAAATAAATTTATTACTTCCTGCTTCTACTATTTCTTTTTCTTTTACTGCACCGATTTTAATTAACGCTTTTTGGGAACGAATATTTTCAGCCCCCACATAAAAAATAATTTTATCTAATTTTTCAAAGGCATAATTGATTAACAAAGACTTAATGGATTTATTAAATTCACCGCCCCAATATTCCTTTGCTAAGAAGGTATAGCCAATTGCTATTGATTTTTCAATTCTATCATATTGATAGAACGTAGTAGCTCCAATTACTTCATCGGTTTTTGTATTAATGATAAGATAAGGGATATCAGTATCCATTAATTTTTGGAAATACTTAGTGAAACCAACGGGTGTATACCTGTTAGTGTCAGGATGTTGTGACCAAATATCCGGGTCGGAGGCAGCTGCGTAAACCCATTCGTAATCATCCTTGATCATAGGGATAAGTTTGACGAGTTCATTACTGAGAACTTTCCTTTCTAGCATGATAATTATTTTATAATTCTTTTGATTTTGTTAGATTTTTTCATCCATTTGTAGACAGCATCATAATCTTCTTTTTCAATCTTATCATGAATATATTGAAGCTGTTTAATATGTTCCTTCAAGACTTCCAAAACGTTGCTTTTGTTCTGTTTAATTATTGGAGTCCACATATCCGGCGAAGATTTTGCAAGACGAACCGTGGATTGAAAACCTGAACCGGCTAGTTCAAAAATGCGTCCTTGTGATTTTTCCTTTTCAAGAACCGTTAAAGCTAATGCAAATGATGTTAAATGAGAAATATGCGAAACATATGCTGTATGCATGTCATGTTCTTCTGCAGTCATAAAAGAGCTTTTCATTTCCAACTGTTCTGTAATAGAATCGGCTGCATCAAAAGCATCTTCATCAGATCGGAAGGCCTCCACATAAACCATCATTTTGTCTTTGAATAAGTCAGGAATTGCTGCTTCGGGACCTGAATATTCCGTACCTGCCATAGGGTGGGCCGCTACATAACGCCCGCGATTAGGATGATCTTTAATAAGATTTAAGATGTTAGATTTTGTAGACCCCATATCAATAATTACTTGAGTCGTTACTACATCTAATATTCCAGGCAATATGGACATAATGGCATCAACAGGAATTGTTAGAACAATAACATGAGAAGATTTAATTGCATCCTCCAGCGATTCTATTTCATCAACCAATCCTAATTGAATTGCTTTTTTTTGATTAATTTCATTTTTTTCAACACCGATAATTTTATCAAATGTTTTGGTTTCTTTTAGTCGGATACCGATGGACCCACCGATCAAACCTATTCCGACGATTGCTATATTCATTTTAAAATAAATTCAATAAATAATTTATATAAGATTGTTGTTACTTAATTCCAGGATTCATTATGCGTTCGATAGCATTCTCATAAACTTCTATACGGGCACATAAGCTCATTCGGATAAATTGTTCACCAGCCGATCCAAATATTCCCCCAGGTGTAATAAATACATGAGAATGATATAGAATATCATCACAAAGTTGATAAGCGTTTTCATATTTATTTGGAATCTTTGCCCAAACAAAAAGTCCGACCTGTTGCGGGTCATAAACACAGTTTAATAAATCCATTATTTGGAAAACTTTTTCCCGTCGAAGGTTATATTGTTCATTCAATTGGGTGTACCAGTCTTTATCCAAACTCAAGGCTTTTGCTGCGGCCATCTGCAATGGGAGAAACATTCCTGAATCCATATTACTCTTAAACTTCATGATTTGACTAATTCTCTGTTCATTCGCAACCAACATACCTATACGCCAACCAGCCATATTTGAAGATTTACTAAGGGAATTCAATTCAATAGCAACGTCCAAAGCATCCGGAACTTCCATAATACTTAATGGGTTATCATTTAAAATAAAGCTATAAGGATTGTCATGACAAATTAGGATTTGATGTTTTCTTCCAAATCTAACGATATCTTCAAAAAAGGATTTGGTAGCTTGAGCTCCTGTGGGCATATTGGGATAATTTATCCACATTAGCTTTACAGCATTTAAATCTAACTTTTCTAATTCTTCCAAATCGGGCAACCAATTATTTTCAGGTTTCAAATTATAAGTAATAGGAGTGGCTCCAGCAATGTTTACAGCACTCGAGTAAGCGGGATAACCCGGATTTGGAATCAATACCAGATCACCTTCTTGAAGATAAGTCATACAAATATGTACGATACCTTCTTTAGATCCAATTAGCGGAAGAATTTGAGTTTCGGGATTTAGGAGAACACGATAATATCGATTATACCAATCTGCCATAGCTTTTCTAAGAGCAAGTGCCCCTTTATAACTTTGATAGCCATGAGTAGTTGGTAATGCAGCCTGCTCTTGAAGAGTCTTTATTACTTCAGGATGCGGCGGCAGATCAGGACTTCCTATACCCAGGTTAATTACCTGAGCACCGTTCCTGTTCATTTCATCGATTTCTCTCAACTTTTTAGAAAAATAATATTCTTCAGTTCGTTGAAGTCGCTTCGCTACTTCTATTTCCATTTTTTGAATTATTTTGGCGTTAAAATTATAAAATCTTAATGGTTTTATTTTAATAATGATAAATAATAAACCGACTTTTTAAAATATTTATTAGTTCATATGCTGTTATAGTTTTATTACATCCTTTTACAAGAATTGATTTCTACTTTAAATAAAGATGAAATATAATTATTAATAAGTGCCTTCACGAATTTTAATGTTTCACCTTATATAATGTATTATTTATCTATCCCACTTATATTAATTCAATTTAAGGGCAATCATCATTTTATATAGGTAAGTACGTCGATTAGAAATATTTATAAATATGTTTAAACATATAAATAGCTAATTAATTTAAAATTAATCATAAAGAAAATATTATATAACTATTTAAAATTGTATTTTCGTTTAAATGGTAAAATATTAAATGTTGTTATAAAAAATTCTTTATTTATTAAATATATGAAAGCATCTGAATTATCTGGAGTAAAAGAGATTGCAAGACGAGCAAATGTATCCATTGCTACTGTAGACCGAGTCTTACATAATCGAACTGGGGTTGCACAAAAAACAAAGGAGAAAATCTTATCTATTATTGAAGAGATGGATTATAAACCAAATATCCTTGCAAAGCGTTTGGCATCTAAAAGGGTATTTAAATTTGGGGTTTTAATTCCTATGGTTAATCCTGATATAGAATATTGGAATGCGCCAATATCTGGAATTCAGGAGGCGCTATCTGAGTACGGAGATTTTGGGGTAGACCCGCGCTATTATTTTTTTGATAATCAGGATCGTCAAAGTTTCATCCGCCAGAGTGAAGAGATGCTTATTAGTGGTATCGATGGTGCGATCGTTTCACCCATATTTATTGATGAAACAATAGATTTTACAGTTAAATGTGAAAAAAGAAAAGTACAGTTTGTGCTTATTGAATATGAAATACCTATGGTCTCACCTTTAAGTTTTATTGGTCAAGATTTTTTCCAATCCGGTAAAGTTGTCGGGCATCTTTGTCAATATTTAATCAAGGGAAATGATAACATACTAGTTTTAAACATAAATAAAGAAAAAGATACCTCTGATCAAATGGATAAGAAAATAAAAGGTTTTGAGCATTATTTTGAAAATTGCGATTTTAATGGTCAAATCGATAATGTTAGTATTGAAGTACCCGGATTTGAAGAGTTTGTTTTTTTTATGGATGATTATTTAAGGAATAATAATCCAAAATTAATTTACGTAATAAATTCAAGAGCTTATTATGTTGCCAAGTATCTAAAATTACGAGACGTGAAGGATATAAAATTAGTGGGTACTTGCTGTTATAAAAATAATATTGAATTTTTAAAAGAGGGATGGATTGATTTCCTGATTTGTCTTAAACCTCTAGAGCAAGGATATAAAGCTTTTCTTACGCTTTATGAATTTTTTATAGCAAAGCGGAAAGTCAGTAAAAAGCAGTATTTGCCCATTGATATCGTCACAAAAGAAAACTATCTATATTATGAAAATTAGATCCATAGTATTTTTATAAAAAAATAAAAAATATCATTCAGTATAATTTTAAAGATGCTTTTTGATCAAAAGGATTGACATTTATTTGCAACAATTTTATACGTTCTATGACGAAAAACTTATGAGGTTACATTTTTTGTTACATTTGTAATCTTAGTAATCTGCATGAAGACATATTTTAGACTACTTTCTTTCGCGAAGCCCATTGAAAAATATGCTATTCCTTATATCATATGTACTTTGATAATGGTAGTATTCAGTACTTTAAATTTAGCTTTGCTTGCTCCTTTATTGCATACCTTATTTAATTCTCAAGATGCAGTTATTGAACCTGTTGCAAAACCAGATGGTTTTGCAGATTTAATGGGATACTTTAATTACTTTGCATACGATCTAAATAACCGTTTAGGGGCTTATAATGCTTTAAAATATATATGTATTGTCATTGTAGCTTCTGTATTTATAAGTAATTTATTTCGCTATTTATCCCAACGTATAATGGAAAATTTGCGGATTCATACTTTATTGAATCTGAGAAAATCCGTTTTTGATAACGTGATGAATTTACATCTCGGTTATTTTTCTAATCAGCGAAAGGGCGATATTATTTCAAAGATTGCATCTGATGTACAAGTGGTACAATTCTCGGTAACCGGAACTTTGCAGGTAGCTTTTAAAGAGCCATTGCAATTGATAGCATATATAGTGATGCTATTTATAATTTCTGCTAAGCTTACTTTATTTTCTCTTTTAGTAATTCCCGTGTCGGCATTTTTAATTTCAAAGATTGTTAAGACTTTGAAACAACAAGCGCAGCAGGGACAATTAATTTATGCAAATATGATTACGCTTTTGGAGGAAGCCTTATCAGGTATTAAGATTATAAAATCTTTTAATGCTGTGGAATTTATAAAAGGACGCTTCAATTCGGAAAATGATGAGTATGCAAAAATAAACAGAAGAATGGTTCGGCGTCAGCAGATGGGTTCACCCGTGTCTGAATTGTTGGGCGTGGGGATGGTTGCTGTTATATTGCTATATGGCGGACATTTAGTATTAATTGGCGAAGGTGATTTAACAGCATCTGAATTTATAGCGTATATCGCTATTTTTTCTCAAGTAATGCGACCAGCTAAAGCTTTAACCGATGCATTTAGTAATATCCATAATGGAATAGCGGCAGGAGAACGGGTACTTCAGTTAATTGATGAAAAAAATAATGTAGCCGATAAAGTGGATGCGATTGGAATCACTCATTTCAATAATAAGATTGAATTTAATCATGTGAATTTTGCATATGAAGATACAGAGGTATTAAGGGATGTGAACTTAGAGATATCTAAAGGGCAAACTGTAGCATTAGTAGGACCTTCAGGAGGAGGGAAATCTACTTTGATAGATCTTATTCCAAGATTTATGGATGTTACATCAGGTAACATTACTATTGACGGAATAAATATTAAGGATTTTAAACAGGAGTCATTGCGAAAAATAATAGGCGTTGTTAATCAAGAATCAATCCTCTTTAATGACACAATTTTTAACAATATTGCTTTTGCAAATTCAAGTGCTACTGAAGAACAAGTAATTAATGCTGCTAAGATTGCGAATGCACATGATTTTATTATGGGAACAGAACGTGGTTATCAAACTAATATTGGAGACAGAGGTTCGAAGTTATCGGGAGGTCAACGTCAGCGCATCTGTATAGCAAGAGCCGTATTGAAGAATCCACCGATTATGTTACTTGATGAGGCAACTTCTGCACTGGATACTGAATCCGAACGCCTTGTTCAGGATTCATTATATAAATTAATGGAGAACAGAACGACGGTTGTGATAGCTCATAGATTAAGTACCATTCAAAATGCGGATAAAATTGTTGTTTTGGAAGCGGGAAAGATTGTTGAAACAGGGAATCATTTAGAATTAATTGCTAAGGATGGTCTTTATAAACGGTTAATAGATATGCAACAATTTGTAGAGGCTTAAGATGGTAGAAATTTAGCATTTGCGGGTATGTTTTCCTACATTTGTATAGATTAGGACTGCGAAATGGAAGCACTAGAAAAATTAGCGTTTTTAATAAACGACAAAAATTTATCGAAAGAATTAAAGTTAATTGCTGAGAAGGTACTCCGAAATGAGCGTATTACATTTGAAGAGGGAGTTTATCTTTATGAAAACGCAGAGCTCGGGTACTTAGGAGTATTAGCGAATTTTATCAGAGAAAAAAAGCATGGGAATTACACATACTTCAACCGTAATTTTCATATAGAACCCACTAACGTCTGTGTATATGACTGTAAATTTTGTTCTTATTCAAGGATGATTAAGAATAGGACTGATGGTTGGGAAATGGATGTCGATGATATGATGGATATTGTGCAGAAGTACGATGGAGAAGCTGTCACAGAGGTTCATATTACAGGAGGAGTTGTTCCTAAACAAAATCTAGCGTTTTATGCAGAATTCTTTAAACGATGTAAAGAACATCGACCAAACTTACATATCAAAGGTTTGACTCCTGTTGAATACTATTATATTTTCAAGAAAGCAAAGTTAAGTCATTATGAGGGGATGAAATATCTTCAGTCATGTGGACTAGATTCAATGCCGGGAGGTGGAGCGGAAATTTTTCATCCGGAAGTTAGGGAGAAAATAGCGCATGATAAATGTACTGCAGAACAATGGTTGGATATTCATGAACAGGCACACAAGCTTGGAATGCATACCAATGCAACGATGCTTTATGGACATATAGAAGAGTTTTGGCATCGTGTTGACCACATGGATCGTTTAAGAAAATTGCAAGATAAAACTGGAGGGTTCCAAACATTTATACCTTTAAAATTTAGGAATAAGGATAATCAAATGGATTTTGTTCCTGAAGTATCAGTTGTTGAAGATTTGAGAAATTATGCTATTGCACGTATTTATATGGATAATTTCGCTCACATAAAAGCTTATTGGGCGATGATTTCTAGAAATACTGCTCAAATGTCATTAAGCTTTGGTGTAGATGATATTGATGGAACGCTAGATGACACTACTAAAATATACTCGATGGCTGGAGCTGAAGAACAAAATCCAGCTATGAGCACTAAAGAATTGGTAGAGTTAATCAAGAACGTTGGAAGACATCCAATAGAACGCGACACTTTATATAATGTAGTGACAGATTATAATGATTTTGTTTTTGAAGACACAAATCCCAAAAAGCAGTACTATTCTTTGCCAGTTGTTAATTAATAAGTAGGGTTCAAATTGAAGAAAACATTTTATTTTATACGCCACGGTCAAACTGATTTAAATCTTAAAGGTATAGTTCAAGGTAGGGGAGTAAATAGTCCTCTTAATGAGAATGGAGTAAAACAAGCTCAAGCATTTTACGAAGCTTATAAAAACGTTGCATTTGATAAAATCTATACTTCTACCTTACTTCGTACTCATCAGACGGTAGAACCATTTTTAAAGGATGGAGTTCCTATGGAGCAGTTGGTTGGTTTAGATGAAATTAGTTGGGGAATCTATGAAGGTCAAGAGCAAACTGCAGAAATCCTTACCGGATTTGAAAAAGTGGTTACTTCCTGGAGAAATAACGATCTTGATTTAGCAATTGAGGATGGTGAATCACCTAATGCACTTGTTAATAGACAGCAAGAGGCTATGGAATACATGCTTCAACAAACAAATGAAAAGACAGTCTTAGTTTGTATGCATGGAAGAGCACTCCGTATTATGTTATGTCATCTAACAAATGTATCAGTTTGTTTAATGGATGATTTTCCTCACACAAATACAGCTTTATATAAGCTAGAATATGATAATGATCAGTTCTCAATTGTAGATCATTATAACACAAAACATCTAGAAAGATTATTAAATGAATAAAATAAGAGTTTCTGCAGTTTCTTATACTAATACCTTGCCTTTTTTACAAGGAATAAGAAATTCAGAGGTGATGAGTGATATTGAACTATCTGTTGACTATCCTTCTGAATGTGCGAGAAAGGTAATTAATAACGAATCTGATCTGGGTATTATACCTATTGCCGCGTTGAATGATTTGGATGAATATTATTTTATAGGTGATTATTGTATAGGATCTTTGGACTATGTTGATTCAGTTTTTATTTTTTCTTCAAAACCAATTGAAGAAGTCAAAACGTTATTATTAGATAAGCAGTCCAGAACTTCAAATGGTTTAGCACAGATTCTTTTAAAACACTATTGGAAAAAAGAAGTTGATATTGTAACGGAGGGTGAAGCAGATGCCTATGTATTAATAGGAGATAGGACCTTCGGAAAAAAAAATAGTGTGCCTTATGTATATGATATGGGGCATTATTGGAAAGAATTAACTGGATTACCATTTGCCTTTGCTGTTTGGGTTTCTAATAAGAGGTTACCGAAGGATTTTGAAGAAAAATTTAACAATGCACTTGCGGATGGGGTATCAAGACCAGACGATGTCATACCTGGCCTTCCAGTATTTTCAAACTTTGATTATCACAAATATTTGAATGAGAGTTTAAATTATCAGCTTACTGATGATAAGAAAAAGGCAATTAATCAATACCTAGAATGGTATAAGGAATTATAAATTTCTATTGATAGATTTAATTTGAAACTCATCATGATTCAATAAACAGAAAACCTTAGCCAACTTAGCTAAGGTTTTCTGTTTATTGAATAAATGAAATTAAAAGCATTAGCCAGCCAATAACCATTAATAGTCCACCTAACGGTGTAATTGGACCTAGAAATCTTAAGTTAATTTTGAGAAGCTCTTTCAAGCTTAAAAAGTAAATACTTCCTGAGAAGAGGATACATCCCCAAAAAATACCATAAAAAGCCCAATTTTGAATGTTGCTATTAAAATTCAAATTGAACCCAACGACTAACAAAGTAATCGCAGCATACATTTGATATCGAACACCAACTTCAAATGAACTTAATCGCTCTTCGGAAAGAACTTTTTTTAACGCATGAGCACCAAATGCACCAAAAATAATGGCCAATATTCCTAGTGCTGCTCCCGATATTAATGCTGTTTGATTCACGTTTTTTTTTAAGATTATTTTGAAACTTTTTTAATTTGGTTTAAGATTTCAGTTTCTGATAAAATCCCGATGTTTTTCCAAACCTCCTCACCTTTAAAGTATAAAGTTAACTGAGGAATACCTTTGACATTCAAAACTTTCATAAGTTCTCTGTTTTGGTCAGCGTCAATCTTAACTACTTTTAATTTATTAGCTTGGTCTTTCTCAATTTTCTCAATAATAGGTTTAAGTTCTTGGCAAGGAGCACACCATTCCGCAGAAAAATTAAGTAAGACTAAGTCGGTAGATTTGAGAATAACACCTAATTCTTCTATGCTTAACTCCTTTGATTCCTTTGTGTTAGCAGTTTTTATTTCGGGTTTTTCAGCATTTCTCCAATCCATCATTCCTCCTGAATAATCGTAGACTTTGTAGCCTTTCTCTGAAAGAAACTTTGCTGCTTGTTTGCTACGACCACCTCCCAAACAATAAACATATACGGGTTCACCTTTGTCAAGGGTTTTCATAGCTTCTACAAACTTTTCTTTTTCTCTCCAATCCGCATTCAGTGCATTGGGGATATGTCCTTCAACATATTCATTAGAAGTTCGCACATCTAATATCTGTGATTGAGGCATGGCAATAATTTTTTCCATTTTAGCAGCATCAATATTTTCTTGCGCTAAAGTAGGAAAGCTACAAGTTGCGATTAAAACGGCAAGGAACCATCTAATATTTTGAATCATGATCTAATTTTTTAATTATCCTATTAGCCTTTACGAAGGTATTTTGTTAATATAACGATAGTTTGTCCTTCAATCTTGCCTTCAATTTGATCAATATTGTCAGTAACAAGTCTAATATTTTTAACAACGGTGCCCAATTTAGCAGAAAGACTCGATCCTTTTACATCTAAAGTTTTAATTAGCACAACGGTATCTCCCTCAAATAATCGGGTTCCGTTAGCATCTTGATGGAATTCAACAGTACCTTCAGTTTCATGATCTCCTGTTTTTTTTGCCCAGGATAATGTGTCATCATCTAAATAAAGGATATCTAGATTATCGCTTGCCCAGGCTTCATTTCTCAATCGACTTAGCATTCGCCAAGCAACCACTTGTACTGCCGCATGTTCAGACCACATCGATTCACTTAATACATTCCAATGTTCTGGTTCTATTTGTTCAGTTTTTTCAATTTGTCCTCTGCAAACAAAACATACAAGGATACTGTTGTCTAAGGAAGGAATTGAGGTAGGAGGAACTTCGTAAATATCAAGGTCTACTGTTGAATGGCATAATTCACATTGATTCCCGCTTCTATTTTTAAGATCTTCTAATAACATATGTTTGGTAATATATAAAGATTTCAAAGATAAACATTTTAAATGAGGTGAATGAATTGTACCTCCAAAGTAATTGTGTCAATTAGCAATGGCAAAGAATTTGTAGAGTAACCAAAACAAACTAATAAATAAAGAAAATTTATGAAATGGCAAGGCGGCCGCAATAGCGGAAATGTTAATGATCGTAGGGGAATGTCCGGAGGACAAAAGCTTACCTTAGGAGGAATAGGCGGGGTAATTGTATTGATTATTGGCTTTTTAATGGGGGGAGACCCAAATGAACTACTAAATCAGGTTCAACAACAAGCTGGTGGAAATACAACAGAACAGGGTGAATTCCAATCTACCCCAGAAGAGGATAGATTAGTTGATTTTGCAGGAGTAGTTTTAACCAGTACAGAAGATGTATGGTCTGCAATATTCAGAGAAAATGGAAAATCATACCCTATTACTCAATTGACAATTTATCGTGATGCGTATGAGACTGGCGGTTGTGGCGTTGGACAATCCCATTTTGGACCTTTTTATTGTCCAGGTGATCAGACTATTTATTTAGATCTCAGTTTTAATAATGAATTAGCTAATAGATTTGGTGCGAAAGGAGAGTTTGCCTTAGCTTACGTTATTGCTCATGAAGTAGGACATCATGTACAAAATGTTTTTGGGGTGCTTTCACAAACGAATGCTATGAGAGCAAAAATGAGTGAAAGGGAGTATAATAAAATTTCTATTATGACTGAATTGCAAGCAGATTTCTATGCAGGAGTTTGGGCACATCATGCTACTAAACAGTCGGACGTGAAGTTAACATATGATGATATTGTCGAAGGGATGCGTGCAGCAGCTGCAGTTGGAGATGATCATATTCAAGAACAAGCTCAAGGACACTCAAATCCAGAATCTTTCACTCATGGAACTTCTGAACAGCGGGCGTATTGGTTTAAAAAAGGATATGAAACGGGAGACGTAAACGCGGGTAATACGTTTGAAGATCCTAGTTTACAATAGGTTATTGGACTAATAGATTGCAGCCCCTAATATCCGAATTATCGAACCTTCCGAGAATTTCAAATGAACCATCTGGGTGATATTTACCAAGATCTTGGGTAGCAATAAAAGAACAGGAGTAATAATTGGCTAAATCAATGACATTTATTGCCCCTGTTCTTTTATCATTTAATAAGGTTAGTGGATCATTAGTATCTCTTATTAAAATTTTCATCCAATTTGGCGTGAAGAATAAGCCTTCACCTTTAGAATAACCTTGAGACAGTAATTCTGTCATTCCATATTCGGAATGAATACTTGGGACATTGAAACCACTACATAAAATCTGATGTAGTTCTTCCCGTACCATTTCCTTTCTTTTACCTTTCATCCCTCCGGTTTCCATAATAATAAGTTCAGGGAAATCTATTCTGTATTTTTCTGCAAAATCCAGTAAAGCATAGGTAACACCAAAAAGGATAGTTTTGATTCCTTTTAATTTAAGTGTATTTAATGTGTTATAGAGCTCTGTATGATTATAGAGGAAGTATCCACTTTCTTGATGAAGTGATTTATTGATAAAATCATCTACCATATAGATTAAAGAAGAGCCGGATCGTTCCAAATATGAGGGTAAAAGAGCTAGTATTGCAATCTCTTCAACATTGCCATAAAAATGTTGAAACGCTTTTCTAAAACTTTCTATATACCAATTTTTATCTACTACATGGTGTTTGCTTGTCAGCATTCCGGTTGTTCCTGAGGAAGTAAAGATAACTTCAGCTTCCAAGTTATTTGTTATAATATCCTGAGATTTGAAAAATTGAATAGGTAAAAATGGAATATCACGATAATGTTCGACCTGATTAGAATCAAAATTTAAAATTTTAAGGAATTTCTTATATATATTATTGTTTTCAGCCTGAAATTTAAAGACATTCATTGCTGTTTCGTTGAAATCTTGTTCAGTCTTAATGCTGAAGATTTTATCAAATAATTCCATCGAAACAAATATACGACCTAAAAAAAAGACCTCCAATTGGAAGTCTTTTATATTTAAATATTATTTGAATTATAACATTCCACCACAGACAGGTAGTACTTGTCCAGTTATGTATGAAGAAAGGTCCGAAGCTAAGAAGAGACATGCATTTGCTACATCTTCAGGTTGACCGGCACGTTTCAGCGGGATATTTGCTTCCCACCCCTCAACCACTTTTGGATCTAATACATCCGTCATTTCGGTTCGTATAAATCCTGGCGCTACTACATTCGTACGAATATTTCTGGAGCCTAATTCTTTTGCTAAAGATTTTGAAAAACCAATTATACCAGCTTTTGAAGCGGCATAATTAGCTTGTCCTGCATTCCCTTGAACTCCTACGACTGAACTCATATTAATAATACTTCCTTTTCGGTTTTTCATCATTACCTTAGAAGCTGCTTTAGAAATATTAAAGATAGATTTTAAGTTAATATTGATTACATCATCCCAATTTTCTTCTGTCATGCGCATTAATAAACCGTCTTTGGTGATGCCGGCATTATTAACAACGACATCTAAGTTTCCAAAATCAGAAACAATATTATTTATCAGGGTTTCTGCTTCTTCAAATTTAGAAGCATCTGAACGGTAGCCTTTTACTTTTGTTCCAAATTGTTCAAGTTCTTTTTCTAACGCTTGACCTTTTTCTACCGATGAGAGGTAGGTAAAAGCTACATTTGCACCATTTTGCGCAAATACTTCAGCAATTTTACGACCTATTCCTTTTGATGCCCCTGTAATCAAGGCTGTTTTTCCGGCTAACAATTTCATATAAGTAATTTATTATGTTCTTAATTTTCGCGTCCACAAAAGTGGAAAATAAACCGCATAATACAAAAAATGTATAGGATTACGAAGTGAGATTAACTAAAAATATTGCAAAATGATAGATTAGAAGTGATAGACGCATTTTTATTAATAAATTCATAAATATTTGAAACGTTTCTGACAAATTTATTCGCTATAATATAAACTGAATACTAATTTTGTACTTCATTTAAAAAACATGGGTAAGAAAACAAAAAAAACGGAGGTAGATGTCGTTCTGATTGGAGGTGGAATCATGAGTGCGACGTTAGGTACGTTAATTAATGAGTTAAGTCCCGATATTAATATTGAGATAATTGAACGTTTAGATGTTGTTGCAGCAGAAAGCTCGGACGCTTGGAACAATGCGGGAACCGGACATTCAGCTCTTTGTGAATTGAACTACACACCTCAACAACCAGATGGAAGTGTAAAGATTGATAAAGCCATCAGTATCGCAGAACAATACGAAATTTCCAAACAATTTTGGTCTTACTTAGTAGAAAAGAACATTATTAAAAATCCCAGTCATTTTATTCGTCGTGTTCCCCATATGTCTGCTGTATTTGGTGAGAAAGATGTGAAATTTTTAAAGACTAGATTTGAAACACTTACAAAGCAAAACTTATTCAAAGGAATGGAATATACGGAGAATAAATCTTTGCTAAATGAATGGGTTCCATTAATGATGAAAGGTCGTTCCGAAAATGAAGCTGTAGCAGCAACCAAAATGGAAATAGGTACAGATGTAAATTTTGGAGCCTTAACAAAAGATTTAATTACTTACTTGGATGATAAAGAGAATATTAAACTTTCGTTAAACCAAGAAGTGAAAGATATAGACCGTGAAGATGATGGTCGCTGGGAAGTAGAAGTTAAGGACTTAAAAACCGGTAAGAAACGTGAGATTCTTGCTAAGTTTGTTTTCATTGGAGCCGGAGGACATTCTTTATTATTATTAGAAAAATCAGGCATACCTGAAGCTAAGGGCTACGGTGGCTTTCCTGTTGGAGGACAATGGTTAAGATGCACTAACCAAGAGATCATTAATCAACATCATGCAAAAGTATACGGAAAGGCATCCGTAGGTGCACCGCCCATGTCGGTTCCTCATCTTGATACACGTTATATTGACGGAAAACAAGCGTTATTATTTGGGCCCTACGCTGGATTTTCTACTAAATTTTTGAAAAAGGGATCCTACTTCGATTTACCTGCCTCAATAAAATTATCGAATATACGTCCTATGCTTTCAGCTGGATTGGACAATTTACCTTTAACTAAATATTTAATAACAGAGGTTATGAAAAAGCCTCAAGATAAATTAGATGCTTTAAAACAATTTATGCCAACTGCCGAAATGGAAGATTGGGAAATTGAAAAAGCCGGACAACGGGTTCAAGTAATCAAAAAAGACCCTAAACATGGGGGGATATTAGAATTTGGTACAGAGGTAGTATCAAGTGCTGACGGTTCTATAGCGGCTTTATTAGGAGCCTCTCCAGGTGCTTCTACCTCAGTAGCTATAATGATTAATTTGCTGAAGAGATGTTTCCCTGAGCGTGCTAAATCAGAATCTTATCGAGAAAAGTTACGTGAAATGATTCCGTCTTGGGGAAAAAGCTTAAATGATGATGCCGCTTTGTGCGAATCAACTCGCAACAGAACTTCTCGTATCTTAAAAATAGATAAATAAATTAAAAACCTAATGGGGTGCTTATATGTCCTGCTAATGTAACGCAGGACATATTTTTAGGCTGAGATTATACCCAATTCCGTCTTTGGACGGATGAGACCTGATTCAGATAATGCTGGCGTAGGAATATAATAAAAGTCCCATCCTTAGCTCCATTAATAAATCCCTGTAAATTATAATATGGAGGAAATTATCAATAATATTTTTAATTCATTGCAACAATCCTCCTGGTTGGAACGATTTTCTGTTATATGTGGAATTATTCAGGTACTGTTGTCCAAGAATAATAAGGTGTCAAATTATTTATTCGGCATATTGGGAATACTCACCGGAATGTTAGTGCTATATTCATCAAGATTGTATGCTGAAATTGCCTTGCAAATTTATTATTTAATCATGAGTATTTACGGCTGGTGGTTTTGGTTAAGTAATAAGGAAAAGAAAGAACAACCTATTACTTATAGTAATAAATACGAATGGAAGATCGCTTTAAGTATTGTTTTTATAGGGTTTCTTTTCTTTTATTTATTATTACAACATATAACGGACTCGGATGTCCCTATTTGGGATGCTTGGGTAACTTCCACTGCATGGGCAGGTATGTGGTTATTAGCAAAAAGAAAAATTGAGAATTGGGTTTTGTTAAATATTAGTAACCTTTTTGCTGTCCCTTTATTAATCCATAAAGATCTTTACTTATTTGCTGGTTTAACTAGCTTTCTATTTATAGTTGCTATTTTTGGTTTTTTCAATTGGAAGAAAATTATGGCACAACAATCATCAAATTCGACTCTATCACATGCTAACAGCACAACAAATTAATCAGATTCAAGAGCTTCAGTCTACAGGGATAAATTCCAAGACTTTGGTAAAAGGACAATTGGATCTAATATTCAAGAATAATTGGTTTAATATCTGGGTGCCAAAATCTTTTAATGGTTTGGAATTGAGTTTTACTGATGGGTTAAGGTTGCTGGAAGAATTAGCATATTGGGACGCTGGGTTTGCTTGGACAATTACACTTTGCGCAGGGGCTAATATGTTTGTAGGATTTATTAATCCGGATTTAGCAAAAGAACTTTGGGAAGATCCCAAAGTTTGTTTTGGGGGAAGCGGAAAAATAGGCGGTAAGGCAATTATGGATGGAGATGATTATATTATTTCGGGAAGCTGGAATTATGCAACTGGGGCTCCGCATCTTACCCATTTTACATTGAATGCTGAAATTATCATTGAGGATAATTCCTGGGAATCAAAATCCGTTGATCCCATTCATTATTCATTTTTTGTCCCAAAAGAACAAGTTCTTATTCATTATGACTGGGATTCCTTTGGGTTAGAATGTACAGCAAGTCATTCTTTCTCACTAAACAATGTTAGAGTTTCAAAAGAACATGCTTTTATTTTGGACCCTGAATTTAAGACAAATCTTTCACCCTTATTTAGGATTCCCTTTTTAGCCTTTGCGCAATTAACTTTATTTATGAATTATGCAGGAATGTTTAGGCGATTCTTAGATTTAATGGAAAAATATTATTTTGAAAAATCCAAAGATCCAGTCTGGTCAAAAGAATTCAGTAAAATAAGATTTAAAGAGTTGGATGAAGTTCAGATCTTGATTGAGAAAGAAGTAATTCAAATAATCGAATTATCAAAGACCTTATGGGAAATGGCCGTAAACAGCTTAGTTATTGATAAAATGTTAAGTCATGAAATTGAAAACGCAACAAAGAAAGCGGTTAAAATAATAAGAGAAAAAACAGTTCATTTATTTCCATATGCCGGAATTCGAGCTGCACAAAAGGAAAATGAGTTAAATATAGTTTTTCGTAATTTATTTACAGCGACTCAGCATAGCTTGTTGAATATATAATTCAATAATACAGCTGAATAAAATATTTGGAAGGGGATTATGCTAGGGGGGGAATTGGAAAGTAATTTATGAGGGTGGATTTTAATCCTCTTCTGAATTAAAATCATCACCATCATAAAGGAATTCCATAATAGAGGAATTCAAATCTTGTGTTAATACTTCATCTTTTATCATTATTAATAAATTTTATTATCAAAAATAGGATAAGCTTATAATCTGTGTATTAATAAGATGTTAAGTTTATGTAATTAGTCTCTAAACATCTCAATGAATAAGTTTTTTGAGTTATATTTTTTTTTGAAATCTTATTCAGGGTTGCTTGATGCCAGTTATTTGAAAAATTATAATGTGACCTCGATAGGTGGTTATATTGTAAATATTTTCCGTTTGCAGGAATCCCGTAGAGATAAATTATGATATTTTTAAAATTATTTATCAGTGACCCATCTATGTTTACCGCTATTTTTCCATTTTTATACTTTCCATTTTTTATTTCCTGTAATAATCCTTTTTTATACATGTTCTGAAATAATTTGTTGGTTTGTATTTGGAAATTTTCTTCTGCGTCCTTTGCATTAATGAAATACTTGAATTCTTTTTCTACGAAATCATTTTTAATGGAAATAGTATCTCTGCCAACTATTAATGATGGCTCTTCAGAATAATAAAACTTAACGTATCCTTCTCTGATTAAACAAAATAATTTATCCATTGAATCTCTTGATGGGCCGAAGGCTGAGTGATAAATGAATTCTAGCCAATGTTTTTCAAATAATTCATGTGATTCTTCATCAAAACCATTAGATGCAAAAAGTTCGGTAATTTTATAAAATCCCTCCCTCAAAGCAGCTAAAGCTGCTGAAATGGGACTTTTTAATTCTCCTTGATCTGATAATTTTAATGTGTAGATACTTAAATCAATAATAAATTCATTATAATTTGTTTCCATTTGCACCTGAGAGAAGGTCATAGGATCAATAAGTGCATTAATTGAAAATAATTTACTTGCATCAAACGAATCAATAAAATCCAAAATTTCAGAATCTGTAAATTCCTTAGTTGAATTTACGTAGGTGTAAAATGCCAATTGAGTTTCCAAATTATAAGTGGGTAATATATCTCTTTCAAAGTTCAATGGTTCCTGACGATTCTTTAAAAGATTTACCCAATCATCTGTCATTAATTTAAGACAATATTTATTTCCTTTCCAAAAAGTATTTCTGGGTAATTGTGGTAAATTTCTTTTTGCAAATGGATAGATGATAGGTTCATACCCGGAAGGTAAATATTTGTATTCTTGATCTTGTTTATAAAAAATACCTCCTCTACCTTCTGTTAATTGTAAAACTGTATCCATAAATGTTAATCCTACTCCATTTACAGCAACGTTTGCTTGAGAAGGGATTTCATCTAATAATTCAGTTGAATAG
>JBEBRZ010000046.1:0-29623 GCA_040394615.1 Sphingobacterium mizutaii
CTTGAAAGTAATGGGAAGTGACCTATCCGAAATTTATGCAGGAAAAATTGATGTACTAATATTTCATCATCTTTACAGAAATCTAAAATAAAATTCTCATCTAAAAACTTGAAAGAGGTATAATTATTTTTTTCTTGGCGTATCAGCTTTTCATCTTCCACCTTCGATAAGGTTTTTCCTACTATAAAAATTCTTTCAAACTCCTCAATCAATTCATGCTCAAGAGTCTTTAATTTCTCTTGATTTTTGATAATACTAATATTCTCAATTACACATTGTCGGAATTTACTATTTACACAGAAAAAGCAAAAATGAAAGCAATTTTTCGAGGTCATAATTTTTGATAAATTAAATATTGGTTTTCAATCAGATTTAGAGTTATCTCAAAATTACATGTTGAGTTAATTCTAATAGTGTGACAATTCAAATTTACGGTGTGTAATGGAACATTTTTGTCTCAAAATATTAGACATGTATATATTTAAAAAAATAAGACACTTGTAATTACTACTTAAGCAACTAATAATCAGTAGATAAGATCAATTAAATTAGTGAGGATAGAATAATTACTGGTTTACAGGAATTAATAAGTAATTAATTAATAACCATACTAGAATTGGTAAATTTCCAACTTAATGTATAATGGATTATTCAGATATTTTCCTTTTTTAACTCTTCTATAAATTGAGAAGGAGTTATGCCCATTGCATTCTTAAATGCCATTGTAAATTTGCTGTGAGAAGTAAATCCAGACATTTCTGCTAAATAGGAAAGCTTATAATTTAACATTACTTTATTGTTTTCCAATTTATCAATAACATATTGAATTCTTAGGTTCAATACATATTCTGTGAAATTCTGATTTTTATATTTTCTAATTATATATGAAACATACTTCTGATTTGTATTTAATTTACTGGTCAGTCTTGTTAGCGTAATATTTTTTTCCAGGAAAAAGTAATCTTTCTCAAGATCATTTAATTTCTTTACTAATCTTGTCTCAGTTTCAAGGGATATATGAAAGTCACTGTTATCAAGAAACGAATCTAAATCTTGAATCTTTAAGTTAGTTAGCTCCTTATTTTTAATATTTGTTGTGGAAGCTTGAAAATAATTCTGTTTTTTAAGCTTAGGATTTTTTACAAAATAATATATTAGAAATACGATAAAGCTTATGATAATTATCCAAATAAGAATAACATTGTTACGTTTGAGTCTCTCTGTCTCTAATTGATTTGATTTGATCATCCTATTTACCATGGATTGAATTATTATTTTCTTTTGTTCTTCAATTTTGGAATAAGATTCAATATAACGGTATGCAAGACTTTCATTTTTAACGTGTTTAAAGTAATCAGCTTCTAACAAATAAAATCTTCTTTTTAGTTCAATATTATTTGATCTCTCAATATATGGTATTATTTCATTTAGATACCGCTTTGAGGAATCCATTTTTCCAAGTTTAATATAGGACTTTGCTATTGACTGAAATATGAATGGTTTTATTAAATATTCATTGTCAGACAGATCATCTAATGCCATTCTTGATCTGATAATACTTTCAGAAAATCTACCAATCTCATTAAAACATTCAGCAAGAATAAAGTTACTTCTTATGCGTGTTAATAAAGATTCAGGTGTTTTTTTATAAATTGTTTTATTTTCATCAATATGAGGATAAAGATTATCAATGACATCATTATAATTTTTGGAGAGAATCTGCAAAAAAGATTCTTCTTGTAAAATGAGCATGTTTAGTTCTTTTATACGGGTACTATCCCTTACAATCCTTAAATTCAATTTTGCTCTATCGATATATTTAATTGCTTCCTGATAAATTCCCAGTTCTCTATAAATAGAAGCAATTTTTAATGCTATTTTGGTTTGATATTCCCCCAGTCCCATTAAAGAAGAAAGACGATCGGCTTTAAAAGCGTAATTTAAGGCTAAATCAAAATTTCCTATGCTTTGATAAATCATTGAGTACAAACTATGAACTTTTATTTTTTCCAACCCGCCATCTGAAACTTCAATTAAAGAATCTACTTTTTGAATAGCCTCATCAGTGTTTAGGATCATTAAATGAGATTCTATTTCATTAAACTTACTTTGAAAAGAACTTGATTGTGCTACTGAAATAGCATATATACCATTTACAAAAAAAAATACTAGTATTGTGATTTTGCGACCCATATTAATTTAATTTAGATAGAGAGAATTCTCTATATTCTATCGGTGTACAACCTTTTTCCAAACTAAAATTTCTATAAAAAGACGCACGAGAACTGAAACCACAACGATGTGCAAGATCATCTATATTTTGATCGAAATCTGGCTTTCTTAATTCCTGGCAGACCTCTTCAATTCTAAGTGAATTAATCGTTTTTAAAATATTTTGTTTAAAGTATTCTTTAAAAAAAAGTGAAAGACTGGATCTTGAAATTCTCAGATCGCTAGCCATAATATCCATATTAAAATCTGGATTCAAATATTTCTTTTTTTCCAAGTATGCTAAGATTTTATCTTTATGGGGTAGTACCTTTTCTTCCGGATCTGAAGATATAAATAGAGTCTGTCCTTTATTTACTTTTATTCGTGATTGGAGTGGTGAAAAATAAGAAGGCTTAGATTGAAAGATTAATAAATCAAATAAATACTTATAAACCATTGCAATTCCAATTAGCATAACCAAATACACAGTTACTCCTGATATTGGAGAACCTCCATCATATTTATCAATAAAAGAAGACATAATTGTAGGAATTATAAATGCCGCTAACACCAGAAGTAACACAATAAAATAATAATATAATCTCTTACTGTTCAAATTAAACAGTTCGGGAAAATTACCCTTAAATAATATCGTAACAGGATATGCAAACCAGGAAATTCCACATAGGCTATATAAAATTAAAATATAACTTCTTCCGTACTGAAACCTAAAATCTTCAATACTTAAAAAAACAATGTAAAACATCAAAGCAATTATAAAAGGAATAAAATTTAGAATTACAGTCCTTCTTTCAATCCTATTGTTTTTGATAGCAATAAAACCCAAGTAAAGATAAGGTCCATATATTAAGCCTAGCGGAGCTCCTAAATCTACATATTTGTATCCTTGTAAAATATCTCTGAAGATGGTTGCGAAGATAACATGAAATAAAAGGCTTAGAATAAGATAAGAAATGATTTTTTCGAAAATACTTTTCACAGCAAGATTCCAATATATGTGATAGCTTACTATACAAAGCAGGAAAATAGAAGAATATAGAAAATAAATGAACATAGACTACTTTAAGAGATTACTTCTATATGTGGCTGGTGTCTGACCTATATATTGTTTAAAATATCGATTGAAAGTAGTCCTTGATTCGAAACCGCTTAAATCTGCTAAATATTCCAATTTTAGATTGTCAGGGTTAGTCTGCAATAGTTCTAAAGCAAATTGAATACGATAAGTAGCAAGCCATTCAATAAAATTAGATTTTAGAACATAATCGAAATAATAAAGAATATGCATTCTTGGAATTGCTATTTTATGTGCAAGCATTTCAACAGTAAGATGGGCATCCAAATAGAGTTTTTCTTTTTCCATTACCGACTCTAACCGATCTTGGATATGTAATAATTTCATCTCACTAATATTTATCTTGAATATATCTGAATCAGACAAATTATCCTGATCATATTCCTCTCTAGGGGGAGGTAGATTTTGAGAATTTCCGGATGAAAACTTATTACTCAATAAAAACAATGTCAAAACACCAATGTTTATTAAAATGATAGCTACAATTATCGACTGAGATTGAATATTGATGTGATTGTTGGAAAGATGGTTTATGTAAATTACATTAATAAAGAAGAATATAGAAAAGCCAAAAATTGCTAAAACTTCAAGAACAATTTGTTTTGTCTCATTTTGCGGAAGATGTTTTTTTCTTCTAGAGAATATTATAATGGAAGGATAAATAAAAAGAGAGAATAAGGTTGTTATGAAGTATAAATGACTATAAATTCCCATTTCTTTTTGTGGTCTCAAAAAGAATAAAATAGACATCAGTACAAAAGGAATAAAATGAATAACAAACTTTTTAAAATGAAGTTTCTTATTCAAGTGCTTTAATTGGCACAAAAATAGTATAGGCCCAAAAAGCAATGAAACAGGAAAATCCATCTTTTTAATCATTACAATAATTTGTATGATTAATACAAAGCAAAAGAGGGATAATAGGATTTCAAATGTATTCTTTTTCATATTAGGTATTATTAATACATCATAAAATGGACTTTAAAGAAAAAGTTATAGTTAAACACTATCTTCTCATAAGCTTTAAAAGAATTATACTTAAATATATGACACTACGAAAGGCATACTATTAACTTTATAGTTAATAATTTTAAAATAATAATTATAATATCAATAATTATAGCTCTCTAGGCTCTTTCCATTGTTAATCAAAGGTTGGTAAATAATTTAGTTAATGATGACTCTAATGACTCATTATCATTATATTACAAAGATAATCAATACATTACTAAATAATCGCTTCAAATTGTATAAATATTGATATCATTATGTTTAAAATTTCTTTGAGATAAAATATTCAACGAATTCGTTGTAAAAATCTGATGTTTAAACATATAATTAAAACAAATCTATGATTAGCTTGTTAGTTTGATATATATGCTACGTAATTTAGACATAACCGCCCCAGCAACCTTAATTATTTCGAACCGATTACCCATAAAAATTGAACGTAAAAAGACAAAATTAAAATTTACGCCAAGTGAGGGTGGTCTAGCGACTGGATTAGGCTCTTTTTATAAAGAGAATGGTTCATGGTGGCTTGGCTGGCCAGGCATAATCCCTAAGAATTTAGAGGAAGAAATAATTATTAGAGAAGAGTTAAAAAAGCACAATCTTATACCGGTATTCCTTACTGAAAAGGAGATTAAAGGCTATTATGAAGGATTTTCTAATGCTATTATTTGGCCTCTTTGTCATTATAGACCTAGTTATGTTGAACTTAAACAAGAATATTGGTTAAGTTATCAAGCGGTAAACAAAAAGTTTGCAGAGGCCGCAATCCCCTTAATAGGCAATAAAACCAACGTTTGGATTCATGATTATCAACTGATGTTGGTTCCTAATATGGTTCGAGAGACACAGGAAAACATAAGTATCGGATATTTTCACCATATCCCCTTTCCCCCTATTGAATTATTCAAAATGTTACCTTGGCGTGAAGAGATATTAACAGGGCTTTTGGGCGCCGATTTACTTGGTTTTCATACTTATGAAAATGTTGATAATTTCTTAGATTCCTGCTCTGGAATATTAAATATTCAAACAGAAAATAAAAATCTTAAAGTTAAAGGTCGAAAAATACTGGCAGATGTATTTCCTATGGGAATAGATTATGAAAAGTATAAAAACCAATCTCTCTCTTCAAAGACTAAAAAGAAAACAGTTGAGCTTAAAAATTTATTCAAAGATCAAAAAATCATATTATCAGTCGATCGTTTAGATTATAGTAAAGGAATTATACAACGCTTAACATCTTATGAGATCATGCTTAATGATCACCCTGAATTATTTGGTAAAATAGTTCTTTATATGCTCATAGTACCTTCTAGGGATCAAGTAAATCAATATAAGAAACTTAGAAACGAAATTGATAGGATGGTAGGTAACATCAATTCTGTTTATGGGCGCCCTGGTTGGCAGCCTATTGCTTACTTTTATGATTCTTTACCTTTTGATGTTCTTTCGGCCTTATATTCAGCTGCTGATGTATGTTGGATCACTTCATTATACGATGGTATGAATTTAGTTTCAAAAGAATTCATAGCTAGTAAACAAGAATCAACAGGTGTATTGGTTATCAGTGAATTTGCTGGAGCTTCAAAAGAGTTGTCTGATGCGTTATTAATCAATCCTTATGCCGTAAATCGAACAAGTAGAACGCTTTACAATGCAATAACAATGCCTCTCGAAGAGCAAGAAGAAAGACTTCTTGCGAGCCAGGCTATAGTTTCTAAGTTCACAGTTCATCATTGGGTAAATTTATTTATGCAGAGACTGACTGAAATTAAAAATCAACAAAAAGATGAACTTGCCAGAAAAGTCAAGGAGCAGGTTGAACAAGAAATTAAAGAAAAATACAGAAAAAGTTCAAGACGGTTAATACTCTTGGATTATGATGGGACACTGGTAGGATTTAACAACAATGCAAATAAAGCAGTACCCACGGAAGAAGTTTATAATATTCTGAATAAATTAAGTGGTGATCCAAAAAATACTATTTCTATTATATCTGGTCGAAAGTACAATAATCTGGAAGAATGGTTTGGAAACGAATCATATTTTGCTATAGCCGAACATGGTATATGGAGTAATTACCCTAATCATGAATGGCATTTAGTTCCAGGATTATCAGATAGTTGGAAAGAGGAAGTGTTAGAGATATTTCAGCGATATACCGATCGAACTCCGGGTTCATTTATAGAAGAAAAATCACATTCACTCGCTTGGCATTATAGAAAAGTTGAACGAGCTTTTGGAATTCGACAAGCGCAAGAACTATTGCAAGAATTGAAACATCAAAATCAATTTCTGGATTTACAATTAATTAACGGTGATCGGGTGATAGAAATAAAAAGTAAACAAGTCAATAAAGGGAAAGCTGCCGTTAGTTTAGTTCAAGAGATTAAGCCTGACTTCATTTTATGTTTTGGAGACGATGCTACGGATGAAGATATGTTTATCTCCTTACCTGATTCAAGCATCACTATAAAAGTTGGAGACAAACAGTCACATGCTAAGTACTATGTCGAAAACAACCAAGAAGTCCTTCAATTATTATCCATGATTGCCGAAAAAGAATAAAACTTAAGAAAAAGATGAATAAAAGACATATCTATAATAGTGGGATAATAGGAAACTGTAATTATATAGCTCATGTACATAAGAGTACCAACATTAATTGGTTGTGTTGGCCTAGTTTTGAAGATAGTTTTGTTTTCGGTTGCTTATTAGATACAGAGAAAGGTGGAGAATTCAATATTCGTTTAGATGATAGTCATATAAATTCTAATCAGTACTATTTAGAGAATACCAATATCCTTGTCACTGAAGTAAAGGGAGAGCATGCTGGGTTTCGGGTAATCGACTTTGCTCCCCGATTTATTCAGTATGAACGTTATTTCAAGCCTTTAATGTTAATAAGAATAGTGGAACCTCTGTATGGAAATCCTTCGATAAGAGTTAATTGTCATCCAAAAGCTAATTATGGAAAAGATGATTTCACAAAATCCAGAGGTAGCAATCATGTTCAATTTGAATATGGTAAAGAGAACATGAGGTTGACTACAAATATTCCAATTAGTCATTTTTTTGATAATGATCAGAATAATTTTATTCTCACTGAAAAAAAGTACATGATTCTTTCATATGGAACTGCTTTTGAAGCGCCATTAAAGTCTACAGCAGATGATTTTCTCGTAAAAACTAAAGAATACTGGAGGCGATGGACAAAAAAAGCTAACATTCCCAACTTCTACCAGGATCATATCATTCGCTCTGCATTAGTTCTAAAGTTACACCAATATGAAGATACAGGTGCTATTATTGCTTCCAGCACAACTAGTCTTCCTGAATCTCCAGGATCAGGAAGGAATTGGGATTATCGTTATTGTTGGGTAAGAGATAGTTATTACGTACTGACTGCATTAAGTAATATTGGAAAATTTGATGAATTAGAAGAATTTGCAAATTATATAACCGGCATTACTCAGTCCGACCCTGGTAGATTACAGCCACTTTATGGAATACTGGGAAAGCGAGAATTGACAGAAACCATATTGGATTATTTATCAGGTTATCAAGGTAATAAACCCGTACGTATAGGTAATCAAGCCTTCGAGCATATTCAAAATGATGTTTATGGACAAGCAATTATTGCTCTACTCCCACTCTATACAGATTTTAGATTCCCTCAAGATGAAAGGAAAGATGCTAAAGGATGGTTAAAATATATTTTAGAGAAAATTCAAATGACAATCGATGAAAAAGATGCTGGGATTTGGGAATTCAGAAATATTGCCAACCATCATGCTTATTCAAATTTGTTTCAATGGGCTGGAGCTTCCGCAGCATTAAAAATTGCACAACAAAATAATTATAAAGACATTGAAGATTTAGCAAAGAATTTAATGGCAAAGGCATCTGAATATATAGAATCATGTTATGATGAAGATAGACAAGTTTATAGAAACTCAAATAACGGTTCAAATTTAGATGCAAGTACATTACAACTAATTTTAATGAATTACCTGGATCCAAAGTCAGAAAGAGCAAAAAAACATCTGGAAGCACTGGAAGCTGATCTAAAAGGTAATAATGGTTTATTTTATCGATACCTACATCAAGATGATTTTGGAAAGCCAAAAACTACCTTCTTGGTCTGTGCATTTTGGTATGTGGAGGCTCTTGCTTGTGTAGGTCGTTTGGAAGAAGCTCAACAAACATTTGAAGAACTTTTGAAATATAGCAATGATTTACAACTATTCTCAGAAGATGTACATGAAGAAGATGGCAGCCAATGGGGGAATTTTCCACAAGCCTATAGCCATGTAGGGTTAATGAACGCTGCCTATCGTATTGCTACAAAATTGGATAAACCCATATTTTTAACTTAATTACTTATTTATCCGCTTTTAGCTTAATAACATAACCTATCTTCTTTAAAAAAATAACAATTCATTTACAATTTAGTTTGATATTGAACTATTCAATATTTAACTTTGCACAAACAATTTGTTATGGCAAAAGAACATAAAGTTATTCACCAGCTAATTCGTGACGTAATTGCTTTACGTGTAGGAATTAAGCAGTTCTATTTTCAAAAAGTTAAAGAACTCAATTTGGATGTGACATATGAAATGGTCCAGGTGTTAGGAGCTTTATGGAGAGAAGAAGAGCTCAATCAACAGGAAATTGCCGATTCAGTTCAGAAAAGTAAAGCAAGTGTTACCCCTCTAATTGATAATCTATGCAAAAGAGGATTAGTTCAACGTATTCCAGATCCTCTGGACCGAAGAAATAATAAGATTTCAGTAACCGACAAAGGAAAAGAATATCAGGAAAAATTAGAACCTGTTCAAATAGAATTATATAAAAGAATAATTCATAATTCTCAAATCAAAGATATCTCAGAAATAAGTAATCAACTCCGTTTATTAAAAAAAGCTATTGAATAGTTTTTTTAGGCATTTAGTTCAATATTGAACTATTATGAGTTAATAAAAATAATTATAGTATAAACACATGAGTACCTCGAACACAAAACAAATTAATTCCAAAGAAAGAAGCAGAAGGTTTAAAATTTATTTAATAAATATTTTCTCTGTTCTAATAATCCTAGTGGCAATCACATGGGGATTAATTGTATTCTTTCATTTAAATGAAAGTGTATATACTGAAGATGCACAAGTTGATGGTCATATTAATCCTATTAGTTCTAAAATTACTGGTTATATAAAAGAGATTAAATTTCAAGAACATGAAATGGTGCACAAAGGTGATACATTGGTTGTTTTGGAAAATGATGAATATAAAATTGCACTAGAAAATGCGCTAGCAGCATTGGCAGATGCTAAAGCAGGTAACGCTGTAGTGCATACAGAAGTTGAAATAGCCCGTAATAGTCAAAACATCGCAGATGCAAATATTGAAGAATTAAGAACCCGGTTGGAAAATGCGGAAATCAACTATAAAAGATATAAGGATTTAATGGACCATGATGCTATTGCGGTGTATCAATATGATAAAGTAAAAACAGAATATGAATCACTTAAGGCTAATTATAAAGCTGTAATCGCCCAGAAATATACTGCACACTTAAATACAGAAGAAACTCACAAACGAACTGCTATTAATGAAGCAGGAATTTTGAAGGCAAAAGCTGCTTTAGACTTAGCAAAATTGAATCTCTCATATACGGTCATTGTTGCTCCTTATGATGGCGTTCTTGGTAGAGTTCCTATTGAAGTTGGCCAATTAATTCAATCCGGACAACAAATGTTTAGCATTGTCAGAAATCAGCAAAAATGGATAACGGCCAATTATAATGAAAACCAGATAAAAAAAATCATTCTTGGGAAAAAAGTAAATCTTATGGTAGATGCTATTCCCAATGTGGTTTTCAAAGGATATGTAAAGGCTATTTCAGAGGCAACAGGTTCAAAATATTCAAGTATACCTGTTGACAATAGCACAGGTAATTTTGTAAAAGTACAGCAAAGAATTCCTGTAAGAATTGAATTTACGGATGACAATAAAATTGAAGATATGAAAAAGTTAATGGTCGGATTAAATGTGGTAGTAAAGGCTTTGTAAATGAATAATAGTATATTTCGAAGTTGGTTTCCAAATCATTTAAAACTAACTGTTCTTTTATCAATATCTATCTTTTTTTCATTGTGCAGCGGTATACCTAACAGTATTTACAGCTATATTATTTCAGATCAATCTGCAAACTCATCAGACCTCTCAATGGCCATGTTCGCATATTGTACAGGAATGGTTTGTTCAATTCCTTTAATCTTTAGACTGACACTGTTTCTTCCTAAAAAGAGATTGATAATCTTCTGTATTTTACTTTTGATATCTATAAATGGAATTTTATCCATTAATCAAGCCCCTCTGATTAATGTAATGATGATGTTTATTTTTGGTTGTGTAAAAATTATAGTTACAATGGCCATGATTACTGAACTAATGCCGTATTTAATGCCCAAGGGGGAAAGATATCAAATGTATGCCATTTATTATCCGATGAACCTAATATTGCCTATAATTGGTGGATTGATATCAATTTTCTTGGCCAAAGAATATTATTGGGAATTGGGTTATCATTTTCAAAATTTAATGCTTTTTATATCATTATTATTTGTAACCATATTCTTTAAAACCCAACATATTAAAAGTATACCTTTATTCCAATATGACTGGTTAGGAACTATTCTATTAGCTGCTAGTCTTTTATGTTTTTCTTTCGTAGCAAGTTATGGATTACAAAATAATTGGATGTATAGTAGAAGTATATTGATTGCAATTGTACTATGCATTATATTTTTCACAATCTTCTTTAATAGAAATTATAAGAAAAAAAGGAAAATAATAAGTTTTTCCGTGATATGGAATAAAGGTACTTTCCTAACATTATTAACCATATTCATTTTGGGAATATTTTATGCGAATTCTAGCTTATTAAGCAATTTAATGAATACAATATTACCCTCTTCTCCAGTTAAACAAGCTGAAATTAATGCTTATATAATAATAGGTTATTTAATAGGAGCCATTGTTGTTTATCTTTATTTTAAAAGAACAAAAAAGTGTAAGCTCATTTTTCTAATTTCAGCTTTCCTTTACTTAAGTTCCAATATTATTCTATTTACCTTGATTGATCCCAGAACACCTGTTGAATACCTTATTCTTCCCATAATTCTAAGAGGTATGGCCGTTATGATTTCTTTTATCGCTACTGCAGTATATCTAGCGGCGAATGTTC
Organism: Sphingobacterium mizutaii; assembly: GCA_040394615.1. Lineage (GTDB taxonomy): Bacteria > Bacteroidota > Bacteroidia > Sphingobacteriales > Sphingobacteriaceae > Sphingobacterium > Sphingobacterium mizutaii_A. The sequence continues at coordinate 11,577 of JBEBRZ010000046.1, forward strand.
CAACAAAAATATTTTTACCCAGTATTGTACTGTTCCTACTAGTAAGAACATTCTTTGTAACTGTTTTTTGGTCAGCCTTTATAAATAATTGGTTTAATAAACTTCAATTGATTCATCAAACAAGACTGGCTGAAATAATGACATCAAATGAATCTATAAATAGTACACTCTTACTAAGTCTCAAAAAACAGTCTAGCTTATTAGGTTTACATGATCTTTATCTCTATTTGACTATTTTTAACCTCTTTGTAATACTTATTATTGCATTACTCCCCTATCATTCCTCTACGCAAAGGCATATTTTCAATTGGGGAAAAAAGAAAAATACAAAAGAACTTATTCAGGCTACCCCAATTTCCTAATCCGATAAAAATATCTAATCAGATTTCTTAAAAAAATTGGTGAAATCCGTATTTTGAATACGTACTGCATTTAAGATGGCTAATAAAGCAACTCCAACATCTGCAAACACTGCTTCCCACATTGTTGCCAACCCTCCTGCTCCTAAAATTAAAACGATTACCTTAACCGAAAAGGCGAAGACAATATTTTGCCACACAATCATTTTCGTTTTCTTACCTATCATAATTGCCATTGGAATCTTAATAGGTTGATCATCTTGTATTACAACATCTGCTGTTTCAATTGTAGCATCAGAACCTAATCCTCCCATTGCAATACCTACGTCACTTATCGCCACTACCGGTGCATCATTAATTCCATCTCCAACAAAGACCACAGTTCCATCTTTCTCTTTTATCCTTTTCAGTTCTTTAACTTTGTCCTCTGGAAGTAAGTCACCATAAGCTGAATCAATATGCAATTCTTTGGCAATAACATCAACTACTGAAGATTTATCACCACTTAACATAGTTACTTTTAAACCTTGCTCATGCAAGTATTCTATTGTTTCGTTTGCATTATTTTTTATTTTATCCGTAATACTTATATATCCAATATATTCCCCATCAACAGCAATTGCTATCGTCGTAAAAACAATTTTCGCGTGTTCTTCAGGATAAAGAATATTGAATTTATCCATAAGTTTGAAATTTCCAACAAGAAATTCTTTCCCTTCAACATTTGCCTTTAATCCATGGCCGGCAATTTCTTCAACTAAATCTAAATTGATATTTCCAGAAACATCCCCTACATATTCATGAATGGCATTTGCCACTGGATGAGTGCTTTTACTTTCGATCTCATTAATATGTTCTAATAAATATTCTTTATCAATAGAAGTATTAAAATTAACCTCATTAACTTTAAAAACTCCGTGCGTCATTGTACCTGTTTTATCCATTACAACGTGCTTAGCTGAAGCAAGAAGATCCAAGAAGTTTCCTCCTTTTATCAAAATACCATGTCGACTTGCGGCACCTATTCCCCCAAAATACCCTAAGGGAATAGAAATCACTAAAGCACAAGGACATGAAACAACTAAAAACAATAATGCACGGTATAACCATTCTTTAAAATCATAATCAGTTAAAAAGAAAAAGGGTAAGATTATTATACCAACAGCAAATAAAACTACGATTGGGGTATAGATCTTAGCAAATTTTGATATAAATAATTCTGTAGGAGCTTTTTGTTTACTTGCTTGTTGAACTAATTCTAAAATTTTACTCAGTTTACTATTTTCATAATTTGCAGTTACTTCAACATTTGTAATCGAATTTAAATTTATCATACCCGCAAAAACAGTGTCCCCTAGTCTTTTAGAATCTGGTTTACTTTCTCCTGTTAAAGCTGCCGTATTAAAAGAAGCAGTTTCACTTAATAATTTACCGTCTAATGCTAACTTATCTCCTGCTCTTAACTGTATTACATCCCCAATTTCAACATTTTTTGCTTTGACAAGTTTTATTTTTCCATCGATTAGCAGGTTTACCTCATCAGGTCTTTGATCTAACAAAGATTTAATATTACTTTTTGCTCTATAAACCGCTAATGTTTGAAAAGCTTCACCACAAGAATAGAACAACATAACGGCAACAGCTTCCGGATATTCCTGAATACTGAAAGCTCCTAAAGTAGCAATACCCATTAAGAAAAACTCTGAAAAAAAATTACCGTTTTTTATTCCTTTCCAAGCATCCTTCAATACTGGAATTCCTACAGGCAAATATGCCAGAATATACCAAACAACACGAATCCAACCAACGAACCATGATGTTTCAAGAAGATGATCAAAGGTTAAGGCTGATAACAATAAGATTAAACTGATAATTGCAGGTTTAAATAAAGAGATAACCCCACCGTGTAGTTCATGAGTGTGATCATGGGTTTCCTGATGGTTGTGTTCGTGTGGCACTTCCTTAAAATGCTGATTAGTCGAAGCATTCTTCTTATTTATCTCGTATTGATTATTAGCAATGTCATAAACTTTTGAAGTTTGGCTACAAATTACACAAACTCCGTTCTTATCATATTCATGGGTATGATCCATATATTAAAGCTATTTTATTATTTAAATGTACCCATTTAAATAATATTAGACTAAAAATAAAAATGCTGTTTCAATAGAATCAACCTTTGTAATTTTTTGTAAAAATAAAAGCCTGATTTTTAGGAATCAGGCTTTTATTGATAATTTTATAATTATATATTATTGTTTTAGATTAACTCCGTAACTATATTTTCCATCAGTAATAGTAACTAAAGCATTTGAATAATCTAATTCTAAGAATATGTAAAAACCCTTATATTCTGATTTCACGGGCATAGTATACAAGTCTGGTAATTCAGCACTACCTCTGTTAGCATTATTAACATCAAAACCAAATCTTTGCTTAACGTTGTTATTAAAAGTAAGTTCTACAACATTGCCTATAAACTCCATATTAGTGAAATATGCCTCACTGGGATCTAATTCTGTACGATTTCCTTCCTCATTATTTAATACATAAGCACTATAAGCAGTAAATACTTTTCCTTTAAGATCAGCAACAATTTCTTCCTTTACTTTCTCAGGTCTAACTCCATTGTCATTTTCACATGAGATAAATAGTACTGTAAAGAATAAAAATAAACTTAATTTTTTCATATCTTGATGTAATTTGTGATTCAAAATTATGACAAATATCAACAGTAATTTAACATTGCGGTAATTCCATTATGATATAAAAAAAAATGTAGCTATATGTTTGCAAAATGGTCTAATGAATTAAGATTATTATTCATTAAGATTATTATTGTTACTTAAAAAGGTGCTAATAAGGATTTAGTATAAGAATTTACAACAGGCTATGATTTTTAGGAATCTGATTCAACGCATTTAATTATTAAGTTGTACCAATTCTTGTAGAACTTTATCGATATCTAAATTAAGTTTTGTAATATCCTTATTCTGAATGTGGGAAGCATTGTATCTTCTTAAATTTTCAAAAAAACTCTTAAGATTACTATTAAATTCATCAAGAGTCAAATCATTGGGGATGTATTTGCTTGAAGGTAATAAACGTTCAACTTTTGCATTTTCTATGGTAGGATATTCAATCCATCTTCCATTAAGATCTCTTTGTGGAATATATTCTTCCTGCATCCATAATACTATTTCATCTTGAGGTTGAGAAAGTCGTAAAAAATAGTGTTTATCATCGGATATCTTAAACCCAAATAAATTGATAGAATAATCATATTCCTTAAGGAAACTAGATATAATTTCACTATTCATCATTTTTTGTATTAAATCTAAAATCCTCTCGTTTTCATTATTCATACCATTCATTTTTATGAAATATTCATTTTTTCTAAAAATAAGAAATGAAATGCAAAATTGACAATTTACCAGTGATTTAATTTTCAGTTAACATTAGACTCTTATTTTTTATAAAAATAAAAAAAATGAAACATCGTTTTATTATACAAAATTATTGCATCTTGTGTGCATTTATTTTCATCTTTTTTACTGGCTGTGTGAAGAAAGATGAAATTATTACAGAATTCTTTATTTCACCTCAAACCGCTCAAATAGGTGCCGGCGACTCTATTCTATTAACAATTAACATTAATAAAAATCCTCAGTGGTCTTCAAGCAATGAATTTGTAGGAGAAATCAATGAAAATGGACTTTTTATAGCTTTACGTGTGGGAAAGACAAAAATTAAAGCTGAATATCTAGATTTTAGTGATGAAATCGAAATAGTAGTTTTACCCAAAGCATCAGATGTTACTGAACCTTTATTAATTTTTGGTGAAAATCAAGAAAAGATCAAGGAATTAAAAAGCAGAACACTCGTAAGAGAAATACCGGGAATTTTAACTTATGCAGAGGATTCTCCTTTTGTAAAGCAGGTTATTTATATCTTCAATAGAAGGAAATATCAGTATAGTATTGTTCATTTCAAAGACTTAACCAAGCTACAAATAGAGCATTTATTAATGTTCTATAACGAGCATTATGAGTTCCTAGGAAGTAGGAATAATGATTTATATTTTACCGATCAAAAAAGAAACGTACTGGTAGCTATTTCTGACAATGAAAATCCTTCAGCAAGGTATACAGTATATGAAGAAGTGAATACAAAAAAATAATCTTCTCATAGTGGGTATTTTCTTTTTTAGGACACATATCTTGAATTAACTAATTCAGATAAAAATAACAAATCATTTAAATCATAAAGTTTCTTTAAATGAAATCTACAGCGTTTAAATCAACTTGTTATTAACCATTAATTATTTACAAAATTTTTAACTAATATCGATAATAATTGGCACAATATTTTCACGTACCTTGTTATAATTGTTTAACATTGGGTGAGTGTTTGAATGATAAAAATAATTAATGAATTAATTATTCTATTAAACATTTATCACCTTAAATTGGTTTTATTAGTATGGTTAAGAATCAGAACTTTAATAGTGATGAGATTATTAAGGAATTAAAAAAGTTGGATGAGAAACATCGTAGTTATCTTCAAACTGAAGGTAAGTGGTTAATTGGTGGATTTGAATCCATAATTAGTTACGACGGCAAAATTTCAACCATTAATGGTGAACAAGTTACTCTTAAAAAGGAAATCTACATGATGTTACCCGCTGAAATAAGAGAGGAAATAGCCCAGTTTATGGATGTTGAATAGCTTATTATTAAACTATATAATAGTTTAAATCAAATAAAATTATAAAAATCAGCCTTATGTTTATTTGGCTGATTTTTTTATGTCAAATTCCCTTTTTATTGAGAAAACTGTATATTTAGAATCATATTATGGTTCTAATTTATAATGGAAGAAAATAAATCAATCCCCGTTCTAAGCCAGGAAGAAATCCGAGTTTTAGGTTCTTTATTAGAAAAATCAAAAACAACACCTGAGTATTATCCCATGACTTTAAATGGATTACAAACCGCGTGCAACCAGAAATCATCAAGAAAACCCGTGGTTCAATATGATGAATCTACTATTGTACACACATTAGACAGTTTGCGTAAAAAAGGTTTAGTTTCAACTGTTGTTGGTGGAGGGAGTCGTGTTACAAAATATAAACACAATATTGCAATCCAGTTTCCACTTCTTCCACAAGAATTAGCAATACTTTGTTTGTTATTTTTACGTGGTCCTTTAACCGCGGGCGAAATAAATAGTAATTCCGGAAGACTTTATGACTTTGAAAACCTAGATGAAGTTCAAGAATTACTTAATAAGTTAAGTACTGAAGAACCGAATTACATCAAGCAATTATCAAAACGACCAGGTCAGAAAGAAGTAAGGTATGTTCATCTATTTTCTGATTTCGACGAAGATTCTTATGAAGAGGATGCTTTGTTGGCCTCGAATTCTTTAAGTAAAAAGGATTCTTCAATTCTTCATTTAGAAGAAAGAGTAGAAATACTTGAAGAAAAATTAAATGCCTTAAGATCAGAATTTGATAAATTGATGGAACAACTCACTTAAAAGGCATAAATTATCTTGCATGAAAAAATTGTTTACTACAATTCTGATTTGTTTATTAATCCAAACAGGACAATCTCAAACTTTTCACCCCCTTTCATCAGGTCATAAATCGAGTTTCCGAGGTCTGGACACTTATAAAAACAACGTATTGTGGGTAAGTGGAAGCAATGGAATGGTTGGTAAATCAGTGGACGCAGGAATAACTTGGCAATGGGTATCTCCCCTGGGATATGAAAAATTTGACTTCCGGGATATTGAAATCTTTAGTGCTAAAGAAGCAGTGATTGTTAGTGCGAGTTCTCCAGCTATCATTTTGCACACAAAAGATGGAGGGAAATCATGGAATGAAGTTTACAGAAATGAAAACCCGGATATCTTTCTTGATGGGATGGATTTCAATGGTAAAATAGGTTATATCGTAGGAGATCCAATCAACGGTGTATTTCAATTATTGAAAAGCACTGATAAAGGAAAATCTTGGAAAGATGTAACACAATCCATTCATTTATTTGCTGAAGAAGGTGAAGCAGCATTTGCAGCTAGTGGTACTTCATTACAGGTTATTAACAATTGGGTATATATTGGTACAGGCGGAAAGTATTCCAGTTTGTTTAAGCGTAATGAGAAAGAAAATAAACTAGATGTACTGAATGTTCCTATTTGGTCAGGTTTAGAAAGTACAGGAATATTCTCCATAGACTTTTTAAATGAAAGAATCGGTGTCGTTATTGGAGGGAATTATACTTCAGATAAAGACAACAGTAATAATATCCTATTAACCTTTAATGCAGGTCTCTCTTGGGAGAAACCTATTCAGCCTGTATGGGGATATAGGTCCTGTGTTAAGTATATATCACAAGATGTTTTGATCGCCACAGGAACATCTGGGACAGACATTTCTAAAGATGCCGGAAAAAGTTGGACAAATGTCTCATCAAAAAGTTTCAATGTTATTGCTTTATCTAAAGATAAAAAGCATATTTATTTAGCGGGTAGTAATGGAAACATAGAAAAACTAATACTTTAGGTCAACTCTTGTCACGTAAATTATTCCCCTTATCCCCCTTTATGACTATCTAAATATTATGATTATGTTCGGAAAAATTGAAAAAAAATAATTTAGTTACGATATTCAGAAATACCCAATCAAGTTTTGTCCAAGAAAAAGAACATTTCCATTTTTCACCCTTTTGATTTTAAAAATCAATTTGTCGATTTTTCCCCAAATCAGGAAATATTACGAGAAAGTGTAAATGAATTTTTCATTCATGCTTTGAGCGATAAAACAATTAATCTACGATTGCCATTCCCCCCACATAAAAAAACAGTAAATGATTTTCTCATTGTTACCGAAGGCTTTGCAAACCGACAAGTTGGAATAAATTCTTACAAGATTTGTAAAAATGAATTATTGAGTGTTCCAAAATTACAGGTTTCTACTACCGACTTTTTTTCACAAAACCTAAACGGTTTTTATTGTCATTTTTCTAACGATTTCTTATCCGACAATTCTCTCTTGTTAAATTGGCATCTGATAGGTAATAAATTAAGGAAATCATTTATTAACCAAGATGCAACTGAACGAATCTGCCAACTACTTACAATGATGAATAATCTTTATAGGAGTAACTGGAGTCAAAATAAAAATTTGATTGCACAATATCTACGGACTACTATTACAGAAATTAACTTTCAAAATATACAATCCAGCCATGAAAAAATCAATAAAAAGCGAGATTTGGCTGATGATTATATTAGATTGATTAATGCCAATTTAAATAAAGGATATAATATTAGCGAATTGGCATCTATGCTGTACATTACACCTAATCATCTCAATAAAACGATAAAAAAACAACTTGGAAAATCCGCACAGTCGGTTTATAATGAAATTCTTTTGCAAGAAGCTAAGGTATTGCTTCTGCAAACCTCCAAAGACATTAGTGAGATTGCCTTTCATTTGGGTTTTAATGATCTATCTTACTTTGGAAAATTTTTCAAAAAACTAACTCGTCAATCTCCTTTAGAATATCGTAAGATGATTGAAAATTACTAATAATTGATTTATTAGTACCTAATGGTTCTGTGTTGAAGATTTATTTTTACACAAAACTATTTAGACATGAATTATTTCAACAAAGTTCTTTTTGGAACAACTTTATTTTTATCTGCTTTTTTGACAAAAGCACAAGAAACAACTATCTCCCCGGTTAACAATCCGCCAATTTTTATGGAAACTTTTTTAGGGGACCGTGCATTGGCTTACCAAATGATCATCAATAAAAAATTACAGAGTACTCCGAAATTCGGTTTTTTTGGCGTCAGCAATATACAACCAGAATGGGGAGAGTCTAAAATGGATGATTTTATGGTTCAGGGAAATTTATCATATAGTCTCTTTAGAGGAATTGATTTATCAAGTGGTTTTATTTGGAATCCAATTGATGGTATCCGTCCCTCGGCAGGAGCTATTTTTTCGTATGGCAATCCGAAATTATTAGCGGTTGTAAACCCAAGAGTTGACTTATCTAAAAATGCAAACTTTGATGTTCTTGCATTGCTAGAATACAAACCTAAAATAAACGAAGAACTAAATCTATACAGCAGAATACAAGGATTATACACACATAATTTAGGATATGATTTCCACACCAGAAGTTATGTAATGGTACGTGCTGGATTAAGTTACAAAGACCTCACTTTTGGAGCAGCGGCAAACTTTGATTGGTACGGACCTATGAAAACTAATAAGAATAATTTTGGAGGTTTTGTTGCTTTAAACTTGTTTTAAGTATTCAATCTTTATATCTATTTCTGAAAACTAAAAACTAAAAAAGCAGCAATTTCTTGCTGCTTTTTTAGTATCAAAACAATGTTATCTTATCCTATGGGCTCAAGATATTGTGCATAACAATATCCTTCTTCACCATCTTTTGTCCTTACCAACCACCATTGGTCGTTCGCCCGACTAATTAATGTAATTATTTCATCTTTAGCTGCTTTACCTACAATAGGCTGATCAGTACCAGGTCCTTTACGAATATTTAAATTAGAACTCTCAGTCTTTACTTTAGCTTGAGTCCCTGAAACTGCAGTGGAAACATCTACGTTCATAACAACATCTCCTGATAAGAAATTAGGATCAATTTGGTTATAAATATCCCATAATTTATTTTTTACATCCGCATTTGGTGCAGTACCACGAATGTGAAGAACGCCATCCTGTTCAGCTATAGCTAAATCAGTGATTCCTGATGCTTTTGCAGTATCTATTAATACTTGATATTTTGCTTGTAAACTCATTTCTTTCTATTTAACAGTTAAACCACTCATATCTACCTTTTTAGGGTTAAATGCATCTAATCCCATTTTTAAGGCTTGTACGCGTGCTTGCTCTAATTCTCCGGTAACAGTAATAACTCCATCAGCTATTGATGTCTGTACAGTTGGAAAATCCTTAGTAAACTCAGCTACTTTTGCAGTAAGATCAGCATCATCAGTATTGATTTCAACAGGTATCGTATTCACTACGATATTATTTTGAACTGACTTTACTCCCTTGCTATCAGCGGCTTTAGCAGCGTTCTCGATTTGAATTTTCTCATCTTCAGAACTCGCTGTTCCGTTCAAAGTCACAACCCCATCTTTAACATCTACCTCAACATTAGGGTTTGATTGAATGGCAGTTTCTACTTTGGCCTTTAAGTCAGCATCTGATATGTTGGACTTACAGGCAATTGTTCCAGAAATCAATGTCCCGGATACTAATGCAATGGTTAAAAATTTTTTAAAGTTCATAAAGCGTGTGTTTATGTTGGTAAATAATACATAAGTCTAAACAAAAAATGCATGATATTGTTTCAACATTTAGTTTTTTATTTATTGAGATTCAACCTCGAAAAACATAATAAATCACTGCCTTACAGCACAATAAACACGTGGTGTTCAAGCAGAAAATTTAATGAATAGGAATAAACTAGGATTGAATACCATATATAGAATAATGGATTAACATCAACCTGCATTTAATATATACTGTACCTTAAAGAATCTCCTTAATAGTCATCGTTTTACCATTGAAAAATATGCTATCACCAACCTTTTTGGTTAATAATACATTGGCTATCGGTGATTCTTTTGAAACCACCATTATTGTTTTATCATCTATTTTTAGGGGGCCTACTGAAATCGATATAAAGTAATCGAATTGATCTGTAATTATAATACTACCGACTATTACACTTTCTGAAGAGATGAGGTTTAAGTTTTTAATCCGATCTAAGTCAATTTCAGCCTGTATCAATTGATTTTGTAATCTATTGAGTTCCTGTTGAGCCATTTCTCTCGAAGTTTCATATTTATCCCCCATACTACTTTTAGTATCATTAAAGATTGAATCCTCAGCTATTTCCATAGCAGATTTTATCTCTTCTATCCGAGTCAAACATTTTTCTTCACAAATTGCAGCTAATGCTGCTTTATCCCAATTCATATTAAATCAATAAAATAATAAAGCGTCAATAAATTGACGCTTCAATTAAAAACTTAATAACCAATTATTAAATGGAAATTATTAGTTCTTTAGAGCTTCTTTAACATTTTCAGCTTTTCTCTTAGCATCTTCTGAAAGCTCTTTACTTTTTTCACCTACTTTATCGGCAGCTTTGTCAAGCGCATCACCTGTCTTCTGACCTGCTTTTTTAGTAGCATCAACAGCATTTCCTACGCCCTCTTCAATCTTGTTACCTGCTTTTCTTGCTGCTTCTTTTGTCTTTTCCCAAGCCGCATTTGCATCATCTAATGCTTTCTGAGCAGTCTCTTGAGCTTTTTTATCTCCACTCTTCACGGCTGCATCTAAATCAGCTTGCGCTTGTTTTGCTTTTTCCTCAGCTGCTGATAACTCTTCATTAACATCTGATTTTAAATCATCTAATGACTCTTCTGTTGTCTCAATGGTATGATCTAAATGTTCACCAACAGTAGTATCCCCATCATTATTTTTGTCAGCTGAAGAATTATTATTGCAGGCAGAAAAAGATAATGCACACGCAACTGCAGCTAATACGGCAATTTTTTTCATTGTTCTAGTAAATTAGTGTTATAATAAATGTTATTTAATATTTCTTTATGTGTATTCGCAATATTTATACCAAATATAATATTATTGATGTATAACAAAATGTTCTTGCTGACTTTAATACCTGTATTTATTCTCCTAAGGATTGATAAAGATTAAAAAAGATAAAGGCATCTATACCTAGACACCTTTATAACTCTTTTTAAATTTATATTATCCTCAATAAATTATTAAATATTAGTTTTGGGATATACAGAACCTTTAGCTGCTTCTAAAGTGTTTTTTAATAGACCAATAATAGTCATTAGTCCAACGCCCCCCGGTACAGGTGTAATCCAAGATGCTTTTGGAGCTACCCTATCAAAGTCAACATCTCCATATAATTTGTATCCTGATTTCGTTTCAGCAGAAACTTCTCTATTGATACCAACATCAATAACAATAGCTCCTTCTTTAACCATATCTTCTGTAACAAAATTCTTTTTTCCAATGGCAGCGACTACTATATCTCCTTGAAGAACTTCCGCCTTCAAATCTTTAGTTCTGCTATGAGTCAATGTTACAGTGCAATTACCGGGATTAGAATTTCTAGCTAAAAGAATACTCATCGGAGAACCAACAATGTTACTTCTACCAACAATCACAGCTTTCTTTCCAACGGTATCAATTCCATAATGTTCTAACATTAACATGATACCAAAAGGAGTTGCTGGAATAAAACAAGGAAGATTCCTTTGCATTCTTCCTAAGTTGATTGGATGGAAACCATCCACATCTTTTCTGTAATCTATAGCTTCTGTAATTTTATCAGGATCAATATGATTAGGTAGTGGTAACTGAACAATTAATCCATCAATACGATCATCAGCATTAATTTCTTTGATTTTATTTATTAATGCCTCTTCAGTGATATCCACATCATAACGGAGATTAGTAGATTCAAATCCAACTTGCTCGCAATTACGCATCTTACTCGCTACATAGGTCTCGCTTCCACCGTCATTCCCAACAAGAATTGCAACTAAATGTGGTTTACGACCTAACTTTGCAGTTAGTTCTGCAGCTTCTATTTTAATGTCTTCTTTTACTTTTGCAGATACTTCTTTTCCGTCCAGTAACTTCATGATTTTATTAGGTTGATTTTTTAATCTAATTTCAGAACAGCCATAAATGCCGATTGAGGAATCTCAACGTTTCCTACCTGACGCATACGTTTTTTACCCTTTTTCTGCTTCTCTAATAACTTACGCTTACGGGAAATATCACCTCCGTAACATTTAGCAGTTACATCTTTACGAAGTGCTGAAATAGTTTCCCTAGCTATAATCTTCGCGCCAATTGAAGCTTGAATACGAATCTCAAATTGCTGTCTTGGTAGTAGCTCTTTCAATTTCTCACAAATTTTCTTACCAAAATCATAAGCATTACTACGGTGAATCAGAGATGATAGTGCATCAACAGGCTCATCATTTAAACGAATATCTAATTTTACCAAATCTGATTTTCTATATCCAATTTGATGATAATCAAATGATGCATATCCTTTAGAAATCGTCTTTAACTTATCATAGAAATCAAATACGATTTCTCCCATTGGCATCTCAAACACCAACTCTACCCTATCTGAAGTTAAATAAGATTGGTTGATAATAGTACCACGCTTCTGAATACAAAGGGACATAACTGGTCCGACGAACTCAGCTTTGGTAATAATATTGGCTTTAATATAAGGCTCTTCAATACTATCCAATTTACTTGGATCAGGAAGATCTGAAGGGTTATGTACAACAACCTCTTCATTGTCTTTTGTCAAATATGCTCGGTATGACACATTGGGTACTGTAGTAATTACAGTCATGTCAAATTCACGTTCAAGGCGTTCCTGGATAATCTCCATATGAAGCATTCCCAAGAAACCACAACGGAAACCAAATCCTAATGCGGCAGATGATTCCGGTTCGAATACTAGAGAAGCGTCATTTAGTTGCAAACGATGCATTGATTCACGAAGTTCCTCATAATCCTCAGTATCCACTGGATAGATACCCGCAAAAACCATTGGTTTAACTTCCTCAAATCCTTGAATCGCAGAAGAACATGGTCTTTCTTTATGGGTAATCGTATCCCCTACTTTTACTTCCCTTGCTTCTTTAATACCGGAAATAATATAACCTACATCACCGGTCTTTATCACAGACTTAGAAACCTGGTTTAATTTCAATGTTCCTACTTCATCAGCGAAATATTCCTTCCCTGTTGCTACGAACTTTACCTTATCGCCTTTCCGGATTTCTCCGTTCTCAACTTTAAAGTAAGCCATAATCCCCCTAAATGAATTAAATACAGAATCGAAAATCAATGCTTGTAATGGCGCATCAGGATCACCGACAGGAGCCGGGATACGATCTACAATAGCACTTAATATATCAGGAACACCTAAACCAGTTTTTCCAGATGCCGGAATAATATCTTCGCGTTTACCTCCGATCAATTCGACAATCTGATCCTTTACTTCTTCCGGCATAGCCCCCGGCAAATCCATCTTATTCAGGATTGGGATAATTTCTAAATCATGTTCTAATGCAAGATATAAATTGGAAATAGTCTGAGCTTGAATTCCTTGCGACGCGTCAACAATCAACAATGCGCCTTCGCAGGCAGCAATCGATCGAGATACCTCATAAGAAAAGTCAACGTGTCCTGGAGTATCAATTAAGTTAAGCACATAGGTCTGACCATCTCTGATGTATTCCATTTGGATAGCATGGCTTTTAATCGTAATTCCTCTCTCACGTTCCAAATCCATATTATCCAATAACTGAGCCTGAGCTTCTCGTTGCGAAATGGTGTTGGTATATTCTAGTAGTCTATCGGCCAAGGTACTTTTCCCGTGGTCAATATGCGCTATAATACAAAAATTGCGTATGTGCTTCATATAGGTTATTATGCCTCTAATTTAATTCGCAAATATAATTTTTTTAAACGAGCTTTTATGATAATAAAATTATCTATTTACGATTCAAAGAGCTTGTAAAAAACTATTATACAAAAAAATAGTGCTGGTTTTCAATCAGCACTATTTCCTAATCAGTTAAATTAAGATTATTCTACAATACTAGGAACCTGAACTAATTCACTAGTCTCTTGATCATAATCAATATTGTCAAAATTGAAACCAAATAGTTGGAAGAAATCATTACGATATCCTTGAATATCAGAAATTTCTTCTAAGTTTTCAGTTGTTGCTTTATCCCATAGTTTTGCAACTTCTTCCTGAACATCGGGTCTCATTTCTAAATCGTCAACGCGAATCCGACCCTTTTCATCTAAAGGAATTTCGCCATCAATGTATAAACGTTCCGCAAACAACCGTTGCATTTGCTCAATAGTACCCTCATGAATACCTTTTTCTTTCATTACTTTATATAATAACGAAATATAAAGAGGAACAACCGGAATGGCCGAACTCGACTGAGTTACTAAAGCTTTATTTACCGATACATAAGAAACACCATGTAAATCTTTTAGAATTTCATTTATCGTAGTGACTGTAGCTTCTAAATCATCTTTAGCACGTCCAATGGTTCCGTTACGATAGATTGGATAAGTTAACTCAGGGCCTATGTAAGAATAAGCAACAGATTTTACTCCCTCTGCTAATACACCCGCTGCTTTTAACTCTTCAATCCAGAATTTCCAATCTTCCCCGCCCATCACAGCAACTGTATTTTTAATATCTTCTTCACTTTCTACCGGTTGAATACTGATATCAGAAACAACGCCTGAATGAAAATCTACTGTCTTATCCGTAAATGCCTGATCAATTGGTTTTAGTACAGAAGCATGTTGTACACCGGTTTTAGGATGCGTACGACGTGGAGATGCTAATGAGTAAACTACTAAATCAACCTGACCTAAATCTTTTTTGATTAAATCAATTGTTTGACGTTTGATCTCATCCGAAAAGGCATCACCATTTATACTTTTTGCATACAATCCTGCCGCGTGTGCTTCTTGTTCAAATGCTGCACTATTGTACCATCCTGCTGTACCTAATTTTCCTTCGGATGCAGGTTTTTCAAAAAATACACCAACCGTAGCTGCTCCCGATCCGAATGCTGCACTAATACGTGAGGCAATTCCAAAGCCAGTCGATGCACCAATTACTAATACCTTTTTTGGTCCATTTTTAATCTCACCTTTAGATTTTACGTATTCGATTTGGTTTTTGATATTCTCAGCTGCTCCTACAGGGTGTGCAGTTAGACAGATAAAACCTCTAGTTCTTGGTTGAATAATCATATTGCTATATTATCAATTTGAAAAATTTTTACAAAAGTAGTTAAATTTCAGGTAAACGGCTTCAAATATCCTCCTACGGATGTTGTAATGAAGGTTAAATATTATAAATCAGTCGTTTACTAAAATTGGTCAATTTATTTTTTTATAAAATCGTTATAAAGCAAGTTAATAACTTCTTTCGACATTACAATATCTTCATTTCTATCCAGCTTTGGAATACATCCATTTGTAATAACAATAAAGCCAAATTTTTTCTTAGGTTCAAAAAACATATTGCTATATAACCCATAAGCAGAGCCCGTATGGCCGATCATATGCTCAGCAGGAATTAACTTGTCTGTTTCTAACAATGCTAACCCATAATTCTCTTTCGCCGATAAACCCGTTTGCATTTTCTTTGAACTGGCCTTTGAAATAATTTTTGTCTTTCCTGATTTTCCATAATTCATATGCATCATCATGTACTTTGCTAAATCGTGAGCAGAAATCTTCATCCCACCTGTTGGGGAAAATATTGGAGTACTAACACCCATTGTATAATTTTTGATTTCTTCTGACCTCGGATTATATGCGGCTTTTTGTTCTTCATATTTCCCGTCAACTCTTTCATATAATTTAACAAGCCTCTTCTGATCTAAAGAATCTACACAGTAACCTGCATCTAATTTCAATGGATCTAAGATTTGTTGTTTGATATAATTATCAAATCGAACATTTGTCAGTCTTTCTAAAACAGCACCTAATATATTGAAATTCAGATTACAATATTCATAATCAGTTCCAGGTTCGTAACTATTATACGATTTAGCCCAATCTGTATTTTCAGCTGTATCCAAAACATCTAACGTAAAATAACCATTACTGTCATTAAGACTAGACCGATGTGAAAGCATCATTTCTAACGTTATCTTAGTATTGGGAAATTTTGGATTACGTACTTTAAAACCAATCAAATCACTGATATCATCTTCTAATGATATTTTCCCTTGTTCTACTAATTGCATAATCGCTGTGGAACTGAATGATTTAGATATGGAAGCAATTCGAAATAGATCTGTTGTGGTCAACAATTCTTTATTTTCTAGATCTTTATATCCAAATGCTTTTTCATAAATTGGTTTTCCATCTTTCACGACTACAATCGCAAGTCCGACAGTCTCATACTTATCTGTTATTTCTTTCAGATTAGATTCAAAATTCGCTTGCTGCGCAATAGAACTCCTTGTCAAGAAGACACTTGCCAGAATACAGGTAAAGATTTTAATACTCTTAAAAGTTATTTTCATGGTAAATTTAAATTATTATCAATGCTTGTTTCAGACCAAATGCAATCAACATCCCTAATCCAAAACTTAATAAAGTGCCTATTAATACATATTCCGTGAATTTCGTATCCTTAGCATTTGTTAGATCCCCAAATCTAAATATGGACTTTGCTGCTAATAAAAATCCAATTCCTTCCATAAAATCCAATAACACGAAAGCTACTATCATGGCTCTTTCTATAATTCCAATTATTGTTCCCGCATCATATAAAGTCTCTTTACGCTTCTCATCAAATTCAGTCTCTTTGTTCCATTTGCTGAAGAATACCCGAATAGTAATTGGAGTGACAAAGACAATTAGTAAAATAGCTATGATGTACAACAAAACATGATTTACAGAAATACTTTCTGCAAATGTTTTGAAAGCTGTTTGATCATTGAAAAAATAAACAGCAAATATGCTGCTGATATGTAATACTTGATCAATAAGAAAAATTCGAATTGGCGAACCTGGCCAGCGTTGCTCCCATCCTATTTTTAAACTGTCTATCGCTAAATGAGCTGCAACTAAAAATAAGATGGTCTGCCAATGATTGGAAAGATCATTAATAAAGAATAATATCAATAAAACCGCATGTATCCCAACATGATAAAATAAATATTTTATATGTGTCTTACGTTTCTCTACCCATGATTTTGGCTGAAACACAAAATCACCTAAAACATGGGAAATCAACATTTTAAGTAAACTAGTTAACATATTGCTTTAATTCTTTAGTACAATAATGAATGCTTTGATTGATTTTAGAATAGTTTGCCTTTCCTAACTCTGTGCTCACTTGACTTTGATATTTTCGACCGATTATTTGCGTTAATTCCGTTTGATTTGCACCCGGATTATCCATAGCTGTTTTTACAGTTTCTGCCATATTTGAAGTCCATTGATCACTCAAACGACTTGATAAGGTTAAAATTAAATTTATCCTTTCATCCAAATCCGGCCAGGGTGATTTAAACTCTAAAGTTTCCTTTGTTAAACTGTCTAACGCTTGACCGGAAAGTATAAACGCCGTTCCACTCGATTTCTTTATACTTTTATCCTTAAAATCAATATCTCCAACCCCTATTCCGATTCGAATATCCATCCCTTCAAACTGTCTCATTACTGCCTTCAGATAAAATATAGACTGAAAACAATTCTCAACCGTAATCTCTGCCTGAAAACTGTCTCCTCTAAAAATATCGTATGAAACAGCATATTTTTTTATACCATCTTCCAAACTAGGTAACCACTCAACAGCTTCATGTGATCTTGATTGCACTACATCTCCGGTTATTATGACGTGGTATTTCATAGGCTGTCTTTAATTTATGACCTAATATAATGATATTTACGTTTATCATCAAATTTAATGATAAATACAAATATCACTAATTTTAATGATAATACAAATTATCACTGTTTTTAATGATAATTTAGATTATCATCAAATCTAATGATAA
>JBEBRZ010000047.1:0-29082 GCA_040394615.1 Sphingobacterium mizutaii
AATATCTTGATTATTGTACATTTCTTCTATCATTAAAATGAAATGTGGAGACCGGAACGGAATCCTCATTTTCTAAATTTGCAACCGTATAAGGCTGATATCCATAATAAATATCATCTAATCCCTTAGGATTTTCCAGGACGACTACATTCCCCTTAATTTCGATAACCTTGAGATCGATCATTTGACCAAAATCATCCATCGCCTGAAAGCCAATTACCGCTTTCCCATCTCGGGTTTTCAATTCTTTTGCGTTACTAAAGGTTATTTCATATCGTTTATCTATCCCTTTTTTAGCAGAAACCGGTTGAGGTGAATCCGCATTATTCTGTAAACCATACACATGTTTTTGCACTAAATTTGCCAATCGATGACCAACAGGAATCTTGTCTTTAGGATGAACATCCAAGGAATTACCTAAATCTGAGGAGACTGCCATATATACCCCTGGTATTTTATTACTCAATCGCCTTTGGCTATCCCTGAATAATGCCCATGAAGGTCTATCGATGCTGGACAACTGAACAACATAAAATTGGAGCTGCGGTCTCTTAGGCCATCTCCAATTAAAACTTTCACGCCACGATGCAACGAGTGTCTTAAACAGATGTGTATGTAATTCTACATTATGGGCATTGCTCTCTCCTTGATACCATAGCACACCCTTTAAAGAAGTGTCTAACCATTTGAAAACTCCGGACTCGAAATTATAGGCCGGCTCATAAGGATGACGTTGATGTTTAACATGTGAAAGTTTTAAATTCACGCCTGCCCTCTCCCTACAGAAGTCCTGAATAAAATCAGATGTTCTCCAGCTATGAATATATCCTGCCAATAAGTTATCATCCTCCAGCGCTTTCCTAGGAATCCATGATTCGGTATTGGAACCTCCGACAGCCAGTTCTATAATACCGATCGGAACCTGTTGATCTTCTTGAAGTTTCTCAGCAAAACTATAAGCTATTGCAGAAAAGTCAGCTGCATTTTCAGCATCTACCCTTTCCCATTGTCCAGAAAAGAATTCTAAATCATTTACCTTCTTTAAGCTGAGACTATCCCATGATTGATTATTAGTCTCAACAAGATTCTTATTTTTAAAGACCCGTATATTCGGATGATCTTTTGCTCTATTAATTAACCGTTCAGCATCTTTTGCATACTTAAGTTGAAAGGCCATATTAGATTGTCCGGAAGCTAAATAAACATCACCAAATAAAATATCTTCTAAAACGATGCTATCTTTATCAGCGCTTATTACCATCTTATAAGGTCCTCCGGCTGCTTGGGGGGAGAGATGGGAAGTCCAATCTCCTAATCGATTAGTAACTGCAATTATAGTAGCACCGCCTATCTTGATAACGATGGTCTGTCCAGCATCTGCCTTCCCTGAAATTAAGTTGGGACGATCTCTTTGCAGAACCATATGAGAGCCAAGAGTTTCATTTACCGACAATTTTTGCTTAACAGGTTTTAAGTATCTGAAAACATTATTGGCTATAATGGACGCTCCTTGTTCCGAAGGATGCAAATAATCATCAAAAAGATCTATTCGACTGGCCAGAGGGGTATGGTTATTAATTAGTCCACCAATACCATAAATACTTTGTGCGGCAATCTGACTAATTTGCTCTTGAATTTGATCATACCAATCTCTGGTGCCTGATAAGAACCTACTATGACCGCTAAATATTGGCGTCATCTCGCAGATATAAATATCCGCCTTCGGATTTACCTCTTTAAATGTTGAAATTAAGCTGAGGTAGTCATGTTGGAATTCCAACTGAAAATTAGGCCAATTTCTCGGGTCGGTATCATTAAGACCTAAAGAAATAATGACAACATCCGGTTTAAAGGCTAACGCCTGCTTCAATTCCTCCGATTGGAGATAAGGGTTATGCCCTTTTTCCAAGAGGGTTGCTCCGTTTCTTCCAAAGTTGGCTACTTCATAATCCGGGCCCAACAATATCTGCAGCTGCTCAGGATAGGTTTTCCCTTTTGCCAAATTTGACCCTTTGGTAACCGAGTCTCCTATGCAAGCAACCCTCTTTTTGGCTTGCGCAAAAAGAAGGTTTACTGAAATCACAAGAAAGAATAATATTCTAATCGATAGCGTCATTCTGTTTAGGTCTTAAAACAACTAATTGTATGATCAATACGATGAAAACAATTCCAGCCAATAAGGCGAAATCACTTCCCAACTGTCCTTCGTCGGCCGATGCTCCCAATAATTTGGTAATATATGCCCCAGCAAAAACGCCTACCATATTCATAATACCATAAGCCGTTGCTCTGTATTTTGAGGAAACAAACTGACACAGAATAGGCATGTTGTTCGCATCAAACATCCCGAATCCGAAGCCAAACATCAGACCTGCAGCCACAATAGCAAATACACTATGGCCATAACCAATCAAAATTACGGCAGGAATGGTCAATGCTAATCCGATGGCACTTGTATAAATCCGTCCCCGAATATTCTTTTGTATCCAGCGGTCAGAAAGTATACCACCCAAAATAACTCCAAAAAAAGATGAAACTGCTATGGTAATCGTCGCCATAGGTCCAGCCTGCTCCATCGGGACATGTAGATTTTCGGAGAATAAGGTCGGGAGCCAGTTTTTTGTTGCCCAACCAGGTAAACTTGGAACAGCAAAATACAATAGAATAACCCAAAAGGCAATATTGCTAAAGAGTACCGAAAACCCTTTGAGTAAGGGTACTTTTTCTTGTACTATTTTCTGTGGTCCGGTACGATGATCTGTCTCATGTAGGAAAAAGATTAGTACCACTGAATAAATGACTCCCACTAATCCGAATAAGATAAACGTATAATGCCATGAATAAGACGCTGCTACAGTCGCCCCAAAACCTCCTAAGGCTTGTCCAAAATACAAACCGGTCATGTGAATTCCTATAGCAAGGGATCTGCTTTTATCAGAGTGATAATCTGCTATTAATGATAATCCTGCAGGGATATATAAGGCCTCACTCACGCCCATGATTGCACGCAAAACGTATAGCTGCTCATAGGTATTGGCATAGCCCATAGCTAAGGTCACTGCTGACCAAACGAATAGACTTCCTACAATCAACCTTTTTCGATTCAGTTTATCTGCAATGACGCCTGCAACAGGACTCATGAAACCATAAATCCATAAGAAAATAGCCATTAAGTTCCCAAATACCGCAGCGCTTTCTAATTCTAAAATATCCCCGGCCATAGCAGGACGCATGGTGGAAAGGATCTGCCGATCCATATAATTCAGCAGTGCCACGAACCATAACAAGCCTACTACGACCCAAGGATATTTATTGCTGTTTTTCATAGATTAGATTGATTTCATTTTATTGTTCCTACCAAAATTTGATCTGTCCTTACACCGGCCCGAATTTCTCCCGATGGAATAATAATTAAATGATCATTTAGCACAGCAGTGGTAGTCACAGGGCTCAAGTCGGGAATTTGACCTAACTCTTTCCACTGTTTATTTTTTATATCGAATGAGATAACTTCTTTCCTAAAACCGGGATGTTTAACCTGAAGCTGATTTTTCGCAGCAATCAAACTATCTTTTTTGGTCTGATCAGATGTTGTACCAATCTTCGCCAAGGCATCTTCTACCTGATGAAATGTACTAGCATCATCTCCACCAAATAAGATAATCTGATCCTGAAAATAAACACCGGAACCGGCCGCTAAGGCTCTGGGTAACTTAGCAATCGATGCAATGGTTCTTGATGGAATATCAATTTCTAATAGCTCATCATATATATCGCTTTTAGCATTCAGATTCTTCTTTCTGCCACCGGCAATGTATATTTTATCTTTTTTATTGCTTACAACTACAGCATTGCTTATTGGATAAGGCAGGCTCAAATAATTTTTCCAACCAACTTCTTCTCCATTAAAATCCAGAAAATAAATTTTATCAGAAACCATTTCCGAATTTTCACCTCCAATAAAATACAAATGATTATCAATAGCTACCAGCCCCCCATTGGTCAAATTCATTGGTAAATGAGCTAAAGTATCCCTGATTAGCCTATTTTCATCGTTGAGACGATAGGCATACACCTGATCAATCGCTCCTTCTTCATCTTCACCACCAGCAGAATAAAGGCAATCTCCGTCACTATAATTAGCTGAATATGCAAACCCCTCAGATAATGCAAATTCAGAATTCAAGTGTAATTGATTATCCGATATGGTATAGAGATAAGCTGATCTTTGATAAGCTTTCTTTCCACCTTCCCAAGGCAATCCATCAGGAAAGTTTGCTCCACCGGCGATCAATAACTGACCATTTATAACTCCCACTACGGGTCCTGCCACACCAGGATTAACTTGACTTCCTTCAGCGGGAAGTTTATTAGATTCTCCCCAAAGAATCTCGGCATTATCTTGAGGCTTTACACAGGCTGTTATTAACATAGTTATTACTAAAATCGCTTTTGTTTGCATTAAGAAATTGATTTAAATGATTCAAACCCTATGGCCTTCACATCAGCTCTAAATAGTTCAAATTGTTCTGCTGACATATTTGCAACAGGCAACCTAAACTCACCACAATTTAGATTAACTAATTTCATGAAAGCTTTACCTGTTGCTATTCCCCCATACTTCCCTAATAATCGAATCATATCGATCGATTTTTGTTGAAGTGAATTGGCTAACTCAAAGTCACCTCTGTTATATGCAGCAATAAGATCTAAATATAATGGGGCAGCATAGTTATAGGTACTTCCGACAGCTCCTTTGGAGCCTAATACTAATGAAGATAACATATTCTCATCCCTTCCCCAAAGCATGTCATACTTTCGTTCTTTGAAGTTTAAGCAGCTCAAGAAATCCATAAAATCCTCATGAGTATATTTAATTCCCCTGAATGTCGGAATTTGGCCATCAACTTCTTGCAACAGATCAATCATATTAAAATTACCCCCTGTCAATACCGGGATATGATAATAATAAAAAGCAGTGTTCGGCGCTGCTGAAGCAATTTCTTGACAACATTTTGCCAGCTGTTTTACATTAGCAGGCTTAAAGTAGAAAGGTGAAGTAAAGGAGATTGCATCAGCTCCTTGCTGTTCCGCTATTCTTGCTAATTGCTTACATTCCTTTACATTGGTTCCGCCTAAAAACATAATCAAAGCAAAATCCTGATCGTCTTTGGTCAACCTAGTCCATGCTTTTAGGACGGAGACTTTCTCGTCAAAGGTTAATGAAACACCTTCTCCGGTCGAACCGCAGATAAAAGCTCCTTTTACCTGATTCTTTTTTAAAGATTCATAATAAAAAGGAACTAAATCCAAGTTCAATTCACCATTCTCATCAAACGCAGTAAATGGAGCTGCAATCAATCCCTCAATTTTATTTGTTAGCATACAGTCTATATATTATTATTCGTGTAAAAACCTATCCCGGATTCCCCCGGGATAGGTATAATTAAAATTACGTCCCTGAGTAACCAGGGTTTTGATCACCGGTTAAAGTGGGATCCGCTGAAAGGGTATTTAAATCTATCGGCCATAATATTTTGTGACGTTGGCCATCTGTATTGTCTAATACACCTACTAAAGGGAGATCCTTTCTAAATACTAGTGGGTTACCGGAAGCATCCTGCATTCTACATAAATCAAACCATCGCTTGCCTTCGGATACAAATTCTTTCGTACGTTCATAGAATATGGCAAGTTCATTAGCCTCAAACCCTGCATTTACAAATTGAGGAGCCGATCCTTTATAAGCTCTATTCCTAACTAACATAATTTCATTAGTGGGATCTTGCCCCAATTTATTTTTAATTTCCGCAAGTAAAAGATACGCATCGGCAAGACGATAAATTGGATAATCATCGGAGTAACTCCGAACCCCTTCTACGATGGTTCCTAGAAACTTACGCATAACAACAGCATGCAGGTCACCTTTATTAAAGTTTAGGAATGTAAAATTTGCTCTTGTATCACTCTCATCATAAAGCTGATAAAGGCTATATTTATACTCATAACGAATTATTGATCCACTAGAGGCTACCTTCAAAGGATCCGATGGAATAGTATTTCCTGCATCATCAACATATCCTGATATATCATCACTCTGAGCATATAGAAAATTATTAAAGAAGTTAGTTGCCTCCCCCGCCTGGTATCGAATGGTAAAGATTGTTTCACTATTTCCCTTATTAGAAGCGACATTTGCAGTAGAAAATACATTTGCAAAGTCACTGACTAAGGAAAATTTTGGTATAACAGCTTCAACAGCAGCTTTTGCCGTCTGCAAATCCTCTGCTGTATTACTTGGTGCCAATCCATCTATATTTACCTTCGCAGACCATAGAAACACTTCCGTTTTAAGCATTTGTGTTGCTGCCAATGACCATTGAGCCTTTTGGTTCGAAATATTATAATCTCCATTAAAATTAGATATTGATTTATCAATATCCTCTTTAATAAAATCTAACGTTTCCTTTTCGGTTTGACTTCTGGCTGTGTACATTTCTTCTGCAGAAGACGGTGTCTCGGTGGCAACGTTTGGTTCTTTTACCAAGGGTACCCTACCATAAATCTTAAATAAGGTGAAATAATAAAAAGCCCTGATTCCATAGGCCTGTCCAAGATAATATCCTTTTTGCTCTGCAGTAAGGTAATTTGCTACCTCTACCTGATAAATAAAATTATTGACATGAAAAATCGGCGAATAAAATCCTGCCCAACTTGAATAACCAGGATTACTTTCCCTAATATCCTGGATAATTAAGGAATTTGAGTTCAAGGATGCGGTTCCTGTAAAACTTGTTCCATCCCTTAATGTCCCTCCTCTGATCTCTCCCAAATTCCAAAGTGTGTTTTGCAAGCCACGCAACTGCGAATGCAAACCATTCATGGCTCCGTTTACCTGATCTTCAGATTTCCAAAAAGAACCACTCGCAAAATAATCCTCCGGAGCGAGATCCAAATCCATTTTCTCACAAGAAGAAAAAGTGATAAGAGATGCTGATATTGCTAATGCTATAAATATTTTTTTCATGATTTACGTATTAAAAGGTTAATTGAAGACCAAAGATGACCGTCCTTGGTAGCGGATATCCACCACCTCCCTGACCGATTGAGCCACTTTCCGCCGAAAATAAAGTGTTTGCAGTCCAATATTGAAGATTTTGACCGGTAACAGAAACACTTAGATCTTCCATTTTAATTCTATTAGCTACCGATTTTGGTAAGCGGTAAGCAAGAGAAATCTCTCGGAATGCTAGGTAATTCCCTTTATTATAAAACATACTGCTCTCCCGACTTGTATTATTTTTAAACAATTGGTCTGCCCAATAATAGGTAGGATATTTTGCATTTGGGTTTTCTGCAGTATAGGTATCCCAAACTTCGGAAGTCGTATTAAAAGTCCCTTGCATCATACCCAAAAACCACGCTCTCGGACCATCATAAGCTACGTAGCCCAAAGCATAGTCAAATCTGGCACTCAATGAAAAATCTTTATAAGATGAAAAGAAACCAAATCCTCCTGTCCATCTAGGTACTGTATTTCCCATATAAACACGATCGTATGAATTAATGATACCATCTCCGTTTACATCTTTCCACATCACATCACCCAATGCAATCGGATAGTGCAACGCTTTTTCAGACTCAGACATAGCATTAAAAACATCCGGATGTACTAATGTACGAGCACCAATTAAGTCTTTTAGTTGTAAGGCATAGTTATCCAAATCTTCTTGTGTACGTATAATCCCTACAGCCTCATAAGCATAAGCAACATTCGGGTCCTGACCTTCCTGATACCCACCAACCCATTCAAGTTCTAAGGTTTTTGGATTGTAAACTTGGAAGCCGTTCTGACGGTTATTCTCTACCCCATTATAAGGAAGTTTTAAAATCTTGTTTTTATTATAGGCCGTGTTCCAGTTAAAGCTTAAAGACCAATCATTCGAACGAACCGCTTGATAATTTAGATCAATCTCCACACCTTGATTTTGCATGTCTCCATTATTTGTAGTTACTGTGGTAAAACCTGCTGAGGCCGGTAAAACCAAGGTTGCGATTTTATCAGAAGTTGTTCTATGGTAATAAGCTACCGATAAATCAATTCTATTTAACAACCTGGTTTCCAATCCAAATTCTTTTGTTATTAAGCTTTCCCATTTTAGGTTTGGAATACTTAGATTATTCATCGCATATCCTATCTCTCCGTCGTATTTAGAAGTTCCGTAACTACCTTGGAGAGTATAAGCACCTATATCCCCGATATTTCCATTAGCACCATAACTTGCTCTAAGTTTCATTCTATTGAAGAAATTATCCGGGCCAAAAGCATTGGCGAAAAATGCTTCATTATGTAGGTTCCATCCTAAAGATATACCAGGGAAGTTACCCCATCTGTTAGTCAATAAATTGGAGTAACCATCTCTACGAAATGTCAGCGTCATTAAGTATCGCTCATCATAATCATAGTTCAAACGTCCGAAAAATGAGTTGATTCTGTTTCTTACATGGTATGAATCTATACTACGTCGATTTTCTTCTGTACTTGTCAAACCTAAATCCATGAAATCATCTGTTGGCGCCCCTGACCCAGATGCCGACAAACCTGTATTATATGAGTCAAAGAACTCCCAGCCTAGCATCGCATCTACATGATGTTTATCTGCAAAACTTGTTTTGTAATTTAATGCCGCATTATAGGTCTGATTTAAGATCTTATCATAGCTGGAGGATGAGTTTCGGGTTCTAACCCAATTCCCGGGACTTGAAAGATAATCCTTATTAAACGATTCGTAGGTAGATTGATTGATGAACCAATTCCCACTGGTTCTTAAGGTCAGTCCCTCATAAAGATCGACAACAAAAGCCTGTGACATCGTAAATTTCTGATTTTGATTATTTCTGATAAATTTATCATTATTTACTGCTGGGTTACCATCTTGCCAATCCCGTCCTATTAATAAATCTCCGCTCGCATTATATCCTCGCATGGTAGGCGGAGCACCCAATGCCCTGGTCATATAGTTGCCCTCGCTATTGATAGCATCTCTCCATTTGGTATTGGCGAAGTTCAATCCCGAATTTGAAGTAATCCATGGCTTAATTTTATAATCGCCATTTAAAATAAATGTTAAACGATCATAATTAGTTCCTATTGGAACTCCCTGTTCATAGTATTTTCCTACACTGGCATAATACTTACTTTTTTCATTACCGCCTTGCATTGCAACATTATAGTCCTGTGTTATTGCATTTTTTCGTAAAGCATAATCACTATAATCAAAATCCCTAAATATCAATTCTTCTCCAGTAACAGGATCAATCATAGTCTGCCAGCCCTGATTTAACAACTCTCTGTTGGAATCATCTAAAAACATAGTACTCCATACAGCAGTATTTACTAGGTTTCCATCCAAAATGTTTCCATTATCATCTTTATATTTATTGCCGGTACCAAAAGGACCAACAGATGTCAATTGATTTAATTGATTAGGCTGATAGATACCTGATGTTTGAACAGATTTTCTGGTCCAATACAAATAATCTTCTGCATTTAAGAAATCAAAGGGAATATTTAATGAATTTACGCCGATTTTAGATTTCAATGAAATATTTGATATTCCTTCTTTACCACGTTTAGTAGTAATCAATACAACACCATTAGATGCTCTTGCACCATATATAGCTGTAGCAGAAGCATCTTTTAGCACATCGATAGATTCTATGTCATCTTGATTGATATCAGAAAACCCCGAGCGAACCAGTCCGTCAACAATTACAAGAGGTCCACCGCCACCACCATAAGTTGTTCCACCACGTAAAACAATGTTAGGCACAGAGCCTGGACGCCCCGAGGTCTGTTGCACACGCAATCCGGGAATGGTTCCCGCTAGTGCAGATGCCGGATTGGATCTTACGCCCGTTTCAAGAACCCGTTTGTCCAATCTTGAAACCGAACCCGTTAAATTTGATTTTTTAATACTACCATAACCCAATACCACCACTTCTTCAAGATCTTCCCCGGACGGAACTAGAGCTATCTTCAATAACTCCAAATTACTAATTGTAATCGTCTTGGATTGATATCCAAGTGAAGTGAATACAATTTCATCCGAAACAGAAGCGTTAATACTGAAAGTTCCGTCAGTAGCTGTTTGTGTGACTTGTTTTTTGGTTTGATTCGTAACTGTAACGCCTTCAAGTTGATTTCCTGCTTGATCAGAAACAGTTCCTTTCAATAAATTTTGCGCAAATGCTGCTACACTAAAGCAACAGAGAAAGACTATTAAAATAATCTTTTGCAAAGAATGATGATAGAGGTTTTTCATAATTGCACTATAATTTTTGGTTTATGTTATACATAATAACATATCAAATGTAATACATAATGTTTTATTTCCAAATATTTTTTTTATATTATTGCAACAGAAATATCCACTAACACTCATACTTATGGAACAAAGCGTAACTGGAATGGAGCGATTGGAAAGTATTGATACTTCCAGCCTTGTTGACAAAGCCGAACAAAGAATTATAAAATATATCCAGGAAAGTAAAATGCAGATTGGCGATGTGCTCCCAAAGGAGTTAGATTTAGCTGACAGTCTGGGAGTAAGCCGCACCGTTATTCGCGAAGCGCTATTGAGGTTAAAAACAATCGGACTGATTGAATCAAAAAAGCATAAAGGAGCCGTTCTTTGTAATCCAGATGTATTAGGATCCTTCAGGAAGATATTTCATCCATCTATTTTAGATAATGATACCTTAAGAGATATGTTTGAGATGCGTCTGGCACTTGAGGTAGGAATGGCAGATTTTATTGTCAATAATTTAACTGATGAAAACTTAACAGAATTGGAGCAAATTGCTAATGAAGTAGTATCTGGCGATACTGCTAATCCTTGGCAAGTGGAGGATGAAATTAAATTTCACGGAAAGCTGTATAAAATTTCGAAAAACAGGATTTTACTTGAACTTCAGGAAATGCTCTTTCCTATTTTTCAATATGTACATCAGAGTGGCTTACTTGAAAAAGATATTGTAACAGGTGAATTTATCTCACACAAAGAATTAGTGGAGATTTTAAAGCAAAGAGATGCCGAAGCTTATCGGGTAGCGATTCGGAAACATTTAAACAATCATTTTGCCCGAATTCTTAACTAAAGATTCAGTATCATCCCTTAACTAGTTCAAAGATTGTAATTTCCGGTGCAATACCCACACGACCTGGGTAACCTAGAAATCCATAACCTGTATTTACATACAACTGGGAATTACCTTCTTTATAAAGACCTGCCCATTCTTTATAAATATATTTTGCCGGACTCCATTGGAAGTGCTCTCCGCGTACTCCAAATTGCATCCCATGGGTATGACCTGCAAACATTGCATCTACATCTGTATCCAAAACCTGAGCTCTCCAATGTGAGGGATCGTGGGACAATAGCAACTTAACAGCTTTTTCTTCTGTCCCCAGTAGCGCTTTTTGAAGATCACCTTTTTTAGGAAATCGCCCTGTACCCCAATTCTGAACCCCTATAATGGAGATTTCTTCATTTCCCATCTTCAACGTTCTATTCTCGTCCATCAGTAAATCCCACCCCATTGCTTTGTGGGTTTCAATTACATCCTGAAGATTTTTACGTTTTGCCTCGGAGTCACCGGGACCAAAGTAGTAATCGCCATAATCATGATTCCCTAAAGTTGAATAAACGCCTAAATCAGCCCTCACATGAGAAAAGATATCCTGGTAATCCCTCATTTCAGTCGCGACATTATTCACTAAATCTCCGGTAAAGAAGATCATATCAGGTTTTTCCGCCAACAGCATTTCCACACCGCCCATTACCGCTTTCTTGTTGTAAAATGACCCCGAATGCACATCTGAAATTTGACCAATCGTCATCCCCTGAAATTCCTTAGGGAGATTAGGTAATACTAGTTTTTGACGACGTACTCGATAATCATAAGCTGTAGAAATAACACCCCATGCTAACGGAATCATCGGCAAAGCAGCCACCACAATTCCAGATTTCAAAAGAAATTCCGAACGAGAAATTCCTTTTTTAGGGACTTCAGGAAGCGGTTTCTCTAACTCTTCAAGCCTTTCGTCCAAATCCTGCCCTTTACCTCGGGAGAACAGTCTCCCAACCCAAATTCCACCACGACGCAGATCATCAATAATCAAAACTACTGCAAAGACAAACTTACTGACTGCTGTTAGAAAAAAGGCTACCAGGATGATAGAACGAATTGCCAGTGGAATATTATATTCAAAAGAAATAAATAACCCTACTAATAAGGATATTGAATAGCCCCACCATAAAAAGGTGAACCATTTCGTCTTAATAAACTTAATATTAGTTGCTCTAAGAGCAAAAAAGATGTAAAAATCTAATAAGAATAGTATTAGTGCGTTTAATTTTAACATTTTTTAATTATCGTTTTCCAAAACCATACGTTTCAAAGCTTCAATCCATTTCGGATTATCATTTAAGCTCTCAACCATATGTACGTCCTCACCCCCTAAAGCCTTAAATTCATTGGCATACTCTACCTGAATTTCATCCAAGGTCTCAATACAATCTGCAACAAAAGCCGGACTAAAAACCAATAGTTTCTTCTTCCCCTGTTTAGCCAAATTATGCAAGGTATCAGAGGTATAGGGCTGAATCCATGGCGTTTTCCCTAATCGTGATTGAAAACACAAAGTATACTTATCTTTCGGAATATTTAACTTCTCCACAATAGCTCTTGTCGTAGCATAACATTGTGATAAATAACAATATGGATTCACCTCATTCTGGCAGGACTGACAACCGTGATCCGGACAACTTAATTCACCCTTCGGATCAACCTTTCCTAACTGCCGTACCGGCAATCCATGGTAGCTGAACAAAAAATGGTCATAAGATGCTAAATCATGTCTGTGAGCATGTTCAGCAATTACCTCTACCATTAATGGATTATCACAATAGCTATTAACGAAACTTAACTTCGGAAAGTATTGCCAAGTACGCATCAATTCCATTACACGATCAATAATTGATCCTGTTGTTGCTGAGGCATATTGTGGAAATAAAGGAATAACTAATAAAGACTCTAAAAACTGTCCCTCCAGTTTTTTCAATGCATTTGGAAGAGAGGGTTCTTGATAACGCATAGCAAGCTCAACATGATACTCTTCTCCAAGCTCTTCTTGAAGCATCTTCTGTTGAAGTTCGCTGTAATACATCAGAGGTGATCCCGTTTCCTCATCCCAAATGGTTGAGTAAGTATGAGCAGATTTAGAGGCTCGCCTAGGTACAATAATCCCTTTTACTAATAATGTTCTTGATATAAATGGGATATCCATCACTCGAGGATCCATTAAAAACTCAGTCAGATATTTCCTCACTTCGCCCGTTGTCGGTGAATTAGGAGTACCTAATTGTACCAACAAAACGCCCTTTTTAGCTTTTTTACTCATACTACATGCAAAAATAGCTAATATTTAGAGAAAAGGTTCCCCCTCTCATCTTTTGCAGGTTGCATTTCGTGATTTTTATATTCATATGACTATAGCTATTAAATGATTAAAAAATTATGTTACATAAAAACAAAAAATCAAGGAAAGATAATTTTTGAAATCGTTTTCGTAAATAACGCAATCGTTTGATTTTAAAGTTAACCTTTTAGACTTGCAATAGAATATCTATTATCGTCATGGCTAATTGATATAACTTAAATTTAAACACCCAAATTACGCCTAGATTTATTAACTATCCAATTATGAAAGAATTGTATCCCTACAGTTGGAATCATGGTTTGAATAGACTGCACAAGAAGAATATATTAAAACTATCTTTAGTATTTCTTTTTAGTTTGCTTTGGTCAATTCAAAACAGTACAGCCGATTCCGTCAAAAACACACTCCTTCAAATGCAGCAAGAAGTCGAGGTCTCAGGTTTAGTTACTGATACATCAGGAACTATCCTTTCTGGTGTAACCGTTTTGGTTTTAGAAAAGCCTAGTATTGCTACCTCTACAGATCTCAATGGACGTTTCATCATTAAAGTTCCGGTGAACTCAACATTAAAGTTTTCAATGGTCGGTTACTCTGCCCAAGAGTTTAAAATAAGTGCAACCATGAAAATGGAGGTTTCGATGGAACCATCCAGCAACGCTATCGAGGAAACTGTAGTCACAGCTTTTGGACAGAGGCAAAGAAAACAAGATGTTATTGGATCTGTCACCTCCATCAATCCCAAGGATCTTAGGGCACCTGTCAGCAACCTAACAAATGCACTTCAAGGTCGGGTTGCCGGTATTGTGTCTATGCAAAGAAGTGGTGAACCCGGAGCTGATAATGCAGATTTCTTTATCCGTGGGATCGGAACTTTCGGTGTTAATCAAAAACCGCTGATCTTGATTGATAATATGGAAGTAAGTGCAGATGATCTTGCTAGAATACCTGTAGATGATATTGAGAATTTCTCGGTCTTGAGAGATGCTACTGCTGCTGCAGTTTACGGTTCTAGAGGTGCAAATGGTGTAATACTGGTTACAACCAAAATTGGTAAAGAAGGTCCTCCAAATATAAATTTCAGAACAGAGTATCGTATATCTACTCCAACCAGAACTTTGGAAATTGCAGATCCTTTGACCTGGATGGAAATGAACAATGAGGCAATTCGAACTAGAGACCCTTTAGGAATTACTCAATATTCCCAAGAGAAAATAGAAAAGACAAGGGAAGGTTTGGATCCAATAAATTTTCCAGCTGTTAATTGGTTAGATGAGCTTACTAAAACAACAACCAGTACCCAAAATTATAATCTTTCTATTGCAGGAGGGGGCCAGGTTGCTACTTACAATGTAAGTGGAAATTTTTCAAAAGATGATGGTCTCTTAAAAATTAATCCTTTGAATAATTTTAATTCTAACGTCAATTTTGATGTATATAATTTAAGAAGTAATGTAAATATTAATATAACCAAAAACACGCAACTGATGGTTCGAACTGTAGCAAATCTTCAAAACTACAATGGACCTCCGGTAAGTGGTGAAGACGCTTATAAGTTAGCCTTACGTGCTAACCCTGTCCTTTTCCAACCTGTTTATCAGCCTGGACCGTCTCAATCATATATAAATCATCCCATGTTTGGAAACTTCAATCTTGGAGAATATAATAATCCCTATGCCCAGATCATGAAAGGTTATTCTGAGAAGCGTAGAAGTAATCTTCAGATTCAACTCGAATTAAAACAAGATCTCTCTCAACTGCTTACTGAAGGGATGAACTACAGAGCACTGGTAAACTTAACTAGGAACTCGTATTTCACACAGTCAAGGGCTTATAATCCGTTCTATTATACCCCATCTGGATATGATTCAGAAGCTGGTGCAAATTCCTTTTATTTAATTAATCCCGAATCCGGAAGCGAGTACCTTGACTTTGTTCCTGGAGTTCGCGATCAATCAGCAATTTTCTATATGGAGAATCAGTTGGGCTTCAACAGAACATTTAACGAAAAACATAGCATTTCAGCTATGATGATCAATACAATTAGAAGCAACATTTCAACGCCAACAGATAGCCCAACGCTTATCAATACCCTCCCTTTTAGAAATGTTTCATTCTCTGGTAACTTTACCTATGGCTATGATAATCGTTATCACGCGCAATTCACTTTTGGTTACAACGGATCCGAACGTTTCGATTCGAATTTCCGTTGGGGATTTTTCCCCTCGTTTGGTTTAGCGTGGAATGTATCCAATGAGGCTTTCTTTGAACCAATACAACCTATTGTTAATAACTTGAAATTTAGGTTTACCCATGGGACTTTGGGGAATGACAATATCAGTGACACGAGGTTTTTTTATCTCTCGGATGTTGACCTAGAGAATTCTAGTTGGGGATATCAATTTGGCCTTCCGAATGCGGGACAATATTCCTTACCGGGTATATTAATTAATCGATATGCTAATTCCAATGTTCAATGGGAAAGATCGACCCAAACTAATTTTGGAATAGACTTAGGGTTATTTAACGGGAGCCTAACTTTCACGGGGGATTTCTACCAACAAAGCAGAGATAACATTGTTCAATCGAGAAACATCCCAAGTTCCAATGGCTATACAGCATCCGTATTAGCGAATGTTGGAAAATATAAAAGTCGTGGTTTTGATTCCGAGCTTACCTATTTTAAATCTGTAAACCAAGATCTTTGGTTTCAAGGTCGTGGAACTTTCACCTTTGCACAAGGGGAATATACTTTTTATGAGGAACCAACTTACCAGTATGAATACTTAAGCCGAATTGGACTCAGTAGTTCCCAAACTAGAGGCTATGTAGCAGAAAGACTCTTTATAGATGATAATGAAGTTTACAATTCCCCATCTCAAAACTTTGGCGGCGAGCCTGTCAGAGGAGGAGATATTAAATATCTTGATGTAAACAGGGACGGTGTTATCAACGGTGATGATTTATTACCTATCGGACATCCCACTACTCCTGAATTAACCTGGGGATTTGGTTTAAGTACCGGATATAAGGGCTTAGATTTTTCATTCTTCTTCAGCGGAGTGGGTCGAACATCTCTGTTCATTAATCCTATCAATTACAATTCTGATAATAACACAATGGGTACTGCACCTTTCGGGAATCCATCCTCCCCAAATGCCGTTCTTCAGGCTTGGGCGGATAATTATTGGTCCGAAGAAAACAAGAACATCTATGCCATCTGGCCACGACTTAGCCAAAACGCAGTTACCAACAATACTCAAACCAGTACCTACTGGATGCGCGATGGCTCTTTTATCCGCTTAAAACAAGTGGAACTAGGTTATACCCTTAATAAAAATTTTACCGAGAGATATAAATTTAAAAATTTCAGAATATATGCCAGTGCAACGAATCTCTTAACCTGGAGTCGATTTAAACTCTGGGATCCTGAAAAAGGGGGAAATGGATTAGGATATCCTATACAACGCGTATTTAACATTGGTATAAATGCTAGTTTATAAATTATGAAGACAAAAATAAAAAACGCTAAAAACCTATTTATCACTGGTGTATTAATCATTTCCACCTTAAATTCTTGTGATAAGTATTTAGATATAGTTCCCGACAATGCCCCTGTGATCGATCAGGCTTTTAATATGAGAACAATGGCAGAACGTTATTTGGCCACTTGTTACAATGCCTTACCCGCAAACTTTACGCTTGGATCCAATCCTGGCCTATTATCAGGCGATGAGTTCTGGCTTAATTCTGTAAATAATTATTCAGCAGGCAACTATCCTGCATGGCATTTAGCAATGGGTACACAAAATGGAGATAGTCCCTTGATCAATAACTGGGATGGAAATAATGGGGGTAAGAATATATGGCAAGGAATCTCAAATTGTAACATTTTCTTAAACAGGATTCAAGGTGTTCCTGATATGACAGAAACAGAAATCAAACAATGGGCAGCAGAGGCAAGAGTGTTAAAAGCATATTATCATTTTCTTCTTCTTAGACAATATGGTCCTATTCCGATTATGGATGAATACATCCCAGTGGATGCAGAACCCGGTTCGTACAATTTCTCAAGAATGCCAGTCGATGAAATTTTCAATTATATAGGCACTACAATTACGGAGGCTATTCCAGATCTTATTGAAGATATTACTAATATACAACAGGAAACCGGTAGAATAACCCAAGTTGCAGCCAAAGCAATCAAAGCAGAAATTCTAATTTTTGCAGCAAGCCCTCTTTTCAATGGAAACCAAGGTATTGAAGCTAATTTAAAGGATAAACAAGGAAAGGCTTTGTTCAACTCTACTTTTGATCTACAAAAATGGAAAACGGCGGCTGATGCTTTGAGTGAAGCTATAAGTTTTGCAGAATCACACAATAAAAAACTCCATACATGGAAAATCCCGGGAAACCTTTCAACTGAACCACATGAGAGTACAATCTTCCAGATGAATTATAGAGAAGCATTTAGTGAAAATATTGACAATCAAGAATCTCTTTGGTATGATACCCGATCCATTGCAAACGGCACAGTCCAAGGCTTGTTTTCCCCTCCTCGGTACGATGGACAAAGTAATAATCATACAAACCTGGCAGGATCCATGTCCGTAACACTTAATGCTGTTGAACGGTTTTATTCCAAGAATGGTGTACCTATTGAAGAAGATATTGAGTATCCATACAGTAAAAGGTATGAACTAATTTCAGTTGTGAGTGACGAAAATAATAAAACATCATTACAGGCTGGATATAGAACGGTCAGATTACACTTAGATCGTGAACCAAGATTCTACGGAGCGGTTGCTTTCGATGGGGGCCGTATGTTTATGTTAATAAATACTTCGGATGAAAAGGCCTATAACATCAATTATAAATTGAACGGAAATGTTGGAAAAGTAGATCCAACAAGATATAATATAACAGGATATGCCTCTAAGAAACATGTTAACTATCAAAATACTACTGGAGCAAATAATGCCTTTACAGCAAGGTCCTATGCCTATCCAATCATTCGATTAGCCAATCTTTACCTGTACTATGCCGAAGCATTAAATGAATTACAAGGGCCCTCGGAGGAAGTGTATCGCTTGATAGATCTAGTTAGAGAAAGAAGTGGTCTCAAAGGGGTCAAAGAATCATGGGCAAATTATTCTTCCAACCCTAGCAAACCTAATACTAAAGAAGGTTTGAGAGCTATAATCAAATCTGAAAGATCAATTGAATTTGCGTTTGAAGGTAAAAGATTTTGGGATTTGCTTCGCTGGAAAGATGCTGTCTCTGAATTAAATACAACAATTTATGGGTGGGACATTAATCAGAGCGATGCAAATTCATTTTATAGACTGACCCCTTTGTTCAACCGAACTTTTGCTGAAAGAGAATATTTGTGGCCAATTAGCCTGAATGAAAGAAGAAGAAACCCAGAATTGGTACAGAATATAGGATGGTAAAAACTAAAGATTATGAAAATATTAGATTTTAAGAATATGGGTAGTAAAATATGGATTTTTGCTACACTTTGTATCACTTCACTGTGTCTCCTTTCATGTTCAGAGGATATTGGGATAAGTCCTAAACGACAGGGGGAGAAACCTGATCCTTTAACAAATCTGACATTCGAGTCTATCGCCGGAGGAGCAATCATAAGCTATGACCTTCCAACGACCGAAGACCTAAGATATGTCAAAGCTGTTTACACACTTAATAATGGGACCGAACGAATTGCTAAATCATCCATTTATGATAATAAAATAAAAGTAGATGGTTTTGCAAGTGAAGGAGAATATACCATACAATTATTTGCAGTCAGTTTGGGTGAGGTCGAATCAGAACCATCCCAACTCACTATCAAAGCGAATATTCCTAAATATCGAGTGATTGCTGATGGTTTCAAATCCGAAAATAATCTCTATGGAACATTTGGAGGATTAAATCTTCTTTTCAAAAATGAAACTAAAGAAAATTTAGTATTAACGGTCTACAGAAAAGCAGAAAACAATCAGTGGATTGGACTGGACACGTCTTACACTAATGCTGAAAACGGAATTTTCCGTATTAGAGGAGAACTCCCTGTAGAAAGTGAATATGGAATAACAGTAAGAGATCAATGGGACAATATCTCAGATACTATCATAAGGAAAATCACTCCAATTGAAGAATCGATGATTACAAAAGATATGTTAAAGATATTTGGAATGAGAGAATATTCAGAATCATATAAAGATGGAGACTTCATAAGAAACTGGTCAAGTCAAGGAGGATCAGCAGATATGCTAACCGGATTTACTGATCGAACGGGAACAAATATGCAGAAACAATGGTGGGGAAAAGGAGCTCCAATTCCTTTCTCATTTACTTTAGATTTGGGAGCATCTGTGAAGTTAAGTCGCTTAAAGATGTGGGGTAGAAATGACAATCAGAACCTTTTGTTTCAAGCCACTCATGTCAAAGAATTCGAGGTCTATGGCAGTAATGACCCTAACCCAAATGGTTCATGGGATGTATGGGAAAAAATAGCAAGTTTTGAAGGACATCGACCATCCGGACTTCCTTTCGGAGCAAATCCCACAGCAGAGGATATTGCCTATGCAAAGGAGGGAGAAGATTTCGAATTTGACTCTGAAATCAATAATACCTATAGATATATTAGAATTAAAGTTATATGTACTTGGAACGGAATTAGAGAAGCTCCAATAGAAAACCCTTTTACAGTAGCTATATCCGAACTAGAGATTTATGGTCAAATAAAATAGTTGAAATGAAAATACATCATATAAAATACACCATCTTAATTGCATGCTTCTTGATCATAGCAGGATGTAAGCCAGCCGATTATTATTATGCAGATTATTTGGAAAATGGCGAAATAACTTACCCTGGAAGAATAGATTCATTATCTATAAACCCAGGAAATAATAGAGCAAATATTCGCATGAGAATTACAACTGATCCCAAAGTAAAGAACATTAAAATTACAATGCGAAATAGTTTAGAAAGCAAAGAAGTTTATACGGTTATTGATCTCCAAGCTAACGACATCGGAAAAATTAAAGAGTACGAATTAAAAGACCTTCAGGAAGCTGTATACACATTTAATGTCAGGTCATTTGATGCTAAAGGTGATAGTTCTCAAAACACATTGATAAGTCAATCAATTTTTGGAGAAAGATATAGAAGCTCCTTACCTAATCGAATTTTTGAATCCTTTTCCACGATTGATGGAGATCCAGTTCTAGCATTTGCTCCAGAAACAAATTTACCTGGGCAAGGAACTTTTTTCCCTATGCAGCGAACAGAGGTATCATATACCACAACCTCTAATCAGCAAAAAACTGTTAGCGTTACACCCTATGAAGTATTTGCTAGATTACAGGAGATTCAGGAAGGTAGTAAGGTAATTTTTAAGACTTTTTACAAACCAGTACAAAATTCCATTGATGAATTTCCAAGTAATCAAATGGAATTAAATTATAATTAAGGGTTGAAAGACTGGTAATTTGTTTTAGTTTATTATAGGGAGGCAATATAGAAAAATCATTGTCTCCCATATTATTTCCCCCTCTAAATCAACCTATTTTCAACTGGTAACCTACATGACGTACATTCACAATCTTAATATCCGGATCTTCTTTAAGGTATTTTCTTAATCTGGAAACAAACACATCAAGACTCCGTCCGGCAGTAATCGTTGAATGATCCCAAAATTCAAAAATGATTTCATTCCTGGGCACAACAGAATTCTTCCGTTCATAAAATCGCTTCAGAATCTCACTCTCACGATAAGAAAGATGAATATGCTGATAGTTATAACTTAGCATTTGTTTTACAGGATTGAAATTATACTTACCAATTTTTATCATCTCAGGTGGATTAAACTTCTTACACATTTTCACCAGAGCAACAATTCTTGCGATTAACTCATTGATATCAAAAGGCTTCTTAAGATAATCATTCCCTCCTAAATCAAAACCCTGTAACACATCCTCAACATCAGTTCTTGCACTTAAAAATAAGACAGGTGTCACCGTATCATAACTTCTGATTTCCTTCATCAGTGTAAATCCGTCCATCTTAGGCATCATGATGTCCAATACCACAATATCTGGTTTATTCAGCTGGAATGACTTCCATGCTTCTTCACCATCAGTACATAATCTAACCCGATAACCTTTGGAAAGTAAACTATTGCTCACAATAGCACCTAGCTTTCTGTCATCTTCTACATAAAGTATTTCAATCATCTTATCTAAATCAATTTGCTTGGGGAATGGTCAATATAAATGTACAACCCTGCCCTTCAGCACTTTTCACCTTAATTGACCCTTTGTGTTTGTTCATAATCTGTTTTACATAGGATAATCCCAATCCAAAAC
This sequence comes from Sphingobacterium mizutaii, assembly GCA_040394615.1. Taxonomy (GTDB): domain Bacteria; phylum Bacteroidota; class Bacteroidia; order Sphingobacteriales; family Sphingobacteriaceae; genus Sphingobacterium; species Sphingobacterium mizutaii_A. Next base: position 21,877 of record JBEBRZ010000047.1, read on the forward strand.
CTTTAACCTCATATAGATCCCCTCCGGGAACCCGAAAGAAAGTTTCAAAAATTTCTGAGTGATATTCGGGAGGTATTCCTATTCCATTGTCCTGAACCATAATTTGAACCATTTTGCTATTGCTAAGTTCTTTTAAAGTAAGATTGATTTCACTCGCACCATATTTCACAGCATTGTCCAACAGGTTAGTGAAGATATTTTTTAAATGATGAGCATCTGCAAGAGCTGTAAAACTTCCTGTGTTCGCATATAATCTGAGGGACAAACTATCGTTTTTGTGGAGTAAACTAAAATGTTCAACAATATGTGCTAGAAACTTATGTAAATCAATTGGTCCAATATCCAATGGTGCATGATTTTTACCATCTAAATTGGCAATATCCAACACCTTCTCCAGCATGTCGGAAAGATGCTGTAAATCTTCTCTCGCCATAGCATTATAGCTTCTTCTTAGTTCATAATCATTCGGAGCAACGAAATCCTCCATAGCTTCCAAAGCAACTTTAGCTGTGGTAACCGGCGTTCTTAACTCATGAGACATGCTATGAATAAGAGATTTTCTTATTATGTTAAGTCTATTCTGACGGAATATGGTCAGGAAGAGATAAACGAAAGACCCTAAAAGGATTGTCAAAATCAACAGAGATATGATAAGTTGCCAACTCATCGCAAAAATGAAAAACCTCCAGGAATGCTCAACTTTGACAAGTATAAATTTATCTTGATCAGGATCAATCATAAGCGGTCTAAGCTGCATTGCATCTTGCTGAAAAAATGTAGAAAGCCGTACTTTTGGGAACTCCCTGGGTCTAGGATTACCAACAGTAAATTTATAATTAAAGTCCAAATTTCGCTCTTTCAGGCGCTTATCAAACGCATCCTTTATTTCAGCCACACTTTGTTCATTGATATGCATTCCCCGAATAAAGGGAGGAGGTAATAATCGCTTAGGATCTCTATCTTTTTGAGATTTCTCCTGATTTTTATTATCATCTGGTCGAAAGCCTCGGAAATGCTTTTGTTCTTGTTTCTTAATTTCGTGAATAAGTAATCCGATCTTATCAGCAGCTAAATCCGGAAATTTAACCTTTATAGAATCAATCAATCCTGAATCAACAGCTTCTGAGGTTTTACCCATACCATTAGCAGCCCCACCCTGCAAATCCTTCAAAAAAACATGCTGCACAGCGTCAAATAAATCATTCTCAATTGAACCCTTTAAAAATTCCATCCGCTGCCTATAGCTCACAAATAACCAAGACACCAGAACGGTGGTAATACCGATTGCAGCAACCAGCACCAGCACCAATAGAATATTTAATTTCTTTTTCATTGAGTACAAAACTACTGATCAAAATCATCCTCCAATCGCTGATTAACCATCTTTAACAAAATGTAATATTCATTAACATGGCAATAGCGCAGTTTTGCTCTCATAATATTTCATCCAGTTTCCATGAAGACGTTACAGTATCATAATTATCTTTGGCTCTCTGCTTTGCTCATTTGCTTTTTGGTCTTTTCAAAATGTGCCAAAATTGATGATATCAGTTTGGCAGGAGTTCCTGAATCGTTAAACGTAAATAGCATTGATACCTTTCAGGTTGAACTCGGCACCTTCCTATTAGATCCACTACCGACCGCTGCAACTGGAAACTTATTACTGGGCGCATATAAGGATGAATTTATAGGTACCACTCAAATGTATTCCTATTTTCGTGTGAGCCAACCCACCTTAGAATCTGAATTCGAGGAAAACATCCGATTTGATTCAGTGACTATGGATCTTAAATACAATGGATATTTTTATGGTGATACCACAAAAATGTTAGACTTGTCTCTGCACCAGTTGAATCAACCCCTCGAAAAAAGAGAATTACCAATTGCTTTAGAGGACGATGAATACCCTGTTTTTGTTTCATCAGCTTCTTTATTCTCAGACCAGACCTTTGATTACAACGCAAACCCTTTGGCAAAAATTAGATTCGCCCCTAAGCCGACCGCCTCGACAGATTCAGTCACTTTAAAACTTGATTACTCTTTTGGCAAAGAGCTTTTTGATCTGGCAGTTAGTAAAGATGGAAAAATGACGAATGCTGATGAGTTTCAGGATTATTTAAAAGGTTTCTTAATCAAAACAAATGCAAATGCTGAGGCCATAATTGGGTTTAAAGATTCTATTGATTTAGTTCTCCATTACTCTTACGAGAATCAAAAAAACGGTGAAAGAATATCCCAGAAAATTAAGTTTTCACTAAATGAAAAAGATTACCAATTCAACGCCGTAGAAACGGATCGGTCTGGTACCATATTAAATGAGATTGGCCATGAAAATAAAGAGCTAAATTCTAAAAAAACCAATGGACGTACCTTCATCCAATCTTCCAGTGGAATTGTAACCCGATTGCGATTCCCCACTATTCGTACTAGTATTGGTGATGGAACCACTATTATTAACAGGGCAACTTTAAGCATTGAAACAGATCAGGCCGTAGGGCTAAGTTCGCCGATAGATACATTGATATTGATGAATGCCAACCGTTATGGAACGCCTACATCATTATTGACTAACCTGAGCGGTATCACGGCTAGCGCAGCCTATTATGCAAATACTAATGCAACAGTTACAAGCAAAGGCAGTTATGTCTTTGATATAACCGATTACATCAACAGTTTAATCAAATCCTCAAGTTATAATGAATCTGAAAGTTTGATTCTAGCTCCTCAGATTACTGATTTATTGACAACTATAGAAACGTTACATGTAGCGACTTCTGACAATCGACCAGCAATAAAATTAAATGTTATATATACCAAAACACAATGAAGATGAAATGGCTTATTAAATTACTATTGTTAGCTACTGTGGCTTTCAGCATCGTATCATGCTCCAGCGAGGACGATGATGACGATCCTGACGAGTGGGTTCGCGGATCTGACTTCGAGGGTCTTCCAAGAAGTGCTGCCGCAGGATTTACGATCGGTGATTATTCCTATATAACCACCGGATATGGCACAAATTCAAACCGTTTTGTTGATGCTTGGCGCTTCGATCCAAGTTCGCAAAGCTGGGATCAGGTTGAAAATTTCCCGGGTGAGGCTAGAAACAATGCTGTAGGATTTGAATTAAATGGAAAAGGATACGTAGGATTAGGAACCAATTCAACGAAAATGTATAGCGATTTCTATCAGTTCGACCCGAGTTCAAACACTTGGACTAAAGTGGCTGATTTCCCAGGGACTGCACGTTATGGTGCAGTAGCATTTACCTTGAATGGTGCAGCCTACGTTGGTACTGGACGTGATTATGATGGCCAGGATTTCAATGATTTCTATAAATATACGCCTAGTGCTTCCGGTGGTAGCTGGACTAAAATCAACAGTACACCAAATAAACGTTCATTTGCCTTTGCTTTTGTTTTAGGTGATTTCGCTTATTTGGGAGGTGGTACCAGCAATAACCAAAATGTATCCACTTTTTATGCCTTTGACGGCTCTCAATGGATAGAGAAAGAACCTCTTGCAGATCGTGACGATGATGACTATACCTATGATCTTAGACGTTTAAGTCCTAGCGTATTTGTTCTAGATGGCAATGCTTACATCAGTGGCGGGCTTGCCAGTTATAGTAGCTCAGCCATTACCTCAACCTGGCGATATGTCCCTAACGGCGACTATTGGGAGGAACACCAAAACTTTGCAGGCTCCGCCAGACATCAGGCAATATCATTTGTTCATGACGATAAAGCTTACATCGTTACCGGTAGAAGCGGAACCTCCCCATTCTATGATATGTGGAAATTCACACCAAATCCTTGGTAAAGGAGAAGAAAACAAAAGTTAATTTTTTTCATAATAATCGGCGCTGACATATTTAAGCCTCTAAAAAGGGGCTTAAATGTCAGTTTTTTATTCTGGAATTGAGGCCCCATTGATATTTATTAAAACACAATAATTACTAAGTGGGAGTCAGTAAAAGCTTTAAAGAGTCTCAATAATTTCCTTTACTTTTTTCATAAGCCACATAGGGGTTGATGTAGCTCCGCAAATACCAACAGTTTCATTCTCTCCAAATAACTGTGGATCCAATTCTTCAGGGTCAGAAATAAAATAGGTGTTCGGATTCACCTGTTTACACACATCAAACAAAACCTTCCCGTTCGAAGATTTCTTGCCTGAAACAAATACAATCCGATCATATTGTTTGGCAAAATTACCTAAATCCTCGTAACGATTAGAAACCTGCCTACAAATGGTATCATTAGCTTTGACTTCATAGCCTCTACGAATCAGTTCTTCCTTAATTGCATAAAAGCGATCCACACTTTTGGTAGTTTGACTATATAAAGTAAATTTAGGAGGAAGTTCTACTGCATCCAATTCATCTATATCCTGAAAAACGATTGCTTCGTCATTGGTCTGGCCTTGTAATCCAATCACTTCAGCATGACCATGTTTCCCGAAAATCAAAATTTGCTCCTTATCGTCAAAAGAGGTCTTGATACGGTTCTGTAACTTGAGTACAACCGGACAAGAGGCATCTATTAATGTAATTTGATTTTCTAAAGCCGTTTTATAGGTTTCTGGCGCTTCTCCGTGGGCACGAATCAACACTTTTTCATTTTGCAAGTTTGGTAATTCTTCATGAGAGATAATTCGCAAACCTTTTGCTTTTAGTCTGGCAACCTCCTCATCATTATGAACAATATCCCCTAAACAATAGAGATAACCGTCCTCTTCAAGGATTTCCTCTGCCATATCTATGGCATAAACAACTCCAAAACAAAAGCCCGAGTCTTTATCTATCGTTACTTGCAAGTTCTTAGACATAAAGCAAAGTTAATACTTATGTTTCAGTATTCAATATAGATGCCAGGAATTCCAAAGTAATGGTTATCTTAAATAAAAAGCGTGACCATCTTATAATATGTGAACTACCCATTGGCTAAAGACCAATGGGTTTCGCAACCCATACGCACAGGCTAATGCCTCACGTTAACGGTTGCAGGCTTTATCCGAAGCCCGAAAGATTTTATGTTTTGTGCGGCATTCGCATCTCTTTGGTGATGAGTGCCACACCAAAGACAAGTCCAAGACCTGTCTTTCAAACTTAGTTCTTTGAAAATAGTCCCACAATCAGAACACAACTTTGATGATGGTTCAAACCGTCCAATGTACTGAATATTTTTACCGTACCAGTCGGCTTTGTATTCCAGCATTGTTTTGAATTTGTGCCATCCAACTTCCCCAATAGCAAGGGCAAATTTTTCGTTTTGCATCATTCCCTTTATGTTTAAATCTTCAAGGCAAATGGTGTCAAAAGAACGAATGATTTGCGTACTTGCTTTGTGCAGATAGTCCTCACGTTGGTTTTTGATATGTTCGTGAAGTTTAGCAACTAGCAGCTTTTGTTTCTGATAGCTTTTGCTTTGTTCTTTTACGCCTTTTTTAAATCTGCGGCTCAACTTTCTTTGTTCTACCCCAAGCCGTCTAAGGTTTTGCCTTAGATACTTTGGATTTTCAAAGACTGTTCCCTCAGACAAGGTTGCAAAAGTTTTCACTCCCATATCAATTCCTACGGACGTTCTTTCTTTGATAGATTTCTTTTTGGGCAACTGCTTTTGGTTCTCTAAGAGTATGCTTACAAAATATTTACCTGTCGGTGTCCTTGAAACTGTTACTGTTTTAATATCCCCTTTGAATTTGCGATGGAAAACACAAGTAACATTTTTCAATTTCGGCAGAAAGATAGTACCGTTATCAAAGTCTATTTTAACTCCTTGCGGAAACTGTATAGATTGTCTTTTATGCTTTGATTTGAATTTTGGAAAGCCACCACCACGAAAAAAAGCGGAATAGGCGTTATCCAAATTTCTCAAAGCCATCTGTAATGTTTGCGAAGGACATTCTTGAAGCCACTGCGCTTCAGTGTCTTTCAATTCTTTCATTTGATTGGCTAAGTCTATACAGGTTAAATGTTTTCGTGCGGATGCCCATGCTTGCATTTTACATTCTAATCCAAGATTGTAAACGAAACGACAACTACCGAAGAATTTAGCTAATTGTAGCTTTTGTTCAGCGGTAGGCAAAAGGCAATATTTGTACGCTTTTAACATTCGGTGTAAAGGTAATACCTTTTTTACAAATCGTTCAAAGCATGACTTAAAATGCCATCTCATTTTGTTTGCAAGTACCGTAAAAAGTTGCTTGTTGGCAATTTGGATAATGACATGAAGTCTATCATGCAGTCAATTACTTCTAAGTCTGATTTTGAAATTGAAGTGTTTGAAAGCGATATTGACCACATTCATTTTCTTATTCGCTACATTCCACGTCTTACGGTTACTTCTATTGTTCGCAAATTGAAGCAGGAAAGTACGATTGCAATTTGGCAAAAGCACAAAAACATATTGTCAAAGAACTTTTGGGAAGAACATACTTTCTGGTCAGATGGTTACTTCGTTTGTTCTATTGGACAAGCAAGTCCCGATACTGTTCGCTAGTATATTCTTACACAAGGCTAAATTTCTTGTGCCTTACACCCCAAAAGTCTTTAGCTTTTGGGGTGTAAGACACGTTTTATAAATGATCACGCTTTTTATTTATTCTAATATTATCTGCCGCTGGAGTCCTTGTTAATAATTTGATGGTATGCTGTTCATTCAAAATCGGAATCAAATGTTTCGCTATAAAAACTATTTGCTCCTATGATTAATATGGTCTGTTTCATGTCTTTTCCTTTTAGTTCAATACAAGGTACATTAGTAATTCCCTATATTTGCTATGAGTGAACACAAGGTTACTAGTAATCAAAAGGTTAGTAAGAATGATAAAAAAACAAAAACAGATTCTCCTAGTTGTACCGGCGATATTATGGCCATGCTTGAAGCATTAGATGTATTAGGTGGAAGATGGAAACTTCTGATTGTACATTACCTATTAATCAGAGAAAATGAAATAAACACCTTTAAGAAAATGGAAAAAGATATTGAAGGTATTTCAGCTAAGATGTTATCAAAAGAATTAAAAAGTTTAGAAGCCAATAAGATCGTACATCGTCAGATAATGGACAGCAAACCTGTAACTGTGCAATACTATCACAGAATATGGTAAAGAAACTAAAAAGATAATTGCTGACCTTGTCAATTGGAGGCAAATGCATAGAATGAAAATGTTTGTGATTGATTAGTATTTATTACCTTTGCA
>JBEBRZ010000048.1:0-28125 GCA_040394615.1 Sphingobacterium mizutaii
ATCGCCTTTTTCATAATAGCTTAAAGATAATTTAAAGAATAAAAAGATAAGGTGCTTTTGGCACCTTATCTTTTTATTCTTTAAAACAATTTTTCGGGATATATTCCATCTGCCACGAGCTTAGAGATATTTTCCTGCACGATTGGTTTATCTTCTACATACGTAACACCAAACCATTTTGAAGATGTTGGGATTACTTTAAAATCAGCTAAACCATGTTTCACCATATGGTCAGGGACTGTTGGGATAAAGAACTCTGATTTAGGATTATCAGCATTTTCCTCGACGAACTTAGGAAACATTTCCAGAGCAATGTCAAAGATTTTAGGGGTGAAACCCCAGAAGTTCATCGATACACGGGTATCAGCAGGTAATTCATTCTTAACATCGTTTTCTTCATAAACGATTTTCTTTTTACCGCCTTCTTCACCATCATAGTAGATATTAACTCTTTCTGTAACCGATGCCATATTGCCCTCTGCAGTTACCTCACAAACGCCTCTGGAAACATATCCATAGTCTGACATGGTATTACCAAGTTCAAAGCCCATTAAAGACATGTGTGAATCACTAGCCTCATTGGAAAGAAAGTCAGCCATTTTCTTAAATGCGTCATAACCATAAAAATCATCTGCATTGATTACACAAAAAGGGCCATCAACTTCATCCTTTGAGCTCATAACGGCATGTGCAGTACCCCAAGGTTTTGCACGTTCAATATCTTTATCTACACCAAATTTCCTTAAATTAAAATCCTGAAAAGCATATGCTACCTCTATTTTACCTTCAAGTTTAGCATCGAATTTTTCGCGCATTACTTGTTCAAATTCTTCACGGATAATAAAAACTACTTTTCCAAAACCAGCGCGTATGGCATCATATATAGAGTAATCAATAATTGATTCTCCGTGTGGACCAAAAGCATCCACTTGTTTTAATGAACCGTAACGGCTAGCCATTCCTGCTGCTAGAACCACCAAAATTGGTTTTCCCATAATGTAAATTTTAGTTTAGTACTCGATTTATTCGCAAATATAGTATTTTAAAATTATCTCTTTTTAAAGATAGAGTTTAGGATGCCATTGGCAATTTTCCCTATTAATTTAGCCCCTTCTCTTGCCAAGGTTCTACTAGCTTGTGTTTGTGCAGCTTCTAGAGGGGTTTGGCGTCTGGATCGCGATGAACTTGCTTTGGTTGTTGCTTTCTCGGCTTCTTTCTTTGCTTCTTCAGCCTCTTGTTTTGCCGCCAGTGTATTTTGTCGTTCTTCAAGGATCTCTGAAGCTGTCTCCCTTTCTACCCGTTCCTGATATTTCCCCCTATATTCAGAATTCTGAACTAATTCATTATATAACTGTGGGGAACATGGTCCCATGACAGCTCTTGCCGGGACTAGGTGGGTCGCAACAACTTCTGTAGGGATACCTTTATCATTTAATACAGTTACTAAAGCTTCACCGGTACCTAAAGATGTAAGTACCTTATCAATCTCATAGAAAGTTGATGTGGGGTATGTCTTAACGGTTTTCCGTAAATTATCAGCATCATTCGGGGTAAAAGCTCTTAAAGCATGCTGTATCCTATTTCCTAATTGACCCAAAACAGATTCAGGAACATCCGTTGCTGCCTGAGTACAGAAGAACACACCTACTCCTTTCGAACGGATTAAACGAATAATTTGTTCAATCTGTGATAAAAATGCTTTTGAAGCCCCATTGAAGAGTAAATGGGCCTCGTCAAAAAAGAATACAAGTTTTGGTTGATCTAAATCTCCTACCTCAGGTAGATTTTTAAACAGTTGAGCTAATAAGCTCAATAAGAAAGTGGAGAATAGTAAAGGTTGATCCTGAATATCTGAGATGTTCAAGAGTGTTATTACGCCTTTGCCATCAACTTTTCCAAATAAATCATTGATATCAAATTCTTTTTCACCAAAAATATGTGCTAAGCCTTGTTGTTCTATGGCTACTATTTTACGTAAAATGGTATTTGCACTTGCTGTTGAAATTTTACCATAATCCTTTTTGATTTCTTCAGCGCCGGGGCCTTCAGAAAGATAGCTGAGTAGTTTTTTAAGATCCGGAAAATCAACAATAGGTAATTGCGTATCATCCGCATATTTGAAGATAGCACTTAGCACTCCGGCTTGTGTATCATTTAAGTCTAATATTCTAGCTAATAAAACAGGTCCAAAATCTTCGACAGTAACACGCATTGGTGCCCCTAATTTACCGGAGAGTGAGAAAAGTTCGATTGGAAAACTAGTACCTTCGAATGGAATTCCGACGGCATTACCACGTTCAATTAGCGCATCATTTGTCTTACCCGGTTCAGCTAATCCCGAAAGATCACCTTTCACGTCCAGCATAAAGATCGGGACTCCGGCATCGGAAAGCTGTTCAGCCATTAATTGCAATGTCCTGGTCTTTCCTGTACCTGTAGCACCCGCAATGAGACCATGTCTGTTCATCATCTTTAAGGCCAGGTTCACTTTGGCATCCGTCACGATCTCTCCATTGAGAATCCCGGATCCAAGTTGTATAAAAGCCCCCTTCGGGTTATAGGAAGAAGTTATCTTCTCGATAAATTGTTCGTTCATAAGCGATAGCATTATCTTGCTAAATGTGAAATTAGCAATAAAGATATAATTATTCAATTTAAGATTTCAAACAATCTTAGGTTAACAAAATATTAAGAATTCAGATAAAAGGCATTACTTTTGTAATATTTTCATAATAAAATTTTAAATAATAGATTTTTTTGAAATTAAATTTTATTTTTGTGAAGTTTATGATTAATAGGGCGTACATATTTTCAAAAGCTTATAGAATATTAGCAGCGAAGCTTTGCTTTTTTGTCTTCTTCACGAAGATGCTGATTTCTATTACGCCAATGTTTGTAGATGTTCTTGATCAAGGGACAGTCCTTCAGGTAGTCATGCAACTGGAAATCGAAAACACGGCTAAGGGTGCAAACAGTAATAATGAAGATTTGCACGAAACAGGTATTAAAATCTTTAGACCGGGAGATTTCGATTTTACACTATTCAACCCCACAGTTGAAAATAGCGGTAGAATAAAACATTATCTAAAAAACGAAAAAAGTATTTGTTCGTACCACTCCTCTGTACCTACCCCTCCTCCTAATTGTTAATTCAATATTCTTAAAGGAAATCCATGTTCTGGCGTCTGTATTTCAGGTGTCTTAATGGATGGATTGAGTCAATTTAACATTTATTGAATTAATAAAAATAAAACGTAGGTTTATGTTTGGTACAAGAACGTCCGCTTTTCTGAAGTTATCGAAGAGGGACTTAAAATATGACTTCTCAGCAAGTATTGTAGTATTTTTAGTGGCTTTGCCATTATGTTTAGGAATTGCTATGGCGTCCGGAGCGCCATTATTTGCCGGTATATTAACCGGAATTATAGGAGGTATTGTTGTAGCTTCCATCTCAAAATCACCTCTTTCCGTAAGTGGTCCTGCAGCAGGATTAACAGTTATTGTCTTAGGAGCAATAGAGCGATTAGGTGCTTATGAGACTTTTATTCTAGCGGTTTTAATTGCCGGAGTTATCCAATTGATTTTGGGAATTATTAAAGCCGGTATGATTGGGAATTATTTTCCTTCTGCGGTTATTCTGGGAATGTTGGCCGCTATTGGTATCACCATTATCTTGAAGCAGATACCTTTAGCTTTTGGTTTATCAGAAACTAACGCTTTTGATTTTGAAAGCGGTGGTATTTCCGCATTCACTAATACAGTAATCTCCAGCGTTAATTGGGGCGCCACTATCATCTGTTTTCTTTCTCTCGCGGTTTTAATCTTTTGGCCACAAATCAAAAAATTAAATAAAGTTCCTGCTCCTCTTGTTGTGGTATTACTGGGTGTAGGATTAGGTTATGCTTTTCAGGGAACTTCATTTGCTTTATCACAAAGTCATTTTGTGAGTATTCCTGTTGTGTCATCAATCGCCGAATTCCAAGGGTTATTTATCTTCCCTGACTTTACACAGATCTTTAACAAGGAAGTATGGATCGTGGCCATTACTATTGCCATTATCGCAAGTTTGGAAACCTTATTAAGTATTGAAGCTATTGATAAGTTGGATCCATTTAAACGTAATTCACCAACAAACCGCGAATTAGTTGCTCAAGGAGTAGGTAATATGGCGAGTGGTTTCTTAGGTGGTTTACCAATGACTTCAGTAATCGTACGTTCATCAGCAAATGCTAATGCAGGAGGACGCACCAGACAGTCAGCGATGTTGCATGGTCTTTGGTTATTGGTAGCTCTATTAGCAATTCCTAGTATTATCAACTTAATTCCATTGGCAGGATTAGCAGCTATCTTATTACATACCGGATATAAATTAGCCAATCCTTCTTTATTTAAAAAAATGATAAAAAAAGGATTAGATCAATTTATTCCATTTACGGTTACTGTAGTAGCAGTGGTATTTACCGATTTATTGACAGGTGTGGGTATCGGTATTTTAGTTGCTACCTTCTATATCCTTCGTGCAAATCTGAACAATGCCTACCATCTAAACATCAATTCGACAGAAACATCAGAAACTGACGACAGAGCGGTATTGACATTAGCAGAGGAAGTGACTTTCTTGAATAAAGCTCCAATTCAACAAAAGCTTTACAATCTACCAAAGAGTGTAAAGTCAATTGTAATTGATGGACAAAAGAGTAAATTTATAGATAAGGATGTTATTGATGTTATTAAAGATTTTGAACAAAATGCATTGAGCAAAGGGTTACAAATCGAGCTAAATGAGGTGAATTATAAAAGAAAGAGCGTCTCAAATAAAGCAAAGAAAATAGCAAAAAAACAAAAACTTAAAAAAGTAGTTTAAATTAAAATAATTGTTGAAACTTGTATGTTCCTTGTTGGGACCTACTAAAAACTAAATAAATAATGGGCAATAAAGAATTAGAAAAAGGTTTTTATAAAATAATCGAAGGAAATAAAGATTGGATGAACTTTGTAGAGAAAGATACATCCGGCAGATTTCAGCAATTGGCAAAAGGTCAGAATCCGGAAATTTTATGGATTGGATGTGCTGACAGTCGTGTTCCAGCAAACGAATTAACCGGCACTAAGCCAGGCGAGGTATTTGTACACCGCAACATCGCAAATATGTGTGTTCATTCAGATATGAGTATGTTAGCCGTATTAGATTATGCTGTGAATGTTTTAAAAGTAAAACATATTATCGTTGCAGGTCACTATGGTTGTGGTGGAGTAGCCGCTTCTCTAAGCTCTCAACAATACGGAATTATCGATAACTGGTTGTGTCACATCAAAGATGTTTATCGTTTGCATGCTGCAGAGATTGATGCCATTGAGGACCATGAAGAAAAAGCCAATAAGTTGGTAGAGTTAAATGTAAAAGAACAAGTCTTCAATTTAACAACTACCTCTATTGTTCAAAATGCATGGAAAAACGGAGCGGAGTTAGCTGTTCATGGAATGGTCATCAATATTGGAACAGGTCAATTAATTGATTTGGATAGTACATTTACAAGTAATGAGACCTTAAGTCAAGTATTTGCTTACAAATAAAAACTTCCCATAAGGATAATTACCATAAACAAAAGACCCCTTGGCGCGATGCCAGGGGGTTTATTGTTTTGTTATTTCACAAAGGTACCATCTAGATTGATAGCCTTTGCAAATGCACTTGAGAATAAGTCAGTGATAACAGCAAATTGCTCACGCGTTACTTTACGATCGGCATGATAGTCGCCTTCAAATTTTAATTTTTTCTTCCAATCTTTTTCAATTTGTCTTTCAACCTCATCTCCTTTGAAGTCAACAAATTTAATCAAGCCTATTAAATCTTTCCAAGTCAATTCATCGTCTCTGTAATTATCTAAAAACCATAATTGACTACGTGTATAGATTTCATTAAACACTTCCTTAATCTCATCAAACCTGATATTTTGATCCTTATTTAAGAGGTATTTTCCACTTTCCTCACTTCCCAGGAAGAACCCTGTTAAATAACATTTTTGAATAGCGTTAAAATGGTCATTATTGATTTCTATATCCTGATAGGGAATTACCCTTGTTTGAAAACCTAATAATTCAGATTGTAATTTACGGATATCTATTTTATTTGTTGTTGTTTTAAAAAACGCACAATAAGCGGCCGTAGCTCCCAATGCCTGTCCATAGGCCGCTTTAAAAGCTATTGTTTCCGGGGTATTATTAATCTTCTGGCTGGCGCTTATGTGAAAAAAATTATCCTTCTCGGACGATAGCAAATCCTTTAAGAAGACAACATGTGCACTGTTATTTAGTTCTGAAACAGCCAGCGTAGTTCTGCTCATTGCCAAAGTCATATCTTTAGCTGAAGTAAAACCCTTGGATTCTGCAGAATCTATTACTATATCTGCAAGCGTAAATAGTTTGGCCTCTTCAGTAGCATCTACGATAGAGATGACATCATATTTTTGACGATTTGACAATGTAACCTGCCAGTCACGTCTCCCTTTTACGATCTTGGTAACTGATTGATTCTTAATAATGGTCAGATTCGGAAGTTCAGTTAAATACTTATCAATTGCATTTTGTGCTAGCCGGGAATTAAAATCTCTTTTTACCACTAACGCCAGCGAGTCACTCCTAGTTTTACTGATGGCCATATCCATCAGAATCTTCATCCAAAGACCTCCATCTAAATTTTGGTTTCCCTCAATACTTAAAGGATTGGATGTTATTTCTTCAGCGAGGATAGGTGTATCCATCAGCATGACAGTTGGAACATTCGACTTCGCCGCCTGAATTGCTGCACTTAAAGCGGTAATATTCGACCCATACACTAACATCCTTGGTTTTTCCTTTTTCTGTGCTAAAACTGTCAATGGAAATAGCAAGCAAACAAGGACTAATACTCTCAAATTCATAGTTCCGTAATTTTAAATCGAAAATACATAAATTCACCTAAAGTATTCTATAGGCATTTACTCAATATATCGTTGAAATAGCTAACTTTGCTACATGGTAGAAGAAGAAAAATCATTGAATTTTATTGAAGAGATTATCGAAGAGGATCTTCGTAATGGGAAGAATGATGGGCGCGTCCTAACCCGTTTCCCGCCAGAACCAAATGGCTATCTTCATATTGGACATGCTAAGTCAATCTGTCTAAATTTTTCTTTAGCACAGAAATATAATGGCAAAACCAATCTGCGTTTTGATGACACCAATCCGGTAACGGAAGATGTAGAATACGTAGACAGCATTAAAAAAGATATTCAATGGTTAGGATTCCAATGGGCTGAGGAATTATATACTTCTGATTATTTCGAAACTTTATATCAATTCGCTACAGATTTAATCAAGAAAGGTCTTGCTTATGTAGATGATAGTACCTCAGATGAAATTGCAGCTTCTAAAGGCACACCTACTGAACCAGGTACCCCTACAGCATATCGCAATCGCTCTATCGAAGAAAACTTAACGTTATTTGAAGAAATGCGTGAAGGCAAATATAAAGACGGAGAGAAGGTTTTGCGGGCTAAAGTGGACCTTGCAAGTTCTAATATGCACATGCGTGACCCCATTATATACCGCATCAAACATGCTCATCACCACCGTACAGGCGATAAATGGTGTATCTATCCAATGTACGACTTTGCGCATGGTCAATCCGATTCTATCGAAAAGATCACGCATTCTGTTTGTACATTAGAATTTATCCCGCATCGTCCATTATATGACTGGTTGATCGATAAGCTTGAAATATTTCCGTCAAAACAATACGAATTTGCGCGTTTAAATCTTACATACACTGTAATGAGTAAACGTAAGCTTCTTCAATTAGTGAATGAGAAATTTGTAGAAAGCTGGGACGATCCTAGGATGCCAACTATTTCAGGATTACGCAGACGAGGATATACGCCGGAAAGTATTCGCAATTTCTGCGAACGTATAGGTGTTCAAAAGCGTGAAAACATGATTGATGTTAGCTTATTGGAATTCTGTATCCGTGAGGATTTGAATAAATCAGCATGGCGCAGAATGGCGGTACTGGATCCTATCAAATTAATTATTACGAATTACCCTGAAGGTAAGATAGAAGAGTTCGAAAACGAAAATAACCCGGAGGTTGAAGGAGGAGAAGGTAGCAGAAAGATTCCATTCTCTAATGAATTATGGATTGAAAGAGATGATTTCATGGAAGATGCTCCTAAGAAATTTTTCCGTCTGGGTCCTGGTCTATCGGTACGTTTGAAGAGTGGTTATATAGTGACCTGTACAGACTTTAAGAAAGACGAGAATGGAAAGGTTAAAGAAGTGTATTGTGAATATGTTCCGAATTCAAAATCCGGAGAAGATACTTCTGGTATGAAGGTAAAAGGAACCATACATTGGGTATCTGTTCCTCATGCTAAGGAAGTAGAAGTACGCCTCTACGACCGATTATTCCAAGACGAGAACCCGGGAGCAGCTGAAGACTTTAAAGCATCTATTAATCCTGATAGCTTACAGATTATTGAAAAAGCTTATGGAGAACCTGACCTGGCAAATGCAGAGTTAGGAAAAGGATATCAATTTATACGTCTTGGTTATTTTACATTAGATAATAAAAATACCAAGGACGGAAAATTAGTATTCAACCGAACAGTAACGTTAAAAGACTCCTGGGCGAAGGAATCTAAAAAAGGATAATAAGAAAGGAGGCATTTGCCTCCTTTTTACTTACATCCATGCTTCTTTATATTTCTTATCCATCCGAGTAGCTTCTGCCAAGATTTGTTGATCTCCCATCTCTCTTAAAATAGGAATATACTGATCCAACGCTGCGACTCCTAGCTGAATAGCCATAAAATCAAAACCTGATCTACCTTTTTGTGAAATGGCCAATTGATAATCTAGATTCTCTCCTATTGCTTTCAAATGCTTCCTTGCTAATAGTTTCGCTTTATCAATTTCCTTTACTTTAACCAATGTATCTAAGAGGATTGCGTTCGTATAAGATTGGCGCATAGTTTTCACCTCCTTAGGCTGTAAATCGTAAGCCTTTAAGGCCAGCTCTCTGGCTTTCTCATGTTTGCCCTGATTCATGAGAGCTTGCATTCCACCAGCATATACATTAGGATATACCCATCCCTCATAATAGGAATTGGAATCCGTATCAAAGTAATTCAAATCTTTAATACCAGACCATTGGAACTTATCAATGGCATTGGCATATATCTTATCTGCATTAATGAGACTTTGTTTATCAGCAGGTTGTCCCATGTCCACAGGCATCAATTTATAGACTAAACCTTCTGAAGCTAAGTATTTATCCATACCCATGAAAACCGAATTGGGGCTCATGGTGGTAAAATAAATAGGTCTTTCCCAATTATTGTTACTTAAGATGGACATCATTCCTAATTCAGCACGAGACACTACATTATCTTTAAATTCCCATTGCATGTACTCCGGGACAAAGCTCTCCCAATCTTTCGGTATGCCTACATGACTTAATACAGCTTCTTTATCAATCTTCATTTGTAATTTCCGGGTTGGCATTACATTCAAAAACTTACCATCTCGGGTTTGCATTTTATCATTATTATTATCGGAAAGTAATACCTCCAGAATCTTATCTACATCCGAATACCCTTCAATTCCTAAATCAACTACTTGTATTCCGTCTCGGATTCCCTTCTTGATTTTATCATAACTAAATCCGATTGGCAAAGCTTTGGACTGATTGATATCTTCAAGGGCTTGTTTCACATACCAATCTGATTGAAAGTAACCATAATTTAATACCCGAACGTCTGTCCTGATACCCTCAACTTCTTGTAGATACCAAAGTGGGAAGGTATCGTTATCCGCATACGTAAATAATATCGCGTTAGGATCGCAAGAGTTTAATGTATTCAATGCTACTTCGCGTGACATACTTCTTCCGGAACGATCATGATCATCCCAATTCTCTTTGATTAGCAAAATCGGACCAGCAATCATACAGATTACCGCAGTTGAATAAGTTATCGTTTTTAAGGACATTTTACTTCTCTTCTTTAAGAAGTCCACAATTCCCAAAAGTCCCAGACCAATCCAGATGGCAAAAACATAAAATGAACCAGCATAAGAATAATCCCGTTCGCGAGGCTGAATTGGTGTTTGATTAATATAAAGTACGATGGCTAAACCGGTAAAAAAGAATAACAGACAAACAATACCAGCATCACGTTTATTTCTTTTTACCTGCCACATTAATCCAATGATGCCTAGAACCAATGGTAAGAAGAAATAGGTATTTCTGCTTGGATTATTGCGCATAGTTTCGGAAATAGTATTAATACCCGGCAATCTAAACTCATCTAGGAAATCAATTCCTGACAACCAGTTACCTGCACTTAATTCTCCCTGGCTAGGGATATCATTTTGTCTTCCCACAAAATTCCACATGAAATATCGAGAATACATGTGCCCTATCTGATAGTTAAAAAAGAATTTAAGATTATCGGAAAAAGTTGGTTCTTCCCCCTCAGCAAGACCTAAATATTGTCTATAGAATGCAGTATGCTTGTTACTATATAACCTAGGGAATAATACTTCTTTATCATATTTATATCCCTTTACATAATCAATTTTAGCGTAATCCTTTTCATCCTTTCTATATGTTATTCCATCCGTTACATCAATCACATTTGAATTAAAGGTTGGTCCTTTAAATAAAGGCTCTGATTGATATTGTTCTCTACTGAGGTAACTCAAAAAGGAAAAAGCATTGTCGGGATCAAAATTATTGAGGGAAATATTTGTTTGCGCACGAATAATCACCATCGTAAAGGATGTAAAGCCAAAGAATACCAGACAAGCTCCTAAGATGATTGTATTTAAAGTTGGTTTATTCTTTTTAATAGAATAATAAATCCCATAAACCGCAGCGGAGATCAGGAGTAGGACAAAAAATAGTATTCCAGTTCCGAAAGGAAGTCCTAAAGAATTAACAAAGAACAGATCAAAATTTGCGGCGAATCGAACGGAATATTGAATCACACCCCACAAGATAAAAGCTAATATCAGGACTCCCCAAGAGAATGATTTAGCAATTCCTGTCCAGGTTACTTTCTCGGTTTTTCTAAAATAAATCATTAGTGCTAAAGCCGGAATAGTCAAGAGATTCAGCAAATGCACACCGATAGATAAACCCATGACATAAGCAATCAATAACAACCATTTATTCGCATCTTTTTCATCAGCTCTTCGCTCCCATTTCAAGGCTAACCAAAACACAACAGCCGTACATAATGAAGACATGGCATATACTTCTGACTCTACCGCTGAATACCAGAAAGAGTCCGTAAAACTATAAGCTAATGCTCCAACCAAACCTGCAGCAAATATCTGTACATGTTGAATGACTGTTCCTTGTTCATTCCTAAGCATGAGCTTCCGCGCTATGGCCGTTATGGTCCAGAAAAGAAAAACGATAGTTAATCCGGAACATGCCGCAGAGCCTACATTCATCCAATAAGCGATGAGTTCTTTATTACCAAAACCCAGATTTGAAAACAAGTTCTGAATCATTAAGAATAATGGTGCACCAGGTTGATGAACGACCTGCAATTTATTGGCGGCTGCAATAAATTCACCTGTATCCCACCAACTAGTGGATTTATCAGCAGTCAGGATGTATACTATACAAGCAATAATACCACACAGCCAGCCCAGAAGATTGTTGATTTTATTATAATTCATATGATTGGTTAGTTAGAATTCTATACTAAATTTAGGAAAGTATTCTTTTAAAGAACCTGACTTAACAAAATTTAACAGCATTGCCTCTATAAAAAAAGACGAATGGGCTTCATTCGTCTTTCAGTTTATGTTGTAAGATTTTTCTAAACTAATTTTTCTACTATATTTTTAGTAGGACCAGGGTTACTCATGGTGTAAAAGTGTAGTACAGGAACTCCGAATTCGATTAGTTCCTTACATTGCTGAACTAACCACTCCTCACCTACTTGTCTTACATCTGCATTAGTTTTACATTTCTCAACTGCATCACTCAAATCTTCAGGGATATCTAAGTGAAATACTCTAGGCAGCATGATCAATTGTTTTTTTGTCGTTAAAGGCTTTAGTCCTGGAATGATAGGAACATTAATATCATTCTCTCTACATTTAATGACAAATTCCTTATATTTTTCAACATTGAAAAACATCTGCGTTACGATAAACTCGGCACCCATTTCGACCTTCTTCTTTAACCATTTAAAGTCTGTATTAAAATTGGGGGATTCAAAGTGCTTTTCGGGATAGCCGGCTACACCAATACAAAAATCGGTCTTTTCAGAAGAGCCAATATCCTCATGTAGGTAGGATCCGTTATTCATATCTACCACTTGTTTCAATAAATCAGTAGCATAAGGATGTCCACCTGGTGTTGGTATAAAATCAGCATCCCCTTTGCGGGCATCTCCTCGGAGCACTAATACATTGTCAATTCCAAGGAAATTAAGATCAATTAATGCATTCTCTGTTTCCTCTTTCGTAAACCCACCACAAATTAAATGTGGGACAGCATCGACTTTGTATTTACTCATGATAGCAGCACAGATCGCTACAGTTCCAGGTCTCTTACGGTATGCAACTCTTTCCAGTAATCCACTAGCATGTTGTTTATACAAATAATCCTCCCGATGATAGGTTACATCGATGAATGGAGGCTTAAACTCCATCAGTTCATCCATTGTTTGAAAAATGCTTTGGATACCTTGCCCCTTTGCAGGAGGTAAGAGTTCAAAAGAATATAAGGGCTTGCCTTGAGCGTTTTTAATGTGATCTACAATCTTCATAAAAAAATATTAAGGCTTAGAGAGAATACAGGGAATACTGTTTCATTAACTTATCTGTCCCGATACGGGTAGAATGTAGCACCTTGACTTAGGCCAGGTTGCTAAGGCTTCAGCGGGTCTAGTCCCTCTGCCTTTCTCTATAAGCGGAGGCTAATATCGTTAATCGCTGTTTAAAAACAAAATTTATTCTAAGTACATATCAATTAACCCTTCAGGAAGCTTTAATACAATAATCTTTTCTTCAGGATCAATTCCTACAATAAAATCTTCATTCAATGGGAACATAGCATCTTTACCATCAATATCTACCGTAGCGATAAATTGTTGTGGCATTTCTTGCACATGGGTAATTTCACCTAATTCACCTTCTCCTTCTTCAATAGCCAGGAAGCCAACTAAATCACGATAGGTAAAATCATCAGGATCACGTTCGGGCATTTTATCATTGGATAAGTAAATTTGCTTTCTCAACAGTGGTTGGGCTTTATCGATATGATCAATGTCTTCAAAAGTTACATACGCCGTACTATTATTTTGTAGCTTAATGCTATCCACAAAAAAAGGAACCAATTTTTTATCAATTTCTAGAAATACAATATCTAAATCTAGGTCCTTGTAATTCTCGAACTCAAAAAACAACTGTACTTCACCCTTTAGTCCCCGGGTTTTACTCACATAACCTATATAAAAACTTTGATCCTTAGTCATATCTTTTTAATAATCGACAAAAATACGGAATTCTTTTTCTCCCAGTCTCTCTGAGATGTACTAAAGTAAAAACTTTCGAAAAAAAAGGCCGGTGCATAAAATGTACCGGCCGATTTTGAATTCTTATGAAGATTATCCTTCAGTTTCTTCAGTGTTTTCTGTAGTCTCTTCAGCAGCTTCTGGAGCTTCTTCAGTTTCTTCAGCAACAGGAGCATTTTTAGCTGCAATTGCAGCAGCTCTGTCTTCTTTTTTCTTAGCTTCAGCAGCTAAAGCAGCTTTTTTAGCTTCTTCTTTAGTTTGTGCTAAGCCAGATTTTTTACCTTCGATTTGAGCTGATTTACCTTCAGTCCATTTAGCAAAAAGCTCTTCAGCTTTAGCTTCATCGAAAGCACCTTTTTTCACACCACCTTGTAAGTGTTTTTTGTATAAAACACCTTTGTAAGAAAGGATAGCGCGAACAGTGTCAGTAGGTTGTGCACCTTTGTTCATCCAGTCTAACGATTTTTCGAAATCTAAAACGATAGTTGCCGGATTAGTGTTTGGGTTGTAAGAACCTAAACGCTCAATGAACTTACCATCACGTGGAGCACGTGCGTCTGCTACTACTACATGGTAAAAAGGTTTTCCTTTTTTACCGTGTCTTTGCAATCTGATTTTAGTTGCCATGTTTTAATTATATTTTATGTATTCAACATATCCCCCGTGCTTCATGCAGGAGGGGACGCAAAGATACAAAGTATTCTCTATTAAACCAATAGGCAGTTGCAATCTATAATTTCAAGAAATAATTTTAAGATTATGATTAGATTGACGATATTCAAATGCTTCATCTCATTTTCATTCTCATGCAAAGAAAAGCTCCATTAAAGATTGTTAAAGCCTCAGCAGGTTCCGGAAAAACATTTAGTTTAACCATACATTACTTGACTTTACTGTTGACTAAAGAAAGTAGCTATCGTGAAATATTAGCCGTAACCTTTACTAATAAAGCGACGGCGGAAATGAAAAACCGTATCCTATCTGTATTGCAAGGCTTGGCAACCGGAGATCAGGAAAATGAGGTAGAACAATACAGAAGTCATTTATTGGAACTCAATCCGCAATGGGATTCACATAGTATACAGGAAAAAGCTTTCCGAATTTATAGAAGAATCCTTCATGACTATAGCCACTTTTCAGTTAGCACCATTGATGGATTCTCACAAAAGGTGATTCGGAGCTTCACCTATGAGCTTAATTTAGATTCAGGGTATGCCATAGAAATGAACAGCAATAAAGTTAAACGTGATTTAACCATGATGTTGAATCAATTGCTGGATGAAAAACCTGAACTTCTTGAATGGATCATAAACTATGCTGAACAGAAAATCAGTAAAAATGAAAGCTGGAATTACAGACAACAACTGATGAGCCTGGCCGGCCTTATTTTCTCAGAAAACTTTCAGGAATTCGACAGCTACATTATCTCGGCAGACAATCATAAAATCTTCAATTTATTAAATAAAGAGATTGAAGAAAAAACCCATAATTTCTTAGAGGCTCTCAGTTTAGCCTTGGATACTTTCAAGACCGTGTACCGTTCTTTGAATATCGATGAGGCAGATATGAAATCGAAATCCAGGAATAAATTAGTTTCGAGCAGTAAGATAAATTTAGATGTTCGCAAACTTTCTGTTTCTGAAATTCAAGAAAAGGTCTTTGACAAGTATTCAATACTCGTTAATAATGAGGAAGCTTTCACAGATTCCAAAAAAGAAATCCGATACGATTATATGCAGGGTATTCAACCTGCTCTGGATGCCATTTTAACATTACAAGAACATTTTGCAAGTTATATAGCTTATCAGTCTGTCCATACAAATCTTTACTTCCTGAGATTACTCAAAGAGATGAGTGATTTATTAAGCCAATGGAGAAAAGATAACTCAGCTCAATTAATTTCTGATGCTCAAATATTATTGAATAAACTAGGCTTGGACGAGCACAGTGATCCGACCTTTATCTGGGAGAAAATCGGAAACCGCTATAATTATTTCCTCTTCGATGAATTTCAGGATACTTCCCGTATTCAATGGAAAAACTACAGTCCGCTACTATTAAATGCACTTGCAAATGCAAATGGTAAATTTAGTGAGCACTTGGTTGTTGGTGATGTCAAGCAGAGTATTTATCGTTGGAGGAACGGAGACTGGCGAATCCTTTTACAGCAGGTAGAGCAACAGGTATCGCAAAATTTCCATCTTAATCAACAAGATTTACCACAATTTATTGAGAGTGGTTCATTAGATACCAATTATCGGAGTCTTCCGAATATTATTAATTTCAACAATTACATTTTCGAAAAAATTCCAACCTTATTACAGCAAGTATTAAATGACAAAGTATCTGAAAATTTAGGCGATGAAGGAATGCTGTGGTGGACCAATTCAGGTAATAACCAAATGCTTATAAAAGCTTATGAAAACAGCAAACAACTTATCCCCTCGGAAAAACTCCAACCTGGTAAACCATTAGGAAACATAGAAATTAATTATTTCCCTGTAAATGATGGCCGTGTAAGAAATAATCAGGTTATGGATGCGTCTATTGAAGCTCTATGTGATAAAATAGGCCAATGGGTTATGGAAGGAATATATAAACCATCACAGATAGGAATTCTGGTTCGTAGTAATGCGCAAGCCAAAATGGTGATTCAGGAATTAATGAGTTATAAAAACACACATTCCTTGGATTTTGAAGTTATTTCCGGTGATGCCCTTTCTTTAATTTCCAATCATGCCGTCAACTTAATCATTGAAACCCTACGCGCATTGGTCTTCCAATCTGATAAACATGTGGTTCACCATGCTAATATGGCTTACCTATATCAATTAGCACAAGGCAGGTCTAGCTTCAAAGAATCGGAGTGGTTAAAATTCAGCGCAAATCGATTGGAGGAACTTCAAGATATTCTTCCGTCTTCACTGGTAGACTCCTGGATACAATTGCAAAAAATGCCTTTAGTACATCTTGTAGAAAAACTTTTTGAAATCTATCAATTAGGAGAAAAAGGAAGTATTCACCTACCCTATTTATTAGCGTTCAAAGATAAAGTCACCGCATTCTCCACTATGGGTGAAAGAGGTATTATTCAATTCTTGGAATATTGGGACGAAGATGGCGAGCGAGCAGTCTTACCTTCCAATGGAGACATCAATGCGATCGAGGTTTCTACCATCCATAAATCTAAAGGCTTAGCCTATGACGTAGTGATGATTCCGTTTTCCTCATGGAAATTAGATGGATTAACGAATGGCGACTTCTGGATTGATGTCTTGGATAGTCCTTTCGCTGAATTAGGAAAAATCCCTGTAAAATATACCCAATCGCTAGGCAAATCTATCTTCTATAAACAATATTACGAAGAGATGCTTTTTAATTATATGGACTCATTGAACACTTTTTATGTGGCTATGACGAGAGCTAAAAAGCATTTATACATCACAGCTCCTCAATTTAAGGAAATTGTAGATAAGAAAACCGGTGAAATAACAGGTATTGAAATCAAGAATGATTTTATCAGCGACTTATTGTTCCAAGTACTTACAGAGCCTGCCTCTCCTTTTCCATTAGAAAATAATAAATTAAATATTCAAGATAAATTAGAAAGTGAGCCAAAGGAAAACAAAACCGTAATAGCTACAGCAAGCGAGAGCAATAAACCAGAAATCAGAAACATAAGTCTACAGGATTATCCTCAATCATTAGCATTGGAGTTAGCATTAGAAAAATCTACGGGACGGAGTATAAACAACATTCTTTTGATGGAAAAAGCTGCCCAATACGGAGTACTTGCCCATGAGATTGTTTCTTTAGTTGATAAAGAATCCCAGATCGATTTATTTGTTAACCAATTTATTGAAGAGGGAGTTCTGGCCGTAGAAGATAAAGGGTTATTATTAGAGGAGATCCATCATATCTGGCACCATCCTGTCATTAACAAATGGTTAAGTGGTGATTATAAAATCTGGAATGAATCAAGTATCATATTAGAAGATGGAAGTACACAAAGACCCGACAAAGTGTTTACGAATGCCGTCGAAACTATTGTTCTGGACTTTAAATTCACCCAAGGTGATTATATAAACCATAAGACCCAAGTCGGTCGGTATATGAATGCCTTAAGAAATGTAGGGTATGATAATATTAAAGGCTATTTATACTATGCCAAATCAAAAGAATTAGTGGAGGTCAAATAAGAGAAAATCACATGAGTGAAAAACCATTTTTAAGATTAGTAGCAGAAGATATTCAGACTCGTTTTGGTAAGGACATCTCCGATATTGCTATTGTTTTCAATAATAAAAGACCAATAACCTACCTAAAGAAACATCTGGTTGATGTTTTCGGTCAGGCAATCTGGTCGCCTCAATTTTTTACGATCCAGGAGTTTTTTGGTCAATCCAGTAAGAAAATTCAGGCCTCAGCGCTAAGTCAATTTTTCTACTTATTTGAGCTACACAATGATCTGTTGGCAAAAGAAGGAAAGGAACCTGAAACACTTGAAGAATTTTATCCTATAGCAGAAATTATACTCAGTGACTTCGGACAACTGGATTACGATCTCGTACCTATCGACCAAATCTATATGGAGTTATTCGATACGACGGAGATAGATCTCACCTTCCAACATTTCACTGAAGAACAAACATCCTTTATCAAGCAATTCTGGCAATCTTTTAGCATGAAAGGCCATACAGCCGTTCAACAAAGATTTCTAGCCTTATGGAAGCGCTTACCGGTTTTATACAGATCCTTTAAGGATAAGATGAAACAGGAGAATCACACCAATTATCCAACTATATACCGGGAACTTGCAGAAGGAAGCGCAGAATTACCTGACTTCGGAAGTGGCTATAAGAAAATTCTTTTTATTGGTTTCAATGCATTAAATACAGCTGAAGCAAAACTGTTTAAAAAATGGCAGGACGAAGAGAAAGCCTTGTTTTACTTTGATGCTGATGCTCATTACCTGGATGATAATTTACAGGAAGCGGGACTTTTTATCCGTAGAAACCTTTTCCAAACTGGCTTATTGAATGCATTAGGAGAAGTGCCAAACATTATTGGAAATAAAATATCACCAATAAATCTCTATCAAAGCCTGGGTAAAAATGCCGAAACAAAGTTGTTGCATGATGTCTTGGCTGATTTGAAAGATAAAGATTTTAAAACCGAAACCGGAGCCATTCTATTAGCTGATGAAAGTCTACTGGTTCCCTTGCTTCAAAGTCTTCCAAAAATGGATATTAATATCACGACCGGTTATCCATTGATCCAGTCTCCAATTTATGGATTATTAGATTTATGGTGCGAAACTCAGCTATTGATTTCCCATCAAAAGAAAGAGAAAATACCCTATCAACTATTGGAAACCTTCCTGAGCCACCCAATGACTAAGGTAAGTAAGCAACAAAAAAATCAAATCCAAAAAGAATCAGCAGAAAAGCAATTATTTGAGATTCAGGTAGCAGAAATTGATATCAGTAGTTCAGCTGTTCCTCATTTCTTCAAATCCTTAAATCGTCCGGATGATTTAATCCCGACTTTAATTCATTTGATTGATGAGCTATTATTGACCATTGCTCAAAATGGCAGAATCAGACAGATTGAATCCGACTTATTGATTGAAACTAAAAAGGTTCTTAACCAATTATATTTAGGATTTGAAACCTTAGGAACATTAAGTATTGCCTTTCAGATTGGCTTAATTAAAAAAGCAGTATCGCCTATTAATTCGGCAATAGAAGGAGATCAATTAAAGGGTCTTCAGATTATGGGTTTATTAGAGAGTCGCTGTTTAAACTTTGACCACGTTTATATCTTAGGAGCGAACGAAGGAGTATTACCTAAAACATCCAGTTCTCCTACCTTCCTTCCTAACAATATCCGTAAAGCTTTTGGACTTCCTGTTTTAGAAAATCAAGATGCCCTTTCAGCCTATTTATTTTACAGACACTTCCAATATAGCAATGACATCCATATATTCTACAATGGCATTGTAGATGAAAGTAGTACCGGTGAAGAAAGCCGCTTTATCAAGCAATTAGAATTTGAAACCAAATTCCAATTTATCAAACATATTCAACAGCAGCCTCTTCTGTTTCCGGTTCAGCCTCAGGAATTGATTATTGAGAAAAAGGATGAGGTGTGGGATAGGCTATATAGAAAATTCATTACCAATAAGAAAGCCTTGTCTGCTTCTGCATTCACCACTTACCTGTCATCTCCATTACAGTTCTTCCTAAAATATGTGGCCGATATCAAGGAACCACCTTCTATCTCGCAAGAGTTTGAAATGAATAAACTGGGAACTGTCATCCATGAATGCATGGAAAAATTATTGACACCTATCCGAGATCAAAATGATTTTGTACCAACAATTGAATTTGAAAAATCATTACAGCTGGTTGATGCTATTGTACTTCAAGAAATCGGTTTACAATATCAGGTAGAATACAAAATCCTTGAAGAACTAAACAGCCTACAACGGATCATGCATAAGATTGCTACTGAATACATCAGTATGTATTTACAATATGACATGGATCAATATGAAGCTATCCGTATAATAGAATTGGAAAATGACAAAGATTATTTCTTAGATTTCGAAATAAACATCAATGGGAAACCAGAAATCATTAATCTTTATGGAATTATTGATAGAGTAGATGAAGTTATTACAAAGGAAGGTCAACATAAGCTAAGAATCGTTGACTACAAGACCGGAGGAGATCAGGTCGTTTTTGGTAATTTAGAAAAAGTCTTTGCTCCTAACACGGAAAATAAGGCTTTATTACAGACTCTTTTTTATTCCTATGTGTATGAACAGAAGACAGGTATTAAGGGCTTAGAACCGCACCTATATGTATCCAGAAGAATGCGAGAGGATGGCACCCTATTTAGAAACAGAAATGGGAGCCTTGTATTTGAAGATTTAATACTGGAAGATCAGAAGAATTTTTTCGTTGAGTTTTTAAGAACAAGTCTTGAAGAGTTATTCAATCAAGATATTCCTTTTAAACATAACCCTGAGGCCGTTGTATATCCTTCAGATCCTTATACACTATTTTATAAATACAGTTTGGCAGAGAAGGAAGAAGAAGAAATATAATCTTAAATAAAAAAGCGAGGCATCTTATGAATTCATAAAGTGCCTCGCTTTTTTATTTAAAGTTTTAAGCTTTTCTACGTTTTCTAATGGCGCTTTCAGCTCTCTTTTTAGCAGTATTAATTTTATAATCCAACCATTTATCCTTGAAGATTTTACGCATGGTATCATCAAAATGACGGGTTACAAATAGGTTCCTCGCTCCTTTTAATTTCTCACTTACGGAATTTGCCAAAGCACGGACAGAGATGGAATAGCCTTCCGTTTCATATTGAATATAATGCCACCAACCGGCAGGCATATACAAGGTGTCACCCGGATTAATAACAGCTTCATAACCTTCTAAGAAATCAAGTCCCGGATAATCCTCATGATTGCTCTTCTTTAGATTCGCAATGCTATGAAAATTATAGGGAAGCTTATACATTAAGTCTGATTGATTATTTGGAAATACCCAGATGCGTTTGGCTCCGTGAAATTGAGAGATAAAAACATGAGACATATCAATATCAAAGTGATTTCGCGTTGCTGAACCTTCACCCCCAAAGAACATATAAGGTAGCCATTGTAATACCTTGCCTCCTGTAACATCATTAAAGATAACATCCTTCTTCAGTTCAGGTCTGATTTTCATCAGATTAAACAAGAAAAGGCGTAGTTCTGTAGGCTCTCTACTAATTAAATCCAAGTATTCTCCAAAACTCATTCTACCAACCGGAGGGCTAGCAGCATGGTTTTGAGATTCTTCTTCACGACCATACACGTCTATTTGCTCATTACCCGCTATTTCCTTGAAATAGTCGTAACTCCATTTTGACCAACAAGGGCTATCTTTGCTGATAAAATCCTTGATGATAACTGGTTGGCCTTTATTGAGATAGTCTCTAACAAAGTCCTGGGGAGCAATTCCAGAGATACTATTAACAGGTTTTAATTTCACTATTTTCTCATTTTTGAGTTAATGCAAACATAAAAAAAATATTTCTACAATAAATATACCGTAGACATATCTCATCTACAATTTTACCGATATATAACCAAATTATGGAGAATAATTTCATTAAAAAATGATAAACATCAAATTTCCCTTTAATAAAGTCCATTCAAGCAGAAAAAGCTATCCTAATTGGATAGCTTTTTTAATTTATGATATAAATATTATTTATTTACAAGTTTGATGTATTGCTCGATAGCCATTGTCATACTCGGTGCATTAGGTGTTGGTGCCGGAATATCCAATATCAACCCGTGATCCAATAATGCTTGTTGTGTTGTTGCTCCAAAAGCGGCTACACGTGTATTCTGCTGTATAAAATCCGGGAAATTCTCGTATAAAGATTGTACACTAGAGGGACTAAAAAACACAATTATATCGTAAAATACATCTTTAAGATCTTTGATATCGGAGATAACTGTACGGAATAAAACTGCAGGTGTAAAATCGTATCCGTTTTCCTGTAACCAGCGTTGCGTTTCTTCATTAGCCACATCGGAACATGGGAACAAGAATTTCTCCTTATTATGCTTCTTGAGTACGTCTTCCAAGTCCTGAGGGGTTTGTTTACCGAAGAAAATCTTACGTTTACGGTATTGTATATACTTTTGAAGATAAAGTGCAATGGTTTCAGAAATACAGAAATACTTTAATTCCGCTGAAACCTCAAACCGCATCTCTTCACATACCCTAAAAAAGTGATCTACAGCGTTTTTACTGGTAAAGATTACAGCAGTATAATCAGCAAAATTAATCTTATCTTTTCTGACATCCTTCGCAGAAACGCCTTCAACATGTATAAAACCACGAAAATCTAACTTCAGATTATACTTCTCGGCTAATGTAAAATAGGGAGATTTATCGTTTTCTGGTTTTGGTAAAGTCACTAAAATGCTCTTTACTTTTTTGGATCTTTCTACGTCAATCTGCATATACTCTTTCTTATTTACTTAGTGCTCTCACTAATATCAAAATTGGTGCTAATTCGAGACAGCAAAGATAAAGAATTAAATAAAAAATAGAAAATTTGAAATTTCCAAACAGATGAAATGCTGTTCTTAAAAACCTATATGAGAATAAAATTATGACTAAACAAACGTAGATAATAGAGATTAATGTGAAATAATTCGCAGGAATAAATATTACCAATAATAGGAATGGCATCAGAAAAAACATGCTATTGAAATACACAAGGTATAAAATGGCAATATATTCACGAACGATTTTTTCTAATTGAAAGACAAAAGATACAAATCGAATAATTAAAATCTTAGCAATAAATAATGCAGCTACAAATCCTGAATTTTTTAAAAAATTCTCAAAACTGAGATAATTTATGTCCCCAAAACTCGACATAATGACCACAACAAATAATCCTAAAGACAAACTAAAGACAGCATATAAGAAAATATACGGCCAAGATGTGGCAAGAGAATCCTCTTTACTTACTTGTAATAGCAGACGCTCTTTGTAATAAGCATCCACAATAATCTTTAACTCTACCGGAAATATTATTCTTAAGATACCTAAGATGAGAAATAATACAAAAACAACAAATAAAACCCAGATTGGCCTATGATTCTTTTGAACTCCTTCCAACTGAATAGATTGTTGTTTATGATTACGATTAATATCTAACCCAAAAAACAAACTATGATTACCCTCTTTCAAGATTGAATTTATGCCTTGTTTTAAATAGTTATCTTCTTTATTTGGGAAAAGAATAATTTGACTATTTTTAAGATTGTTATCAAGGGAATCAAATATAGCTAAGCGTGCAAGCGAATCTTGTATCGCAATGGAATCTGCTACTTGGAGTGAATCCAAAGGCATATTCTGTCCCATCGTTTTAGGAGCATAAAATATGCTACTAAAAACAACTAATAATAGGATACCTAATGCTTCTATTTGTTTCATGGAAGCCGTAAAGTTAGGACAAAATAATTGTTTTAGAAATCGAAAAAATGACTAAGAAAGAAATTGTAAGATGCGGATGGTGTGGGAATGATGCATTATATCAAGCATACCATGATAAAGAGTGGGGAAAACAAGTAAAAGATGACAAAATACTCTTTGAATTTTTGATTCTCGAATCTGCTCAAGCAGGTTTGAGTTGGATCACCATCCTTAAAAAAAGAGAAGGCTACAGAAAAGCTTTTTCAAACTTTGACTATAAGAAAATTGCAAAATATACAGAAAAAGATGTTGAACGATTATTAGTAGACCCCGGGATTATAAAAAACAGGCTAAAAATCACAAGTAGCATTAACAATGCTAAAGTATTTATGGAAATTCAAAAAGAACACGGCTCTTTTTACAATTATTTATATTCTTTTTTGCCTGATCAAAAACCTATCGTTAATCAATTAGAAGATCTTCGAGGAGTTCCGGTCACTACCGATATATCCGATAAAATAGCAAAAGATCTAAAAAAGAAAGGCCTAAAATTCTTCGGATCAACAACCTGTTATGCCTATATGCAAGCCGTTGGAATGGTTAATGACCATATTTTAACCTGTTCTTTTAGGTAGAGCTGCTAAATCCTATACGTTTTTATAAATATCTTGTAGGTTACGGCATTGTCCGTTATAGTCCAATCCGTAACCTACAACAAATTCTTTTTCAATTTCAAAACCTACATACATAATATTATCAAAGCTATACTGTAAACAATCGGGTTTAAGCAATAAGGTGGCTACTGAGATACTAGCGACACCTAATCGCTCTAATGCTTCAATCGTATGCAATAAAGACTTCCCTGAATCAACAATATCCTCTACAATTACAATATGTCTGTTTGCCAATGACATTCCAATCCCTATTAGCTCATGTATATTTCCCTGATTAGCCCCCTCATACGAAGCTAATTTAACAAAAGACATTTCACATGGAATATGGATTTGCTTCATCAAATCTGCCATAAACATAAAACATCCATTCAATACGCCTATGAAAACAGGATGTTTATCTTCATACTTCAAATTAACATCAATCCCAATCAGACGGATTCTTTTCTGAATCTGCTCATAATCAATCATCAACTCAAACTTCAATCCATCTATTTTTATACTCTTCATGATCTTTAATTTTCTTCTGGTTCACTTTTCCCGAAAAGCTTTTCTAATAAAGTTTTTCGTATTTTTTCCTCACGATCTATTTCTTCTACCATATCCTTAATGTTATCATGAGTCAATACAGAATCAGGAATTCCTTTTGGTTTGGGAGGTCTCAAATTAGGAACCAATTGCACCTGATAAAAACCATAATTAGCCGGTACCTCTTCCCCTTCCAATTGATTCAATTTATTCATTATATAACCATAAGTATTGAAATGCTTCATTACCCAAGGTTTTAAATAGCCTGTATATTCAAAAGAGGATAGCCCTGTTTTAGGACGAGGAATAATACTAGAAAGGAATAAACTCTCACCTATAGTGATCTCATTTGGTGTTTTGCCAAAATAATATTTAGAAGCTTCGGTAATACCATACACATTTTTACCCCACTCAATAATATTTAAATAAATCTCCAACAAACGATCCTTACTAACTTCTTGTGATTGCTCCATTAACCAAACCAATAAAATCTCTTCAAATTTTCTCATCATCGTTTTGTTCCGATTCAGGTAAAGATTTTTAATAAGTTGCATCGACATGGTACTTGCCCCGCGCTTAAATTTTTTCTCCTTAATATTCGTAACAATCGATAATTGAAATGCTTCCAATTCAAAACCTTTATGTTTATAAAAGAATGGATCTTCCGTATTCATAACAGTCTTCTTTAAAATTGGAGCTATTTGGTTTAGCGGTGTAAAATTCGGATTCGATGGATCCAATTTTATTTCCCTCATTTTAACGGTATCTTCATAGGCTTCATAAACAAACGGACCGTTAAGCGCTGCAATATCTGCTTTACCCCATTTTTTTACCTTTAGATTCTTATCATCAATCTTTGACGCAAAACTAAGTCCATCAGGATCATCCAGATCTACCTTGAAATCCATATCATATTGAACGTCACCTTCAACCTCTACTCCTTCTAGGTTTTCAAACAAGCCTACCGGGATAGCATCAAAAAAATCCTGTGCCTTAAACTTTCCCGTATGCACAGCCAATTCTAAAAGTTTCTTAGGTTTTCTACTAAATTTCAGTTTAGGCTCAAAAGAGAAATCTTTAACAGCAACTTTGGTTCCCTTAATAAGCTCAATCGTATTTTCAGAGACTAAAAACCCACCCACAGCTAAACCTTCAGGTAAGGTGATGGTGTCATCAGACAACCTATGATGGTTAATTCTTAAATTCTTCGTGCTCCAACCACCCTTCACTTCAAGCGTTTCTTTCCCCTTTCTTGCTACCTCATCTAAATGAAAACTGAGTTCATCAAAACTAACTTTTAACCCAAATCTGCTGCCTATAAATGGAATCTGGGTCTGTTTATTTTCAGATGAAATTACAACCTTTAGTTCTTGACGCCTGGGGTTAATATTCCCTTTAAAGTTCCATTTCCCGTCTTGTTTATTTAAATAGACATCTATATCATAATCCCCATTATTTATTACCCCGACCGGTACATTCACCACTTGTGTAGAAGAGGAATCTTGATAAGATAAACTTACATTTTCAAGATTTAAGTTATTCGGAACTGCCTGGAATGCCTTTTTTAATAGGTTATCCACTCGTTCCGCTAATGTTCTGGCGTCAGTATTTGTTTCAGAGGTATCTTGAGTTTTTTTGGAGCGGAATAAAAAATCATAATTTGAAGTACTATCGTGCTTCACCAAAGTTATATTCGCATTTTTAAGGTCTAATTCATCCAACTGAACATTCCCTGAAAGTAATGGAAATAATTTGACGGACACTTTAAATTGATCAATGGAGGCCAATTGCTCTCCCGTATCAGGGTATAATTTTACTTTTTGAAAATCTACGGTAGTAAGTCCTGCAAATTCATACTTATTGACTTCAAAATTCAACTGATAATCTTCTTTAAGCTTTTTCTGAACTTTTATGACGGCTTTGTTCAACATATCTCCCCTTACCGACATCATCCAAATAAATCCAATTAATAATAACCCCAAGACACTTCCTATCGTTATTAGAAACCATCGCTTTTTCATAAAGCTGAAATCCGGAGTTTTAAAATTTGTAAAGTTCAACATATATCAATTTACACAGGAATACATAAGGGTAAAAATATGCAAAAATCATTAAAAACATCATTATGACAAGATATTGAGCATCTTTCTTTAGCTTTGCTTAATTAATTTGAATTCATGATTACTAAAGAACAGATTTTACATGCTTTAGGTCATGTGGAAGAACCGGATCTAAAAAAAGATTTGGTAACACTCAACATGATTGAAAACATTGAAATATTGCCGAATAAAATAAAATTCGACGTAGTCCTAACTACACCTGCCTGTCCTTTGAAAGGACATATTGAGCATGCCTGCCGAAATGCGATTGATCTTTTCGTTTCAAAAGAAGTTGAGGTGGATATTAATATGACCGCCCGTGTTCGTGCTGTAGATACTGCTCAATTAAAAAACATCAAAAATATAATTTTAGTTTCTTCAGGGAAAGGAGGCGTGGGAAAATCAACCGTTGCTGCCAACCTGGCCCTAGCTTTATCTAATACAGGAGCCAAAACAGGCTTATTAGATGCCGATATTTATGGTCCTTCTGTACCTATTATGTTTGGTGTAGAGGATGCAAAACCTAAATCTACGCAAGGCCCTGATGGAAAGAACAAGATCGTTCCTATAGAAAAATTTGGATTAAAATTATTGTCCATTGGTTTTTTCACTGATCCTAATCAACCTATCCCATGGAGAGGTCCTATGGCTACATCTGCAATTAAACAGTTATTTGGGGATACCGATTGGGGAGATCTGGATTATCTAATCGTCGATATGCCACCGGGTACGGGAGATATTCATATTACTACAGCACAAAGCTATCCTATTTCAGGTGCTGTTATTGTAACGACCCCTCAACAAGTAGCTTTAGCGGATGCTATTAAAGGAATGGCCATGTATCAAATGGAAGGAGTTAAAGTTCCTATTTTAGGCATTATAGAAAACATGTCTTATTTCACTCCGGCAGAATTACCTGATAATAAGTATTATATTTTCGGAAAAGATGGTGGAAAACGTCTTGCGCAAGACAATCAAGTTCCTTTCTTAGGTGAGATTCCATTGGTGAAATCAGTTTCCGATGCCGGCGATAATGGTTTTCCTATCGCATTGGACCAAGATGAACCGGTCGCTGCGGCCTTTGCTGATATTGCAGGCAGAGTAGCGCAGGAATTAAGTATCCTAGCCGCAAAATCATAAGATATTTTAATAAAAAGTAAAGCCTCCAGAAAAATTCTGGAGGCTTTATTTATTTAAGCCTTAGCATACTAAATGCTTATTACTTGTTCAGATTAGGGTTATTTAATTCTTC
>JBEBRZ010000049.1:0-28068 GCA_040394615.1 Sphingobacterium mizutaii
AAAAAAAATTCAACATCTTTATTCCCCTGACATAAGGCTGTCATCAGGCATTTTAGTTTTGTACCACATTAAATAAATAAAACAAAATTAAAATGGAAAAAATAAACTTAGTATCCTTAAGAATTATCACATCTGATATTAAACGTCTGGTTCAATTTTTTGAACAGATAACTGGCTTAACAGCCAAGTGGTCAACAAATGATTTCGCAGAAATAGTTAGCGGTTCTTTCACCCTGGCAGTTGGAAGCACACGGACATTAGCTTTTTTTGGAGAAGAAATCGCTCAACCGGCAGCTAACAAAAGTATGATTATAGAATTTCGTGTAAATAATGTTGACGAGGAATACGAAAGGATTAAAGATTTTATTAGCGAGATTGTCCAAGAACCCACTACAATGCCATGGGGTAATCGTTCGCTACTATTTCGTGATCCGGATGGCAATTTAATTAACTTCTTTACACCCATGAATACTGAAGCAATAACGACATTAGCATAATTACAGGTATCCTGCCATCAAACAAAGAATATCAATTGGAAATTGCATAATCTTGTATAGACATGGTTCTCATGATGATGTTCTTAAAAGCATTGTATTTAATTAAAAGAGCTTTTTCCTGAAAACTTTAAAATAAAATAAAAAAACTGAACGATTTTTCTACTTGAAGTGTTAGAAGAGTGCTATATAAGTACACCATACTTTTTATTTAAAACTTGAGCTTGCTTTCTTTAATAATTCTGCGAGCTCAAGTTTTAATCTTTTTTACCTTCTTATTTTTAACAACCATAAAAATTTTTCATCATGTCAAAGAGCCGTAATTTCCGGCTCTTTGATTTATTTTTTCATACGTTCTTTATCCTCTGGACCCATTCCTTTTGGAATATTGGTTTCCTCACCACTAGGTAAGGGCCGCTCTTTATTTTGTTTTTTGATGGGTCTCTTGAATTCATTTTTAGATTTATCAATCTTATTGTTGTTATCCTTTTCTTCCGGGCGCTCTTGGTCTTTTTTCATTTCGTTCATGGTATTTCTCTTTCTTTTAGAACAATTAAAAGCTGAATTAGTTAGTTTTTATTGATTAAACGATTTGTCTATTCAGTTGTTCATGGAATAATGAGTAATTTTTGAGAGGTAACTATGGAAATTAACGAGAATAAATTAAATAAATTAGGGTTGTTGATGTCTGCTAGAGGATTTAAATTGTCGTTAGCGGAGAGTATGTCGGCAGGCTTTTTTACGAGTATCTGGAGCCTACAAACTGAATCAGGAGATTATTTACAAGGATCAATTGTCAGTTATGCGGAGGAAGTCAAAACGGACATTCTAAAAGTGTCGCCTTTATTAATAGAACAATTTTCAGCAGAATCCATTCAAATAACGGAGGCGATGCTGGAAGGTTTAAAGAGATTAATACCCGCGGATATACATATTGCTGTTACGGGAAAGGCCTTTGCAGATAAAGAGAAAAATGCGAATGCTATTTCAGGTGATGTTTTTCTCACTATAAGTTTTAAAGAGAAAGTAATATCCCAAAAACTCCATTTCCCGGCTGAGAATGCTGCTGAGGTGTTTATAATGGCCTTTAATTCTAGCTTAGAGATATTGGAATCACTCTTGTCTGAATCAACAGAATCCCATTCTATTATGAAAGATTAACTTTCTTTAAAAATGAATTATATTATTTCTTTGCTCCGATGAGTTTTAATAACTTTTTACGAATGAGCGGACTATGTTTTGATGGAGTGTGTTTCGAGTTGATACTTAACCATTTGTTCAGTTTTCCGTCTTGGTAATCAGAAATTATCTGAGGTAAAATATAGTTCTTTTTGGCTACTGCAATCGTGTTGCCCAATTCTACTGCAACTTGCTTTATTAATTCATGAGCGATTTTTACTCTTTGTTTTTTTGATTCAACGGGTCCCTGGCTCAACAGATATTCCATACTAATAAAACAAGCATTCCATGTACGGAAAATCTTACAGGTAATATGTTCTTGAAAGATTTCGTGTAAATAAGCATTCAAATGAGAAGCCTCTAGTGACTGTACTTTTTGGTTGTCATCATAGTATTGAAATAATTTTGATCCGGGGATTTCCTTAAGTTGCTGTAACAGGGGTATCAATTTTTTCTTTTTAAGATGTTTCTCCTGTTTTACACCTTTTTTACCTACGTATTTAAAGATGATTTCATTTTTATCAAAAGTCAGGTGTTTGTTTTTTAAAGTAGTTAAGCCATAAGATCCATTTTCTTTAAGATAGAATTTGTTCCCGGATCGCATGGAAGTTAATTCCATTACTTTCAAAGCCAATGCAGAGATTTTTTTAAGATCTTGTTTTTCGCGGTTTAAGTCTTTGTTTATTTCCTTTTTTAGATTGGGAAGACCTTTCCCAAAAGGTAAAAGCAAGGCGAATTTATCATCATTTCTCAATTGTACCCAGTTTTCATGGTAGATATATTGTTTCCTACCTCTTGCATCTGTACCGGTTGCCTGTATATGACCATTGGCAAAGGGACAAATCCAAACATCTTTCCAATTAGGAGGGATTACTAATGATTTAATCCTCGATATTGTTTTTGAATCTGTAATTTTCCTTTTCTTCTGGTCGTAATAAGAAAAACCTTTTCCCCTCTTCATTCGGGATATACCAGTAATACTGCTGTCAACGTACTTAGGATCTTTCATTTTCTTACGAAATGGTGAGGTAAAAGAGACGGCCATGTTTAATAATATAAAATAAATTTTTGATAGCATAAACCAGTTATTCCCTTCTGATGGGGTTGTTCCATTATGCTAGTTTTCGTGCTTATTTTTCTTGTTGCTTTAGTTGGAACAATTTCAAGAGTTATTAGTTCGAGTAAGAAGGACAATATATTAACATACTCATCTGATTTCAAGAATAGAAGGAATACCTATATTATTTATCAACTATATGACTGTCCGTTTGTTCATGGTTTGAGCACACGCTTACAATAATTTTAAATCATATACTATGTTGGCAGATAAACGTACTAAAAAAGTTTTTCTCACTGGAGGAACGGCAGGGATTGGTAAAGCGACTACACTATTATTAGCTCAAATGGGTTTTGAATTATATATTATTGGAAGAGATCGGGATAAAATGGATATTCTTCTGCAAGACGCTGGAGATTTGGGAGTAAGCAACAGAATCATTTCAATTATTGAAGATCTTAACGATAAGCAAAATATAAAAAACATATTGCCCGAAATATGGCGTGAGCATGGTCCTTTTGATGTTTTAATCAATAATGCTGGTATCGGTTTTGGAAGTGTTGTTGGTGCATCAATAGAAGATCTCAATTATATGATAAACACCAATTTGCTATCCTATATGCAATTAGCAGCATTCTTTGCTGAACGTATGAAAGAGGAGGGGATAGAGGGCGATATTATTAATATCGGATCTATGAGTGCCGACTCCAGAGATGCAGACAGTTCAGGATATGTAGCCAGCAAAGCTGGAATCCAGGGGTTCACCGAGGCATTTCGCAAAGAAGTCAATCCTCATAATATTCGTGTTACGCTTATTGAACCAGGACTCGTAAATTCAGATATGCAAGCTCATGATGCTCAAGAAAAAAAGCAACTCCAAGAAAAAGATGAGATGCTCCAAGCAAATGATATAGCAAATTTAATCGTCTACATTTTACAGCAGGATCGGAGGGTTACTATTGTAGAAATAAAAATCAAACCATTACGTCAGATTATTTAATAGGCTTTGGATATTACTAAAAGGTATAAAAATGGATTATAGATAGTCTTTATATCCTTATTCTTTCTTTTATTGCTCAAATTTATTTTGGATGAAAAGAAAAACTATGCGATTACCAACGGTCGTTTTATTGCAGCCACTTTTGAGAAATTTCAAGGCGAATTTTTACAGATGACTCTTTGTTTCATTACGTTGAAATCAATCTAGTCATAAGCTATAAACGTCTAATTTCTTTCTTAGTTTTTTTCGGATGGTATGAATTCGTGTCTTTACCGTTCCTTCTTTTAAATTAAAATAGGTTGCTATTTCGTGGTATTTATAACCTTCAATGTACATGCTTATTAAAGCATAGTTTTCCTCGGAGAGAGTCTTCATTGATTTCTGAATATCGTCCATAATAAATTTTGATTCGGCATGGTTGTTTGATTTACTATGCATGGCTTCCTGTTGTGTTATAGTCTTTTCAGCTGTTCTTAATATCCCTTTTCTTCTATATTGGTTGAGATAGATGTTTTTCATGATGACATACAGCCAAGAAACTAAACTGGGATTATCAATAAATTTCTCGAGCGATTTTAACGAGCGAACAAAAGTTTCTTGTACCAAATCCTCTTTTTCGAAAGGGTTAGATGTGAATTTTGAAGCTAAGTTTTTTAAAATAGGGGTGTTTTCTATAATTGCTGTATCTATAGGCGTTTTCATGATGAAATTTTTAGCGTTTAAGATTGTGTACAATTACAACGTGTTGATTAGTAATAAGTTTGTGCTGTTCAAGGGAGCTGAGGAATAAATAGGTATTTATACCTGTGCTGTGTTTTTTATTGAAATCTCATCTTATTTCATTGCTAACGAAGATGTTTGACGATAAACTATAGCGAATTTGTAGACTAAAAAAATATAAAAACGGGTATCTTTCCCCGGCTATAGAAAGATTACCTGTTTTTAGGCAAATTTATGATGTTGAAATCAATCCAAATATCAATCAAAGAGAGTTTTTTACGTTGGCTCGTATGATTATAGAGGAAAAATACTTGGTATTACTGCGGTAAGGGGCCTATAGCTTAATGAATATGAACTTATTCGTGAGTTTTGGTATCCCTAATAAAATTGTAAAGACTGAAGGACATGATTAAAATTCCAATTGACTGGTCTTGATAAACTATATCCATTTTTCAAGACCAGTCAATTAATTAATATCCTGGATTCTGATCACTTTCATTAATAAAATCATTTTGTTTGATTTCTGATTCTGGGATAGGATAGCGATTATGGAATTCTTTTAAACTGCCAGAGGCTTTCGCCCAGGGGTTTCTTTCGGAAACATACCTTACTAAGTTTCCTGTGCGAATTAAATCCATTCTGCGCCAACCTTCAAAGCCTAGTTCGCGGATACGTTCATCCATGATATTTTCCCGAAGCTGGGACTGAGATAATCCCTGCCAGTTGTACTGCATGGGGATCTGGTCACCAAAAGCCCTTTTACGCACAGTCGTATTGAGTAATGTGATGGCCTCCTGAGTCCTGTTGAGCTCATTCAAACATTCTGCCTTGGCAAGAAGGATATCAGATAATCTTAAGTAATATATTAACCCTCCTGAATACCAAAAGTTTTGTTTTCCTTGAGTACGAATGTCTTCAAATTTTTTGATGTGAGGTTCGAGTTCATCCTGTTGGCCAGTCCATGTGATTTTAGGAATCCTGCCATCAGGCAATGTGAAATCATATCGGATACTAGCCGTTTTACGACTATCTCCCGGCTCCCAGATTCCCCCTTCGGTAATATTATTTGCATAATATGCAGTGGGCATTAAGAGATCGTAGCCTCCAAAGTAGCAATTGCCATCTAAATCAGCTACGGCTCTTGAACCTACGTGATGTTGGGCCATATTGTTATCCGGGCTAATGTTCACAAACTGAAAAGCATATATGGATTCCGAATTATTTTGATTCAAGGAAGTGTTAAAAAGATCAGCATAATTTTCTACCAGTTGATAGTTTGGTATCACTTGGTCAAAATAAGAAATCGCTTTTTCGTAATCCCGTAATCCGGTAGATTCGGGAACATAGAGGTAGACCTTTCCTAATAGCGCTAAAGCAGCTCCTCTAGACGGTACCTTTTTGTCCGCAGGATTGTCCTCTAAATGTTCAATGGCAATTTCTAGGTCCTTGATAACTGTTTCAAAGACATCTTTTTCTGGTTGCCTAGCCTCTCGCATATCGGCTTGGTCAATGATGGGAATAGGTCCCCAAAGCATGGCGAGTTCGAAGTTTAATGTAGCTCTGATGAACCTAGCCTGTGCCTGTATATTAGGGTCTTTCGCATAATGGATAGCTTTGGCAGCAGCTGTGACTACAGGCCATCTTTTACTCCACTGCTCGGACAAAGAGGTGTTACTGGCATTTAAAGCATTATTATATTTATCTAACGAACCTTGAATATTGTTTTCTATGATCTGTTGTGCGCCTTGTTTTGCCTCATCCGTTCCCAAGGTGAACATGAAGCCTCCTCGATCCTGTTTCGTATTTCTCCATTGGGTATATAGTCCGGATACAAGTAACTTAATGTTATCGTCATCGCTATACACCTGTTCTTCAGTGAGCATAGTCTTGGGCATTTCATCCAAAGAACATGCACTGAAAGAAAGTAACAATGTCAGTCCTAAAATGAACTTATTTATATATCTTTTCATGATTAACTAGTTGATTGATTTTTACTGAATAAATGTTACAAACCTATATTTAATCCAAAGACAAACGTTCGTGCCGTCGGATACCAATCCCCATTTTCGGGATCATAACCTTTATATTGTGTAATGTTGAAAAGGTTATT
Organism: Sphingobacterium mizutaii; assembly: GCA_040394615.1. Lineage (GTDB taxonomy): Bacteria > Bacteroidota > Bacteroidia > Sphingobacteriales > Sphingobacteriaceae > Sphingobacterium > Sphingobacterium mizutaii_A. The sequence continues at coordinate 6,561 of JBEBRZ010000049.1, forward strand.
TCCTGAGATATTAAACCTTAAATCTTTTAATCCTATGCTCTGCACTGTTTTTTGAGATAGCTGATAGCCCAAAGAAAGTGTTGCCAATCTAAGAAACGAAGAGTTTTGTACCCCCCAAGATGTCTCTCCAGAGCTAAAGCGCTGAGAATTGTCGTAAGTCGCTCTCGGTATTTCTGTGCTTGGATTTTCGGGGGTCCATCGGTTTAACATATCCTTATGTGCTGGTCCATAACCCGTACCATACATCAATCCTTCATAGAACCCACTAAGTGCTTTGCCACCATAGCTATAAATAAATGTAGCGCCTAAAGAAAAGTTTTTATAATTAAGGTTGCTATTGAATCCACCATAGAATTTAGGATCTTTCTTACCGATGATCACCCGGTCGTTTTCGTCAATTATGCCATACCCCTCTTCTCCTTCAACCTGCTGGTCTTTTGGCAGGATATCTCCTGGTTGGAGCTTTTTCCCAGGTAATGTCAAGTCGTTAACATAATCCATATCGGAGTTTTGGATAATTCTGTCAAATTCCCACATGTAGATCGTGTTGAGCGATTCACCCATAAAGAAATTTCCTTCTCTTTGAATATCTGTTCCCGAAAAACCTCCGAAATTGTATACAGCGTCCACATCACCAAACAATTTGGTGATTTTGTTTTTATCGGTCGAGAAATTAGCTCCGATTGACCAGTTAAGATTGCTGTTGTTAATAATCCTTCCATTGACACTTAGTTCGACACCTCTATTTGACATTTCTCCGATATTGACAATAGCATTTCTGTATCCAGTTAGTGTCGACAGTGTTCTCCGCATGAGTAAATTTGAGTTGATAATGTTGAAATATTCAGCAGTGAATGTTAATCGGTTATCAAATGCAGAAAGATCAACCCCAACATTGAGTTGTTTCTGTCTTTCCCAAGTGAGATCCTGCGTACCCCTGAGTCCTGTGGAATTAAAAACGACGTTGCCTGAAGTATAAGCCGGTGAATATAAACTGTAAAAAGCGTAGTTAGGAATTCGCTGATTTCCCACCTGACCGTACCCTAAACGGAACTTCAGTAGATTTATCTGTTCGACCTCTGCTAGAAAATCCTCTTTGGAAGCATCCCATGCTAATGCAATAGAAGGGAATAATCCCCATCTCTTTCCCTTAGCAAACTTGGAGGAACCATCTGCCCTTGCGGTTAAGGTAGCAAAGTATTTACCATTATAGTTATAATTTGCTCTTGCTAGGTAAGAGAGGATTTTTGAACCCGCGAAATCAGATCCAAGAATGAAGTTTTGTTTATCATAGGCTGCCCCCAAATTATAGTATCCAAAATCATCCAGAGGAAAATCCCTAGCTGACACATTGGTATAGTTATTTGAATTGACTGAATAATTAATGGCAACCAAACCATCGATATTATGTAATCCGATAGATTTGTTGTAGGTTAATGAATTATCCCATTGGATATTATTATAGCTATCAAAGTTATGACTTGCCTTGCCAACATAAGAATCTCTTTTTGCCTGCTGGATGTCACTTGGGATATATTCATAATACTTTCCTTGAACCAAATCAATAGAGAAGGTCGATCTAAAATTAAGCCCTTCAATAGGGTTAATATTTACATAATTGGCCGATAGAAGTTTGTTTCTAAAGCGGTCCTTATCAATACGCATAGAATTCAAAGGGTTTTCCAAATTTACATCCCAATTGTTTCCCCAAGCAAGGTACAGCGAGTCTGCACTAATAGGAAGCATAGGATTGGCCCCCTGAGCGACCGAAAAAACTTTCCCGTCAACATAATCATCCTTTGTAGAGGTGTATGACGAATTTGTACCAACCTTCAACCACGGCTTGATTTGCCTCTCAGCGTTTATTCTTCCTGAATAGCGTTTATAATTGGAAGTTTTAATTAATCCCTGCTTGTCATTTAACGAAAGGCTGAGGTAGTAATTGGTTTTTTCATCAGCACCCGAGAAAGATAATGAATGGTTATGTTCAAGGGCTTGTCGGGTTACCGCATCCAACCAATTGTAGCTGTTCCCATTTTTGTAAGATTCATTTTCATAGTCAGCGAACCATAATTTTCCTGGGCCAAAGAGCTCCCTATCAATGAAATCCTGTCTGCTGGCGCCGGGGTTTGAATCAAAGAATTTTTTACCCACGGATTCGGAATTTGCAAGGGCATCAATTCTTAGTTCATACATATCCTTTGCACCCAGTGTTAAATCCGTATTGGTAAATTGTTGTATACCGATCCATCCGTCATAACTGATTTGATCCTGCCCATTTTGTCCTCTTTTGGTGGTAATTACAACTACCCCTTGGGCACCTCTAGAACCATATAGGGCCGTTGATGAAGCATCTTTGAGTACATTAATAGAGGTAATATCGTTTAAGTTGACCATATTGAAATCAGATTCCATAACTACCCCATCCACTACATAAATAGGTGAGCCACCATATTGCATGGAGTTGTTTCCTCTAATTTTTATCGTCGCATCTCCACCAGGTTGTGGGTTGGTTTGAATAAAGACTCCTGCAGCCTTTCCCTGCAATGCGTCATTGATATTCGATACTGGCCTTTCTTTTAAACTAGACTCATCTAAAGAGACCACGGCTCCCGTTAGGTCACGCTTTTTTAAGGAGGCTCCCACCACCACAACCTCTTCAATTTCTGCATTATCAAAATCTAAGGTTATCTGTACATTCTTCTTTCCCTCTAGGGGGTACCTTCTTGAGATAAATCCTATTTTGCTGAATTGTAGAACCTGATTGGTCCCGGCCTGAAGAGAAAAATTCCCGCTAACATCTGTTTGGGTTGCCTGATTCATGTTGAGAACCCTGACCGTTACATTTTCGATTGGATTGTTATCCTTGTCGATGACTGTTCCGGTAATAAACTCATTAGTGTTATTTTGGGCATAGATCGACGAACTCTGAGAGAGCCAAAATAAAGTAATCAGTAACATCAGACAGATTACTCTTGATTTGAATAGAAATTGCTTCACCATATTACAATCGGTTTTCTTATTGGTTATAAATAAAACTTTGGCAATCTACAGCCCTTAGGCAGGATATAAATAGATGATTTGATGGAATAGATGGATTATTTTGTCGGAATTTTGAGGGTTCCGCTAAGGTAATAGATGGCTCCCTATTTATTGGTTTGACAAAGAAGGAAATGGCGGTCCCAGCCGTTTTTACTCATGAATCACAGGATATAACGATAAAATATAACTTCAAATAAAATAGTCCATCTTTATCGCATTTTTCTTCATTCGCAATGAATTTGACAGGATTATCTTTGATCCTAGAAACGATAATAAAATTATTACAACCAATAAATAAACCCGGAAATTACAATATCTCAGGTTTTTTTTAACACTTAGAATTAATTAAGAAAGTTCAACTCGGTTGTCTTTTTTAATATAACCCGCTAACCAATGATATATGAAATCTATCTACTATTTCGCAATTAGTATTTGCTTTCTAATTCTTTTGCAAATCCAAGAATCAACAGTAGTCGCCCAGGAGACTAAGCTCACCGTTACAGGATCCGTCAGGGATTCTATTGGTAGACCTTTAGAGGGCGTGAGCGTTAGAACAAAGGGACCTGTAAGGATAGAGAGTCGGACAGATCAAAACGGTAATTTTATCCTTCATGGGGAGAATCTTACGATTCTTGTATTTACCAATGTTGGATACCAAGTAAAAGAAGTAGAAATCCCCGAAAATAACATTGTAAATGTAATTTTGAATGTGCTTAGCACGGAAGTAGAGGAGGTTGTGGTAACTGCTTTTAGCCAAAAACAAAGAAAAGAAGCCGTTGTTGGCTCTGTAACTTCCATTGAGCCTGAGAAATTAAAAATACCAGCAAGTAATCTTACCAATGCGCTTGCCGGTCAAGTGGCGGGTGTTATTGGATTCCAGCGCTCAGGACAACCTGGACAGGATAATTCGCAATTCTTTATACGTGGGGTTACCACCTTTGGATACCGACAAGAACCTTTGATCTTAATTGATAATGTAGAGTTGTCTACCAATGATTTGGCTAGGCTCAATGTTGATGATATTGCTAGTTTCGTTATTCTAAAGGATGCAAGTTCAACGGCCCTATATGGCGCAAGAGGAGCGAATGGGGTGATCCTGGTGAGTACAAAAGAGGGCCGGGAAGGGCGTGCTAAGATTAACTATCGTTCTGAAATCTCTCTATCTCAATCTGCAAGAACTTTGGAATTGGTTGATCCAATAGCTTACATGAATCTTTATAATGAAGCCTCCTTAACCCGCGATCCAAGTTTAAGCTTACCGTTTACCCCTACCAAGATCCGCGATGTACAAGCGACGATCAACAATGAGCCTGGCAGTAACCCTTATGTGAATCCGGCTGTCGATTGGTTGGATTTGTTGTTTAAAAAGAATGCAATGACGCACCGGAACAATTTAAGTGTAAGCGGAGGAGGAAGTGTAGCCAGGTATTTTATTGCTGGTTCATACAATCAAGACCTTGGTGTTTTGCGTAACGATATCCGAAACAACAATGACAATAACGTAAACTTTAAAAACTATCAGTTGCGTTCCAATGTCAATGTTAACCTTTCAAAATCAACCGAGCTAATTGTGCGTCTTTCAGGAAATTTTAGTGAATATCGTGGACCGATAACAACTGATGGATCTTTCGCATCCGATCTTTATAATGTAGCCATGCATACAAGCCCTGTTCTTTTTCCGGCTTTTTACGAACCTGATGAGGCAAATGAAAACACAAAACATATTCTTTTTGGGAATAATGGAACAGCGGGAGGGACGAGTGACAATAGTATATTGTACAATAACCCATATGCACATTTATTAAGAGGACAGAAAAGATCTTCCGAATCTAGGCTCTCTGCACAGTTTGAGTTGAATCAGAATTTAGAATTCTTAACAGAAGGATTAAAATTTAGAGGGTTGTTCAACACCAATCGATACTCCTATTTTGATTCTCAATTATCATATAATCCCTTTTATTATAATATAAACACCTTTAATGAGCAGACCAATCAGTATACGCTGCTCTGGTTAAACCCAAGACCTACCGGAAATAATGTGGCGACCGAATATCTTAATTATTATAGAGGGGAGCCCAATGCGAATACCTTTATGTATTTTCAAGGATCCCTGGACTATAATAGAACCTTTGGCTCACATGGGCTTAGCTCCACATTTATTGGGACCATGCAGGAGACTATCTATTCCAGCTCAAAAGATCCAAGAACCTCTGAATATACGTTGCCATATTCACTTCCTTTCCGAAATCTAGGGCTTGCAGGACGTTTGACATATTCTTACAAGAACCGATACTTTACGGAATTTAATTTTGGTTATAACGGTTCTGAAAGGTTCTCCAAAGAGCATCGCTTTGGCTTTTTTCCGACAATAGGAGCGTCTTGGGTCGTGTCAAACGAGGATTTTTGGGAGGAGAATAAATTCATTTCGAAACTAAAAATCCGCGGGAGCCATGGTCTAGTGGGAAACGATGCGATAGGAAGTCAGCGATTTTTCTATCTATCTGATGTAGAACTCGCTAATGGTCCCAACTGGGCACAGTTTGGTTTTGGGAACCAGTATGAAAGAAAAGGTGTTTTCATTCGTAGCTACGCAAACAATAATATTACTTGGGAAACCTCCCGACAGACAAATCTAGCTATTGAAACCACTCTGTTGGAAAACTTAAACATCGTTGCTGAAATTTATAAAAATCATCGTTATGATATTTTGCGGGAAAGGTATATTCCCTCTACTGAAGGTCTAGAGTCCAGTGTAAGCACCAATCTTGGTGAAGTAGATTCAAAAGGTCTTGATCTATCCCTAGAGTATAGCAAAAATTTTTCCAGTGGTCTTTGGACAGCCTTTAGGGGGAATTTAACATACGCCACCAATCAATACAGTTATATCGAAGAACCTAATTATGCCGAAACATGGCGGCATTTTATTGGTCAACCAATTAGCAGAAATTATGGGTATATAGCTGAGCGTTTATTTGTCGACGACCAGGAGGTCGCTAATTCACCAAGACAATCCATGACCGTACAAGATGGTTCAGGCAACAATTATCAAGGGATACTTCCACAAGGAGGAGATATCAAATATAGAGACATGAATCAAGATGGGGTTATTGATCATCTTGACCAAGTATTCATGGGATATCCGACCACCCCGGAAATAGTTTTTGGTTTTGGCTTCTCCTCTTCATATAAAGGATTCGATTTGGCTGCCTTTTTCCAAGGACAGACCCGGGTTTCCTTTTTTATTGATCCTTGGAGAACAAGTCCATTTGTACAAAGTCCTGATGCCTATATCTATGGAAATACACAGGTTTTGCAAAATTATGCGGAAAACCATTGGTCTGAAGAAAATCAAAATCTTTACGCACAATATCCTCGATTAGGAACAACAGTGACCTCCATTGCCAATAATTTACAAAACAGTAATTGGTGGATGCGTGATGGAAGTTTCCTGAGATTGAAATCTGTCGAGTTCGGATACAATGTTCCTAAAAATGTCGCCCAAAGATTGCATCTGGAAAACTTGCGGGTTTACCTCAGTGGAATGAATCTTTTGACTTTCAGTTCTTTCAAATTATGGGATCCTGAACAAGGGGGTAATGCATTTGCTTATCCATTGCAACGTGTGTTCAATTTAGGAATCAACATTAACCTCTAATAAAGCAAATTATGAAAAAGGTATATAAAATTTTGATAGCCTCTGCGTTTATTGGGTCATTAAGTACTTCTTGTAATAAATATTTGGATATTGTTCCCGACAGTGTGGGTACATTAGAGTATGCATTTAGAAACCGAAATGAGGCAGAAAACTATCTTTTTGGAGTGTACTCTACGATGCAAAGATTATCAGATGTTATTTATAACCCTGGTTTTACAACCTCCGCAGAAGTTATCTATCCAGTTTTAGAAACACAGTATTTCAATTCTGCAGGCTTTAACCTGATCAGGGGAATGCAGACTAGCGGAAATCCTATTTTGGCACAATGGGATAATATGTACAAGGCAATTCGACGATGTAACATCATGTTGGAAAACATGGATAAACCGATTGATCTTCGTGATGATGAGAAAAAACGTTGGACTGCCGAAACCAAATTTCTTAAGGCTTACTATCACTATTATCTGATAAAAATGTATGGTCCTGTTGTCCTGATTAAAGAGAACAATGCTGTAGATGCGGATATAGACCTAACAAAAAGAAAACGGGCCACACTAGATGAGTCTTTTGAATATGTTATCTCCCTGATGGATGAGGCCATTGCGGATTTACCTCTTAGGATCGATAACAGAGTTCAGGAATTTGGACGTATCACTAAATTTATTGCCCTGAGCGTAAAAGCGGAAATGTTGGTCACAGCAGCTAGTCCCTTATTTAATGGTAACCCGGATTATGCCGACTTCAAGGATAAAGATGGAACAGCACTTTTCCCTCAGGACTATGATCCTCAAAAGTGGGAAAAGGCTGTGGTAGCTTGTCGTGAAGCAATCGAAGAATGTGAAAGTATAGGCTTGAAATTATATACAGATGTCCCAACATCCAATGTAGGAAATATCTCATCATCATTAAAGGAGATATTGTCTTTTCATAATATCATAACACAGCGCTGGGAAGAAAATCCCGAACTCATTTGGGGGTTGAATTTTGGTTTTGATTATCAGGGCTTTACTATGCCTAAGCTTACGGCTAGAGCTGCAGGAATGTCTAATACCTACCCGTCAAATTGGGCGGTACCTATTGGTATGACAGAGGTATTCTATACTAAGAACGGTGTGCCGATACTAGAGGATAAAACCTGGAATTATAGCCAGCGAAATCAATTGAAGGCTGGAGATGATTTACATAAACATGTCATTCGACTCGGATATGAAACCGTGAACAGCCACTTTAATAGGGAACGACGTTTTTATGCTTCACTTGGATTTGATGGGGGAATATGGTTTGGCAACGGAATCTCGGATGAAGACCAGGCTTACCATGTACAAGCCCGGGGTCTGAGTGGTATCGCTGGTCCCAAAAGCATGAACGCAAGAAATATCACAGGCTACTGGCCAAAAAAACTAGTGAACTACTTGACTGTGATGGATGAGAACTTTACTCCTGTTGACTTCAAAGTTCCGATGATTCGCTTAGCAGGGCTTTATCTCCTATATGCCGAAGCGCTGAATGAAGCGAGTGAGAGTCCTTCTGAAGAAGTCTATAGCTACCTAGATAGGGTCCGAGAACGTGCTGGAATTCCCAAAGTAAGGGAAGCCTGGGCTGCGTTTTCAAATAATCCCGCAAAAGCACTTTCAAAAAATGGCTTAAGACAAATTATTCATCAGGAAAGAAGGATCGAACTTGCTTTCGAAGGACAAAGTGGATGGGATCTGCGCCGCTGGAAAGAGCTCCAAAACGTATTGAGTAAACCTCTGCAGGGCTGGCAAGTAGATGAAGAAAATGCCATTTCTTATTATAGACCTGTGCCGGTCCTTAATCCCATTTTTGGTTTGAGAGATTATCTATGGCCTTTAAATAATACAGATGTAGTGATCAACGAAAACCTTTCTCAAAATCCATATTGGTAGTAATTATGAAAACAATGAAAATATGCTTACCTAATACATGCATGCTATTCGTAATGATAGCACTTGTTCTTATAGTCACCAACAGCTCCTGTAGTAAAAGTGAATCACCTGTAGAGGTTGTTTCTACAGATCATACCAAACCAGATGTTATGACTAATATTGAAGTTGAAAACCTTAATGGTGCCGCTAGAATTACGTATTCTTTGCCAAAATCATCTAATATTCTCTATGTTCAGGCAAAATATCTTATACGAGAGGGCCATTTTAGGGAATCAAAAACTAGCTTTTACACGGATACTATTTTGGTGGAAGGGTTTGCAAAAGCAGGAGAATATGAAGTAGAACTTCGGACAGTCAGTCGCGCAAATATACAATCCGATCCTGTGATGGTAAAGATAAAACCAGAAACACCTAATTATATTTTAGTGAATGAAGGTCTGGAAATTTCACCTGACTTTGGAGGGGCTAATTTTATGGGGGTGAACCCTGATGGAGCCCCAATTGCTCTTCATGTGCTGGCATTTGATCCCCAAACCAATAAGTTTAAAGAAAATGATCCTGAGTATATCAAAGGGAGTGTCGTAGATGTTTCAATTCGTGGATTTGAAGCCCAAGAAAGAGAGTTTGGAGTATATACAACAGATCGATTTGGCAATACTTCCGAAGTCCGTTATATAAAAATCACACCCTTATTTGAGAGTTTGTTGGACAAGAACAAATTCTTTGCTTACAATTTACCTTCAGATGCCCCCATAGGGTATGGTTGGGATTTGAAGTACTTCTTCGATGGGAGTTTAAATGATCCAGGGTGGCATACAACCGGGGCTCCTTTGACAGTGGCAACATTTGGAATTGGTCCATCGGCAAAAATTAGTCGGTTTGTGCTGTGGAACAGATTGCCAAATATGTATTCGGATCAAAATCCAAAATCGATTACAATCTGGGGGTCTAATACGGACAACCCCCAAGATGTTAATTTACCCAGGATTTCCCAACCGGGAGAAGTAGCGGGTGATTGGGTGAACATGGGAAATTTTACCTATCCCGATCCTCCTTCTGGTCTTCCTGGGAGCCAAGCAAATTCGAGTGATAATGCCTTTGCTGCACAAGGAATCAATTTCAGGATGCCTAGCGCAGCACCCGCGGTTAAATATATTCGTTTTATGGTAAATCAGACATGGGGAGGTCTGAATTATGCTAATGCCATGGAGATTTCTTTTTATGGGAGTGTAGAATAATTATTAAAGACCTAGAAGATGATAAAAAAAATAATAATTATTCCTTTGCTGTTGATGAGCCTGATTATACAGCTGGGATGTGAAAAATATGCCGAGGATTATAAAGCATATCTAGATGATAAAGAGATAGTCTATCCCGGGCTGGCTCGTAATATTAGGTATCGTGCGGGTAACCTTCGTACTGAACTTATTTGGAATCCGAGTCCTGATCCCAATATTACACATTATCTGGTAGAATGGAATAATGGTAGTCGTTCAACCAAGGTGGAGGCAGATACGCATAATCCTACTGACAGCATTATCGTTAATATTTCCGAATTACCGGAGTATGTTTACAGTTTTACAATTACCGCATTTGACAAACAGGGCAACCGGTCGATCGGGCAACAGGTTCATAATGTCAGGGTGTATGGACCGAGTTTCCAGGCCATTTTGTTAAATAGACGTGCCGATCAAGATATTCCTTACGAACTGACCGCTGAACAGGAACTTCGAATCAGGTTTGGAGTTGCTGACAGTATGAATGTAACAACAAGAGTGAATTATTTGACCAATCAGGGAACAACTAAAACACTCTTTTTGTCCGCACAACAGAATGATCTGGTGCTGCCAGATTATAAATACGGTACAACGATCAAATATAGATCTGGTTATTTACCTGAAGAGAATGCCTTAGACACATTGTTTGCCTTACAGGATGCTGAATTTCCGGTCATTTTGCGTCCTATCGATAAATCCTTATTTCATGATTTTTTTCTACCAGGTGATGCGGAATCAGCCTGGGGGTGGATTTTGCCATATGCTTGGGATAACAGTTTGGAAGAACCAGGTTTCCATACTGCTGATTTTGAGGGGCCATTGTCCTTTACCATCGACATGGGAGAAGCACAAAGTCTAAAAACAATTAAATTATGGCAACGGGTTTCCGCTCTCTACGACCATGGTAATCCCCGGGTGCTTGAAGTATGGGGAAGTAATAATCCAAGTGTCGATGGAAGTTGGGAATCCTGGGATAAATTGGAAACCTTTACGATGAATAAACCCTCAGGTCTGCCGTTAGGGGAACAAACAGATGAAGATATCCGCGCTGCAAATGCTGGACACGAATTTGAATTCAATCACTTATCGGAACCTATCAGATATCTTCGGGTGCGTGTGCTGGAAACCTGGGGTAAGACACCCTATATGCACCTACTGGAAATTGCCCTATATAGTGATAAGTAAAAAATAATTAAATATTATCCACTCAATAATAAATTCGTGAGAAACATGAAAATTCCTTTTGGTGTTATTCTACTGCTATCTTTTACCATTTTTAATGAAGCGAGCAGCCAAGTGAATAACGATAAAAACAGTTTCAACTGGTCCTTGCCAAATGGCAAACTTGTCTTACATCTTACCTCAGGAACGGTGGACTACCTGTTCAATAATGGGATCGAATTTAGAAATACCGTTGCCTACGTGGACTTGCTATCGGAGGGGAAAAAAGTAAGCTCTGAATTTTCTGATCATATAGTTACCCAAGAGAAGATTGAAGATCTACTGGGAATTGGTCATCGGCTAATATTTACTCATACAGAGCCTTCAGGTTTAAACATGCGTCAGACCTTTACTTATTATGAAGATAAGGAACACCTGCTGATTCAAGTAGAGCTAAAAAATGGAAATGGGTCCTTGCTTGAGTCAAGACACATTAGTCCACTCAGCATAGAAAAAAGATATGATGGACTCGCGAGCTTTCCATGGCAAAAACCAATTTTGGTCGATCTTCCCTTTGATAACGACAACTGGGGAAAACTACTCCCTATCCCTTGGCCTCGGGACAAAGATCAAGATATGCACGGAGTTAGTCACGAGCTGACCATGATCTATGATGCGATTACATACAAGGGACTAACAATGGGAAGCCTTGAACACGATTTTTGGAAGACAGGTTTTATGTATGATTTCTCTTTAAAACCAGGATTGCTGAAAACCTTCACATCATATGGTGGGGCAGCAAGGCCAGATGATCCTTCTTTACCGATAAACCACGGTGGGCAGGACGGAACGCATGATGTCATGCCGCACGGGACAATGCTTTCTTCTGTACTGCGATCACCTTTGATTTTTTTGGAGGCATCCAATGATTTTAGAAAATCGAATAAGAATTTTGGAGCAGTACAGGCGACACTTGCTGGGAGTCTCACCTGGAACGACAAAACTCCCATGTATTGGAACAGTTTCTCGGTGGAGGATGTTTTAGGGCATCAGAAGGTAATGATGCCTAAAGACGTATATAAAATTATAGATTTTCTTAAAGATCAGGATCAAATCAATAAACACGGTAAACCTATTCTAAGTATCGATTCTTATGATCAAGGAATTTATACAACAGAAGTTCTAAAACAAATCGGGGATTATGCACGTAAATCGGGCCAAGAGCTTGGTTTTTACTGTAGTCCATTTTCCTTGTGGACATGGAAAAGCAATATCGACAAAGCCGTTTTACCAGGAACACAAGTACCATTGAGGGAAGTTATCCTGAGGGATCAAAACGATAAGCCGATTCCGTTTAAAACGGGGGAATGGGGAGCTTTTCCTATGGATCCAACACATCCGGCTACCAAGGCATTTATGATTAATCAGATTGAAAAGGCCCATGCCATTGGAGCGAAATTTATAAAGATAGATTTTCTAACAGCCGGTTCCTTTGAAGCTAAAAGCTGGTATGACCCAAAGGTGAGAACGGGCATGCAAGCGTACAATTATGGACTAAAAACATTTAAACACCTGGTGGATTCCATTATGGGGAATGATATTTTTATCAGTATGGCAATATCACCTATGTTCCCACATCAATATGCCCATACACGATTTGTATCTACGGACGTTCACTCCCATTTGAGAGATGATCAATCTGGATTTGCTCATTACGGTAGTACCGCTGCTTCAATGATTACTGCCTCCCACATGGGTTGGGTTCAAGGTACCTTATGGCCGTTCACAAACATGGACAATCTGGTTATGCGCAAATTTCAACAACATAACGAATTGACAGAAGAGGAAATAAAAGCGCGAATTGTTTCGCTTATCACGATGGGAAGCATCCTTGGTGACGGTTCAGATTATCGAGATTCACTATCTGCCCAAAGAGCACGGATTTATTTGAACAACCCCAGAGTTGCTGAATTCTTCGGCGACCCCAAAGCGTTTATCCCAATTAAGCTTTCTGAAGGGGAGTCAATGGATCAGCAGATGATGTTTTATTTACCTGGAAATGAATTCCTTATTTCTGCATTTAATTTCCAAGAACAGAAAGATTTCTTTGCAGAATATGATGTTAAAGAAATGGAGCTACCAAAAGCAAAATATCAGATTGTTGATTTCTTTACAGGGGAAAAAATGGGTGATATTTCAGATTTAGATAAACGATTTACGATTCACGTAAAAACCCGAAGCGCTACGTTGCTACGTCTATTGCCTGTTAAATAATATTCTTTTGAGATGGAATAATAAACGGCTGCCAATTTGGATTTGGTAGCCGTTTATTATTTTGAGGATTAGGAAAATATATGCTATATCAATCTCTGACAAATTGTTAGCTTCTCACTGCTTTTTTTGTTTTAACCGTATGGAGCTTTCCATTATAATGTACTTTGACCATCTTAGGGTTCGTACTGAATAACTTCAATGAGGTGATTTTACCATTTTCCCATTTCATATTAATACTGATATCCCCCTTTGCTTTAAGACCTGTAATCTCACCTTCTTTGCTCCAATCTCCTGGTAAAGCAGGTAGTAATTCGATATGATCAGAATTATTCTGTACCAACATCTCAGCAATCGCCGCACTACCTCCAAAATTCCCATCGATCTGAAAAGGGGGACCGGCCGTCAACATGTTTCCATAGGTTCCGCCTCCAGCACCATAATTAATATGTGTATCTGTTCTTGGTATTAACAACTGGCGAAAGAGCTTATAGGCATGTTCGTTTTCCTTTAGTTTTGCCCAATAGATCATTTTGTAAGCTATTGCCCAACTTGGGCCGTCGTCGCCTCTCACCTGTAGCGTTTTCTTGGCGGCTTCAGCGAATTCAGGAGTCCCGCTTACGGTTATCTGATTGGCGGGATAAAGTCCATAGAGATGAGAAATGTGCCTGTGTTCAGGATCCATTTCCTCATATTCTTCAAGCCATTCCATGATCCTACCGTCCTTTGCAATTTGGGCAACTGGTGGGAGTTGTGACAAGCGCTTTTTCAATGTGTCACAGAAAGAATCGTTTAATTCCAGTACCTCATTTGCATGAATCAAATTTCTGAATAGTTCGTTGGTAATCTGATTATCTATAGTCGGGCCTAAACAAACATTTGCATGTTCTCCATTGGGTAGTTTGAAAGCATTTTCTGGGGAAACAGAAGGTCCCGTAACTAGCCAGTTTTTCTCAGGATGAAGCATTAATGCGGCATTATAGAATTCCGCAGCGCCTTTAAGAATAGGGTAAATTCGTTTAAGGTAATTCGTATCTAAGGTGTAAGCATAATGACTCCAGAGATTATTGCACAACCACCCTGAGCCAGCATTTGCTATTCCCCAAGAGGCCGCTTCTCCAGGTTCGGTATAACCCCATATATTCGTGATCACATGGGCCACCCAGCCAGGAGAATTATAATATGCCTTAGCAGTCTTTGCCCCATTGACTAATAAACCATCGACCAGATCGGCCAAAGGAAGTTCTAATTCACTTAAATTTGCCGCTCCTAAATGCCAGTGGTTCATCTGAACATTGACATCCAGGTGATAATCCCCGTTCCAAGGTGTCTGGATTTGGTTTGCCCATAAACCTTGCAAGTTCGGTGGTAATAAACCTACACGGGTACTGCTGATACTTAGGTAACGGCCATATTGAAAGAACAATGCCCCTAATCCCGGATCATCTTGTGGTCTTTGCTGGAAATTGATTAATCGTTGATCAGTAGGGATATCTGCTAATTCGAATTTTCCAAATCGAACTGAAAGCCGATTGAATAAATGACCAAAAGCCTTTTGATGATCTTTCAATTCAGATTCCCATGTCCTTGATTTGGCTTTTTCTAATTGTTCATTACTTTTAGTAACGTGGGGATTTTGATTATAATCAGTATCTGTTACGATATATAAGATAACCTCGTCAGCCTCTTTGACAATGATTTGGTTATCTTGATAACTTAACTGCCCTCCATTGACTTTCGCTGATACTCGAGTTATAAATTGCATTCCTTTTCCATCGATGCCGTTGTCAAGCTGTCCGAGCATCATCAATTGATCTTGCTCAATTTTTTGCGTTGCTCTCTCGGGACGTTGGAGAGAAACGCTAAGATTCACTTTCTTCGTTTTGTCGGATTTAATTCGGATGAAGCCCGCATCGTTGTTGAAACTGGTAAAATATTCGCGTGTATAACGAGTGTTGCCGATTTGAAAACTCGTTTTGGCAAGTGCAGTCTGAAGATCTAACTCCCTTCGATATTGACTTATATTTTGATTGTCACCTAGGTCGTAATCTATTTGTAAATTCCCCATGGTCTGAAAGCATCCCCATTGGCTCCCCCCGGATCCAGGTCCCTTACAAATAAAATGTTGGTTAATCAGCTCCTGTGCTAATTCATTTTTACCTGCCAAGAGCAACTTCCGGATCTCAGGTAAATATCGATTTGCTTCATAGTTATTGGCATCTTGTGGAGATCCGGACCATAAGGTTATATCATTTAAGGTAATGGTTTCTTGATATGGGTTGCCATCAGGCATCATTCCCATTTTTCCGTTACCTAAAGGTAAGTGTTCTTCCCATTGTTTAGCAGGTTCAGGATACCAAAGGGTTAAATTTGGATCTCTTTGTTGTGCATTTAACAACATTGGAAAAGATACGATGGTTATCAGGAACAGGTTGAAACTGACTGAAATTCTCATTTTTACTTAGATTATAGGTTATAATTCAGGATTAAATTTATGTTCGGTAAATCCAACATCATTTATTTTGATCCGATAAAGGCCTGAAAGTTTTGGATTATCATCTCCAATTTGTGATGTTGTAATGAATAATTCATTTAAGAGTGGACCACCAAAAGTACATGAACTTGGATTAAGAGCAGGCAGAGAGATGCTTTGCTCTAAAAGTCCAGCTTGGAGATTGAAAACCAAAATTTGAGAGCCTCCCCAATTGGCAATATATAGTTTCTGGTTTCTAGATATACACATGCCGTCTAACGTACTTCCGTTTTGGATTGAGAAAATTAGCTGTTCATCGTGTAATCCTTCTCTATTATATTTGAATTTCCTTACGGAATTTAGTTTTGAATCAATGTAATATAGGTCATCTCCATAATAGGCTATTCCATTTGATATAGTAACCTGATCTAATAAAACACTGGATTGCTGGCCTGTAATTTTATATAGTTTTGCATCTGGTTGTAGGGTTGCGTTAGGGCCGTTATTAATGTTGTTCATACTTCCCAATAGCCAGCTACCGTTTTCATCAACTCGACCATCGTTATATCGATAATTAGGCTGAGATTCAGGTTGGCAATGTAAAGTTTTGCACTGGTTAATCAGATCGAAAGAATAAATGCCGCTTTCTAAAGCAATGTAAAGACAATCAGTATTATCGCTCAGGGCAAGACAGCTGATATATTCATCAAAAGAGAAAACCATTATTTGCGAACTGTTATAATTCCATTGAAATAGATTCTTGTTTAATATGTCCACAAAATATAAAACTTGAAGTCTTTCGTCCCAGATAGGTCCCTCTCCCAACAAAAGAGGTGAAGCGTAAACCGATTGAATGTGATTCATTTTTTAAGACATTGTTTAATTCAAAATTTGTACAAACTATTAGAAAAAGTTATTCTGTTGTTTCTTCCAGTAACAGGACAACCGATCTGCGGTTAAAATCTAGAATGGGATTTAATCCTACCTTCATCAAGAAGTCTCCGCTCAGAACTAGTTCCTTTTTTAAATAGCTGTCTGATTTGTATAAATTTATTTCGGTTATTTTATAATGCTTATTGGCGTCCAGCCCTGCCCATATTATCGGGTTTGGGGTTCCTGAAACATGCGTGTATTTGGTTAGATAATTAAACATGACCGCTTTTGTGCGATCCGTATTCACAAAACCCAAACTTGCATAATCTACTTCTCGAGGGTTTGCAAATCTATACAGATCACCATGCCATATAATATCTTTAATTTGATCATACTGTTCAATGGCATGCTGGGCAAACTTTAATTCTTGCTCATCTAATTCCTCCAGATTTAGATCAAAGCCCATCTTTCCCATAGCTGCCACGTCAATTTTAAATTTAAGATCCTGTTTTCCAAAAGTGGTGACGTGATTTGCACTGGCAATTGAAGGGAAAAATAAGGAATTTTCAAATTGCATAAATATACGATCGTAAGGATCTGTATTGTCACTTGGCCAATATTCGGTAAAATATTTCATGGCTCCATAGTCCACACGACCACCTCCACCAGAGCAGAGCATCATTGGCACCTCAGGGTATTTGTTGCGAAATCTCTCCAGTACTTTATAGAGCCCCTCAGTATAGTCTACATAAAAGTTGTTTTGATTCTTTTGAAAGGTGCTATGTGCATTGTAGATAACCGCATTACAATCCCATTTAACATAGGCCAAGCCAGGATTTTTCTGAAAAAGATCGTCCATCATATGGAAAATAAAATCCTGTACTTCTGGATTTGAGAGGTCCAATACTAACTGGTTTCTAAAATAGTATTCCTCTCGGTTAGGTTGTTTAATTACCCAATCAGGGTGTTTTTCGTATAGCTCGCTTTTTGGGCTGACCATTTCAGGTTCCACCCAAATTCCAAACTTAACCCCCGTTTTCTCTGCCTGCTTCACAATGGATATTAAACCGTTTGGCAGTTTTTCCTTGTTTTCAATCCAATCCCCTAAAGCAGAAGTGTCTGCATTTCTTGGGTACTTATTTCCGAACCAGCCATCGTCTAATAAGAATAGATCAACCCCTAATTTTTTTGTGTTTTCTAGCAAATGGAATATTTTTTTCTCATCAAAATCGAAATAAGTGCTTTCCCAATTATTTAAGAGTGTATACCGCTCCCCATTCCCGTCTACTAATTTGTACTTTCTTGCCCATCGGTGTAAGTTACGACTACCCTGACCTAATCCCTCAGTCGATAAGGTAAAAGAAAACCTTGGAGTGACAAATTCTTTGCCTGGAGTTAAACTATAATGAGATGCATAGTTATTAATTCCAGCTATAATCCTTAAGTTATCTTGGGGATCTTTTTCAAAGTCTACCCGAAAATTCCCTGACCACTCTAGGCCCCCCATTAAGACGGTTCCTTGATTCTCCACCATTTCTTGATCAATGGATAGTGCAAAGTAAGAGGTTTGAAACAGATTTGTTCTAGCTCCTAGTTTACTATCAAGCGTTTTTATCCCATGGGTCAGTTTCTGGGTCTCCGGCTGCATCTCAGCAATCCAGTCACCGTGATAATTACGTAAATAAAACTCACTTCCTTTTAAACTTAGATTGGCAGAAGCATACTTGATGAGTTTTACAGGTTTTTTCTCCTGATGCTTTATAACCGACCACTGTTCAATAACGTCTTCCTGATAATTCGTTAGGTAGTTCAATTCAACGGTAAAGGGGTATATCTGATCTGCTAATCGCACAACAATGTGTTGTTGATTTGGAGATATGGTCTCAATATCATGACTGACATATTTTAAGTCTAGGGATTGATTCCCATCAGCATGTTCAACACTTATTGCTGGTTCCAAAAGATTTCTTGTTCCTGAACCGGTGTAAACTGATTGGTACATATTTGTATAGTCATGGGACTGTTTAAATTGGTCATTGATCTGCTGGTAATCTTGCTCATTGCTGAGTTTCTTGCCTAAATAGATGGTGTTGACATCCTTATTCTCTTCAACACTGAGCACCATTGCGAAGCTGTTGGTGTTTAAAACGATGAAATTCTCCGATTTTAAAATCAGTTGTGTCTGTTGTGAGAATGCCTTGATACAAAAAATGGCAGACAGTAGAAGCAATATATTCTTTTTCATTTCTCTTGATTTAATATCTTTTGGTTATAAGGGTTTACGTGGTCCAACTATAATTAGAAATTCTCAAAACTATAAATTATTTTATGATTATATTCTTGATTAGGTCGTAATAATACAGATGCATACAAACCAATATTCGGCGAATTGGGGGCGTAATGAGGCTCACAGCAAATTCCCTGAAAAGGTTTAAATGGAGTTTTCAGAAATTCAGCAAAATACACCTGTAATGATGGATAATCACTAGAAATTCTTAACTGTCGTCCTGTGTTCCTTTCCGTTAATAAAGCAATCTCTTTAACTTCTGATACATTGTTTACAAAATAATTTGCATTACAAATAGCCTTTTTTACTTTTTCTGCCGATGTTTTATTTCGTAGATCATAAATGGTATTATCTACCTGGTTGATATACGGTTCTTCCGGAATATGATCCCTGTCAAGCGGGGCATAGCGCTCAGCATGTACCGTTATGTCATGAGTATCAATGGATTGCTGGTCATTGGTAAGGTTGAAATAACTATGGTTAGTAAGATTAGCGACCGTAGGCTTATCACATATTGCAGAATAACTAAGGATTAGTTGATTATTTGCAGTTAACTCAAAACGAGAACTGACCGTCAAATTCCCTGGATAACCTTCCTCTCCATCGGGGCTTTTAAGGGTTAATTCAAGCGAATTTTCAGTGGCATTTTCAACTTGCCAGTATTTCTTGTCAAAACCCACAAAACCTCCATGGAGATGGGAACGTGATTCAACTTCGTTAACCGATAATTCAACTGCTTTTCCATCTAGATCAAATGAGGCATTTGCTATTCGGTTGGCATAACGCCCGATGGTGCTACCCATATTATAGGGGTCATTTAAATATTCGTCTTGTTCAGTATATCCCAAAACAGCATTAACATGTGTTCCCGAGGAATCGGGTACACGAATGGAAACAATTCTTGCCCCCCAGTTCAGGACTTCAACCTGCATATTGTTACTGTTTTTTAATAGGAAACTTTTCATTCATCAATAATTTATTTTAATTTGAACAGATTATCATAATTACTTGGATCGGGAAAAGAAGGTTAAGTAATTGCTCTCCAACAAATTTAATCAGATACCTATC
Organism: Sphingobacterium mizutaii; assembly: GCA_040394615.1. Lineage (GTDB taxonomy): Bacteria > Bacteroidota > Bacteroidia > Sphingobacteriales > Sphingobacteriaceae > Sphingobacterium > Sphingobacterium mizutaii_A. The sequence goes on from JBEBRZ010000049.1 coordinate 26,575, forward strand.
ATAGGTTAATAGAGTTATCGTTCATTTAAATGGATAATATTATTATTGTATAAGGAAGGGATAGTATGGATATGGGAACTAAACAAGAAGGGTTCGAAGGAGAAATCCGCATCGTGGTGCCTCCTTTAGTATTGAAGGAAAGTACGTTAACAGCTCGTTTTAATACCTTTGTTATAACAGATATTGGGTATTATCCAAAGGCAAAGAATCATTTTTGCAAAAGGATGGAGGGTAGTTCGGAACACATTCTGTTACACTGTGTTGCAGGAAAGGGTGAAGTATATATTGATAAAGAAAAGTATAATTTAGAAGCTAATCAATATATCCTTATTCCGGCCGGAAGTTCCCACACCTATCAAGCAGACCATTTAAATCCATGGACAATCTACTGGATGCATTTTGTAGGCAAGGAGGCAAAGGCCATTGTTGAAGATCTGTTCAAAAGAATTCGCAATGGTAGTAATATCTTACCTTTTGATGGTGTTATTAATACCTCCTTTAATAGGTTTTGTCAGTTACTTTCCCAAGGGTATAGTAGGGAAATATTGGAATATATTTCACTTAATCTTCCTCATTTTTTCAGTGGGTATCTATATCCTGAATTACAGAAAGAAAGTGCGGAAGCTGAAAAAGATATTATTGCTCAATCTATTGGTTTTTTAAAACAGCATATTGGGGATCGAGTAGAACTGGCCAGTATTGCTGAACATGTCCATCTATCCGTATCACATTTTAGTAAACTATTCAAGGCAAGAACCGGTTATTCCCCAATTGAATATCTTAATCACTTAAAAATCCAAAAGGCCTGTTATTTGTTACAGTTCTCTGATAAACGAATATCTGTTATATCCTATGAGCTAGGATTTGATGATCAATATTATTTTTCAAGACTTTTCAAAGAACATATGGGCTCCTCCCCATTGCATTATAGGAATAATGTATTGGCCGATAATAATAAAATCCATTAATTAACCCTAATTGTACATTTGGCACAGAAAGTAAGCTTATAACTTAGCGTCATAAAACCAATATTATGATAGACAATAAGTATAAAATGGTGCTTATCTATAGTCTGGTCGCCTCCTTGGGTGGATTGCTATTTGGATTTGATATTGCTATATTCTCAGGGACAATTCCCTTTATTACTCCTTTTTTTCAGCTTTCTCCAGAAAGCTTAGGATGGGTTGCTAGTTGTTTGTATGTCGGCTGTGTGGTAGGAGCGATCTGCTTTGGGAAAATTACTGAATATCTTGGACGGAAACCCTCTCTGTTTATCGTATCCATCATCTTTATGATTTCATCTATTCTCATGGGAATGGCCGAAAGTGTTAATGAGTTGATTTTCTGGCGTATTGTTGCTGGTTTTAGTGTCGGTGGTGCATCCATTCTCTCTCCATTATATATTGCGGAGATAAGTCCCCGTCAGGTTAGAGGAAAAATGGTTTCAATCAATCAGTTAGCCATAGTCGTTGGTATACTGCTGGCTTATTTCTC
>JBEBRZ010000050.1:0-27172 GCA_040394615.1 Sphingobacterium mizutaii
AAACTGTAGCTTTTTTAACTTCAGTTTGGATATCTTTACGAGAAGCATCATAAGTTAATACTTTCTCATAATCTGCGATAGCTTTATTATAAGATTCAGATGCAGTCGCTTTGTTATAATTTGCAGCTCCTTTAGTACCTGTTAAGATACCTAAGTCACGATAAGCAATAGCACGGTTTTGATATAGTTTAGCATCATTAGCGTTGATTGCAATTGCTTTAGTATAATCTGCAGTAGCTGATTTTAATAAACTTTCACGCTCCTGATTGCTTAATTTTAAATCCTTGTTTACTGCCATGTTATTATTAGCTTTTGCTTTATAATAGTAAGCCGAGACATTTTTTGGATCTAATGAAATAACTTTTGTGAAGTTTGTAATTGCTTTTTTATAATCTCCGTTTTGGAATTGAGAATATCCTAATAAATAAACTACTTCAGGCTCATTTCCTGCAGCAGGGAGTGCTTTTTCAAATTGAATAGCAGCAGTTTTAAAGTCGCCATCTAATAAAGCCTTTTCACCAGCACGAACATTAGGATCGCTGTGTTGTTGTTTTTCTTGTGCTTGAGCACCCATAGTTGCTAGTGCTAGCGCAACTGTAGCTAACCCAATCTTAATCGTTTTCATCTGCATATTCAAATTATTTAATTTCATGTCCGAATTTTTATATTGTTTTTTAATTGTTCTTTTTACGTACTCCATCTAATAGAGTAAAAATCTGTTAAATAGTTTAACCTAACAATCAATAGTTATAAACATTTCCACATTTTGTTATTTAATACAGTAATTTCGAATTCGGAGCAAGAAGATGACAGAGAATTCAAGACTACTGACTATTTTACAGCTATGCAACAATATTAGCATAAAATGTACCAAGTTTTATACTTGGCATTCCGCTTGCATTAAGTAGTTACAATAATTTAAAACAAAAAAAGGCTGATTAATCTGACAAGATGTCGGCTATCTATACAAGAAATATGAGCAAATTTGATTCATTCAATTTTAATCAAACATTACCTATCATAAACGAAGAAACTGAATTCTTTCCTTTATTGACTCAACAAGATGAGGATGAGATGAGAAATGCAGAGATTCCGGATCAACTTCCTATACTTCCGTTAAGAAATACAGTTCTTTTCCCGGGGGTAGTAATTCCTATTACAGTTGGAAGAGATAAGTCGATCAAGTTGGTAAAAGACGCCTACAAAGGTGATCGTATGATTGGGGTTGTATCGCAAAAGGATATGAACGTCGAAGATCCGAGTTTTGAACAGTTAAATAAAATCGGGACTGTGGCTCATATCATTAAGATTCTTCAAATGCCTGATGGAAATACAACTGTTATTATTCAGGGAAAGCAAAGAGTTAAGCTCATGGAGCTTGTTCAAAATGAACCTTATTTGATTGCCAGAGTAGAAAAATTTCCTGAGGATAAACCTAAAACCAATAGCAAAGAATTCAAAGCATTGATTTCTTCTGTTAAGGAATTGGCACTTCAAATCATTCAATTGTCTCCAAACTTGCCGAGTGAGGCCGGTATTGCTATAAAAAATATTGAAAGCCCTACTTTCTTAGTGAATTTTATTTCATCTAATCTCTCTTTAGAGTTGGATCAAAAGCAAGATTTACTGGAAATTAAGGATTTCGTAAAGCGCGCGAAACAATTGCTTGAGCATTTGACAACGGAGATTCAAATGTTGGAATTGAAGAACCAAATTCAAAATAAGGTTCGTGTAGATTTAGATAAACAACAACGTGATTATTTTTTAAGCCAACAATTAAAAACAATTCAGGAAGAATTAGGTGGTAACACACCAGACTTGGAATTGGAAGAATTGAGCATACGGGCTAAGGCTAAGAAATGGAATGAAGATGTTGCTAAACATTTCCAGAAAGAACTGGAAAAGCTTGGTCGTATCAATCCAGCTGCTGCTGATTATTCAGTACAACTGAATTATTTAGAGCTGATGTTGGATTTGCCTTGGGGAGAATATACCAAAGACAATTTCGACTTAAACAGAGCGGATAAAGTTTTAAATAAGGATCACTATGGTTTAGATAAGGTAAAGCAACGTATTATCGAATATCTGGCCGTATTGAAGCTTAAGAATGATATGAAAGCTCCAATCTTGTGTTTAGTGGGCCCTCCGGGGGTTGGAAAAACTTCATTAGGGAAATCTATTGCAAAAGCATTAGGTAGGAAATATACAAGAATGGCATTGGGGGGGATTCGTGATGAAGCGGAAATTCGTGGTCACCGTAAAACATATATCGGTGCAATGCCGGGACGTATTATCCAATCCTTGAAAAAAGCAGGTACATCAAATCCCGTTTTTGTATTGGATGAAATCGATAAGATCGGTTCTGACTTTAAAGGAGATCCATCTTCAGCATTATTAGAAGTTTTGGATCCTGAACAAAATACCAATTTCTATGATCATTATGTAGAAATGGAATATGACCTTTCTAAGGTTATGTTTATCGCGACAGCAAACTCCTTAAGTGGGATTCAGCCGGCTTTATTAGATCGTATGGAAATCATTGAGGTGAATGGTTATACTATTGAAGAGAAGATTGAGATTGCGAAGAAACACTTATTACCTAAGCAGCGTGAAATGCATGGGATGCAAACGAAGGATGTTTCTTTAAAGCCTAAGATGATTGAGAAAATCATAGAAGAATATACCAGAGAATCCGGCGTTCGTGGGTTAGAGAAAAAAATTGGTTCCGTCGTTCGAGGTATTGCTACTCGAATAGTTATGGAAAAGCCATATGCAACCAATTTGACAGCACAGGATATTGAAGAGATCTTAGGCGCGCCAATTTTTGATAAAGATATCTATGAGAATAATGACGTAGCAGGAGTAGTTACAGGATTAGCCTGGACTTCGGTAGGAGGTGATATTTTATTTATTGAATCGAGCTTAAGCCCTGGGAAAGGAAAGTTAAGTCTAACCGGGAATTTGGGTGATGTGATGAAGGAATCTGCTGCAATTGCTATGGCATATTTGCGTTCTCATGCAGAAGAATTTGGTATTGATTATAAGATTTTTGATCAATGGGATGTAAATATTCATGTGCCTGCAGGTGCTACTCCTAAAGATGGTCCTTCAGCAGGAATTACCATGTTGACAGCCTTAGCTTCTTTATTTACGCAACATAAAGTAAAACCAAAGTTGGCAATGACAGGTGAGATTACTTTAAGAGGTAAGGTTTTACCGGTAGGAGGTATTAAGGAAAAAATTCTAGCAGCAAAACGAGCGAATATTAAAGAAATCATTCTGAGTAAAGCGAATCAAAAAGATATATTGGAAATAAAAGAAGACTATATTAAGGATTTGAATTTTCATTATGTTAATGAAATGAAAGAAGTCGTGAATTTAGCTTTATTGAAAGATAAAGTTAAAAATGCTAAGGTCCTGAATAGAGAAGGAAACTAATTAGAATTCATAAGATTTATGGCGCTAATTTTTTAGCGCCATTTTTTTATTGTTAATAAATTTATTTTTGCAGTAATGTCTCCCGATAATAGTACAGTGAGGTTTATAAAGAGAGCCATTACCTCAGCTCTTTTAATATATATTATTCGATGTCTGATTGGATTTGCAATTGGCTATATGTTATATCTTAACTTTAAACAATTTGAGGTATTTTGGGCATTATTATCAATTATTCTTGTCATTTCCCCGGAGGAGAAGGACTCAAAGAGATTGTCTATTGAGCGATTTAAATCAAACTTTGTAGGATCAATAGTTGCCATGGGCTGTGTTTGGTTATTACCACAATCTCCTTATTCTATTATGCTGGGTATTGTGGTCACCATTATTTTTTGTCGAGTATTTAAAATTTTAAATATGGCTCGCGTCGCAATCGTAGCATTGCTTATAATCATGATCGCACCACATCATACTCAAATTGTATATACTCCAATCTATCGAGCGGTATCAGTAGGATTAGGCTGTGTAATTGGATTAGCGATTGTAATCGCAACTTCTGCTATCATTCATTTCCTGCGGGATAAATATAAAATCTTCAGCGAACCTTCTTAAATACTTGTTCTTATTTTACGATTGAGGAAGTCGCTTTCATTAAAATCTTTATTTTTGCAATAATGATTGAATTATATACTGACGGTGCATCCAGTGGAAATCCGGGGCCGGGAGGTTACGGAACTATCTTACGGGCTATATACCAAGGCACTAATCCTGAATTTCAAGGGAAACTTTTAGAAAAGGAATTTTCGGGCGGATTCAGGAAAACGACGAATAACCGAATGGAATTAATGGCAGTCATTATCGGTCTTGAGGCCCTCAAGAATTTAAATCAGCAAGTCACTATTTATTCTGACTCCAAATACGTTATAGATGCTATTGATAAAAAGTGGGTTTATGGATGGATAAAAAAAGGATTTCAGGGGAAAAAGAATAAGGATTTGTGGTTGCGGTTGATGAATGTTTATAAGCTGCATAATGTAAAATTAGTTTGGGTGAAAGGACATGCCGGACATCCTTTGAATGAGAGATGTGATCAGCTAGCAGTGAATGCAGCAAAAGATAAAGGAAATTGGAAGATAGATTCGGTTTTCGAAATAGAAGAACAAAAAGGCTTAGATATTTAAATGCTAAGCCTTTTTTATTGAAGATTATAACGAATTATTTTATTAATCCTGCTCGTTTTAACAATGGATCTACAGATGGTTCGTGACCTCTGAATTGTTTATATAATTTCATTGGGTGTTCAGTTCCCCCTTTGGATAATATATTGTCTTTAAAGCTTTTTGCCACTTCTTTATTGAAGATTCCTTCATTTTTAAAATAATCAAATGCATCAGCATCCAGAACTTCTGCCCATTTATAAGAATAATAGCCGGAGGAATAACCGCCATTAAAGATGTGGGAGAAGGAAGTGGACATAGCATTTTCCTTTACATCAGGATAAATTGCAGTTGGTTCAAACTGTTTAGTTTCATATTCTTTAACATTCAAAATGGAGCTGGGATCCTCAGCATGCCAACCCATATCCAGCATTCCGAAACTAAGTTGTCTTACTGTAGCAAGTCCTTCCAAAAAGGAAGCACTTTCTTTAATCTTTTGAACATATTCCATTGGGATTAATTCTCCGGTTTCATAATGCTTTGCAAAAAGATTTAAAGCCTCTTCTTCATAACACCAATTTTCCATTACCTGACTCGGTAATTCAACGAAATCCCAATAAACGGATGTTCCGGATAGGGTAGGGTAAGTCGTATTGGCTAACATGCCATGGAGGGCGTGTCCGAATTCATGGAAAAGCGTAGTGACTTCATTAAAAGTTAATAAAGATGGTTTACTTGCTGTAGGTCTGGTGAAATTACAAACAATCGACACATGTGGTCTCTCGTTTTTCCCGTCCTTTATATATTGGGATTTAAAAGAAGTCATCCATGCACCATTTCTTTTGCCTTTTCGAGGAAAGAAATCAGCATAAAAAATAGCAATTAATTGTCCTTCATCGTCATTAACCTCAAATGTTTGTACTTCCGGGTGATACTTATCTATGTTATTAACTTCTCTAAAGTTTAATCCAAAGAGTCGGTGGGCAATTTCAAAGACGCCATTTAATACATTTTCCAGTTTGAAATAAGGTCTTAATTTTTCGTCATCAAGATTGAAACGTTTTTGCTTTAATTTTTCGGAATAATAGTTTGCATCCCATTTTTCTAGATGGTCAATACCATCTGTTTCTTTTGCAAATTGACTTAATTCTTCAAATTCCTTAAGTGCTGCTGGTTTTGCCTTTTCCAATAAATCATCTAAGAAGTTCTTTACGGTTTCAGGATTCTGTGCCATACGCTCTTCTAATTTGAAATGAGCATGTGAATCGTATCCCAATAACTTAGCACGTTGATATCTTAGGTTTACTATTTTAAGTACGATTTCTTCATTGTTATTTTCATTGTCCTGAAAAGCTTTTTTGCCAGAAGCGATAGCTAACCTTTTTCTTAATTCCCTATTGCTGGCGTAGGTCATAAAGGGAATAAAACTTGGATAATCTAAGGTGAAAATCCAGCCTTCTTTGCCTTCTTCTTTTGCTAATTCATGGGCTGCTTCAATGATGTTGTCAGGGAGCCCTTCAAGATCATTTTTATCTGTCAAATGCATTTTATAAGCATTGGTTTCAACCAAAACATGCTCAGCATACTTAAGCTTTAAAACAGACATCTCCTGATCGATTTTCCTTAATTCCTTTTTCTTGTCATCAGGCAATAAAGCCCCATTACGTACAAAATCTAAATAGTATTTTGATAATAAAGTTGTTTGTTCAGGAGTTAGATTTAAGCTGTCTTTATTTTTGTAGACCTCTTTTATTTTAAGAAATAAGTCGAAATTTAAAGTGATATCCGAGCTCAATTCAGCTAACATGGGTGCAATTTCAACGGCTAGTTTTTCTAGTTCATCATTAGTCTCAGCAGAATGCAGATTGAAAAATATATTTGAAATCCTGTCAAGTTGTAAACCGGAAAAAGAAAGTGCTTCAATGGTATTTTCAAAATTAGCAGGAGAATTGTTAGAGGTAATCTCCAGAATTTCACGCTTGGTTTCATTAATTGCTTCCTGAAATGCAGGAATATAATCTTCGATTTTAATCGTTGAAAAGGGGGCTGTGTTATGATTCGTTTCGAACTCTTTTGTTAAAATATTCATAGTAAATAAAGATACAATTAAATAAGAGCTGCAATTTAATACGTATTGGATATTTATCAAGATTTTATTGAAAATGGAAGTATGATGACTGTTTTACTGAAACTTTATGTATTATTAGGGGTTAATAAACTATAAAAAAAATATTCATGAAAAATACATTCCTCCCATTTTTAGCCGTATCCGTTTGCATATTAAGCTTGAACTCTTGCAATAGCTCTTCCTCAGAATCTGCATCAAAAAGTAAACATTCAAATAAAGACTGGACCGCCGCAGAACTTGAAGGACATTATAGTTATGAACAAAATGGAGATACCATCATTTTAGATTTGAAGAACCAAAATGACTCTTTAATTGGAGAATTAAGCTATAATTTCGAAGAAAAAGATCGGAATAACGGGGTCTTTCGAGCTGTGATTAAAGATTCTTTGATTGTTGGGTACTATAACTTTAATTCAGAAGGAATCAATTCCACTCGTGAAACTGTGTTCGGAATTTTGCCAGATGGATTAATTGAAGGCTTCGGAGAAATAGAAGAACAAGATTCTTTAATTGTGTTTAAAAATAAAGACAGCCTTCGCTTTGATCATGGAATGGTGCTGGAAAAGAGGTAGTTTCAGTATTGGTCATTTGATTAAAATATTTGTTTAATTTAGGCAAATGTTTATATCTTTGATCATATTGATATTCAAATTTAATGGCAAAACAGAAAGTAGAGAAAGAAATTGATACCTCCACAGAAGAGAAAATAAAAGAAGCTGCTCGTGTGGTATTTCATAAAAAAGGCTTTGCAGCAACGCGTACTCGGGATATTGCTGAAGAGGCAGGGATTAACCTTTCTTTATTGAATTACTATTTTCGGAGTAAAGAGAAGCTTTTCAAAATTATTATGATAGAAACGATGGGCAATTTTGTTCAGAGTATGCTTTCGGTTTTAAATGATGAAAACTCCAGCCTAATGGAAAAAGTAGTTCAAATAGCTGAACGATATATTGATACTATTAAAGTTCAACCCGAAATTCCGGCATTTATTGTAAGTGAGACAAGGAATAACGTAGGAAATATTTTGGAAATAATTCCTATTAAGGAAATTTTGAATAATTCAGTCTTAGTAAAACAGTATAAAGAAGGAGTTAAAAAAGGTACGATTAAGAAAGTTCATTATCTTCACTTTATCATGAATGTATTGGCGATGGTCGTATTCCCATTTATTGCAAGACCAATGCTGATGGGAGGCTCTGATATTAACGATAAAGAGTTTTTGATGATGATGGATGAACGTAAGAAATTGATTCCAATCTGGATAGAGGCTATGCTTAAGGCATAGTCTATTTTTTTGCCTTAGAATTGGTCAAATGTTTAAATCAAAATATTAAAATATATGATTAAGGTTAACGATTTTAGAAACTTATTGATTATTACGGTAATATCGTTGTGCTCATTAGGGTATTCGAGTGCTCAGGACAGTTCTTCAACCTTAAATTTAAAGCTTTGTTACGAGCTCGCCAGGGAGAATTATCCGTTGATTAAGCAGCATTCTTTATTAGAAAGAACAAAAGAGTTCTCTTTAGATAATGCTCAGAAATCGGTATTACCACAGCTGAATATTGCCGGACAAGCAACGCATCAGTCTGATGTAACCTCAATCCCCATATCCCTTCCAAATGTAGATATTCCCACAATGAGTAAGAATCAGTATAAAGTATATGCTGAACTATCTCAGTCAATCACGGGGTTGTTAACATTAAAAGACCAAAAAGAGAGTGTGAGTTCCAATACAGCCGTTGAAGTGCAAAAGGTTGAAGTAGAAATGTATAAACTTAGAGAACGGATCAATAATTTATATTTCGGAATCCTCCTACTGGATAAACAGATGGAACAGGTAAATATTTCCAGAGAGGATTTACAAAGGGGTATTGATAAAATGCTGACTGCAGTGGAAAATGGAGTAGCACTACGAAGCTCTGTAAGTACCCTTAAAGCAGAGTTGTTAAAGACTGATCAGAGGCTTTTAGAAATGCAATACAATAAAAAAGCCTATTTGGAAGTACTATCCATATTAATCGGACAAACACTAACCGAAGATACCAGATTAGAAACTCCCAGAGAATTAGTTCTGACGGATCATATCAATCGTCCTGAACAGCTATTATATGATTTACAACGTAAATCTTTAGCGGTACAGAATAAATTAATTGAGGCCAAAACTCTTCCCCAGTTCAGTGTTTTTTTACAGGGTGGTATCGGACAACCGGCCTTAAATATGTTGAGTACAGAATCGCAGGGATTTTATATTGGCGGGTTACGGTTAGCTTGGAACTTAAATAACTTTTATACCCAGAAAAATGAAAAGAATATTGTTTTAAATAGTCAACGATTATTGGATGTGCAAGAAGAAACTTTTCTCTTCAATACAAAAATGAACATGACTCAGCAGGAAACAGAACTGTCCAAAATGAGAGCGTTATTGAAGACGGATCAAGAGATTATTGTATTAAGGGAACAGGTAAAGGTTTCTACTTTAAATCAACTGAATTATGGAACAGCTACAAGCAATGATTATCTAATTGCTGTCAATGTAGTAGAACAAGCTAAGCAAAATCTTGCTTTACATGAAGTTCAGTGGTTGATGGCACAATATAACATATTAACAACTTCTGGAAATACCGAAAATTAAAATACGTATTATGAAAAAAATGAATAATTCTTGGATTTTAGCAATTGGTCTGATGCTAATGGTCTCCTGTAAAAATGATCAGGATACCTTTGATGCTTCAGGTAGTTTTGAAGCGATAGAGACGATTATCTCAGCAGAAGCCAATGGAAGAATTAAGGAGTTTAATCTGGAAGAGGGCGATGAGTTAAAGGTTGGTCAGCAGATAGGTTTTATTGATACTGTTCAGACTTATTTGAAGAAAAAACAGCTTGAAGCCCAAGTTGGTGCAGGGTTAAGTCGAAAACCAAATATTACTATTCAGTTATCTGCGTTAAAAGAACAGATTCGTCACCTTGAGCAAGAAAAAGTAAGGACCCAGAACTTGATTGCTGGCGATGCAGCCACACCCAAGCAATTAGATGATATTGAGGCACAGATAAAACTGTTAAAAAGACAATTGGAAGCTCAGGAATCAACGCTTAGTATTTCTAATCAAAGTATAGGTAAAGATGTGGTTCCTTTAGAGGTTCAAATTTACCAATTGGATGATCAATTGCAAAAGGCAAAGATTATAAACCCAGTTCATGGAACTGTCCTAACGAAATTTGCTGAGGTGAATGAGACTGCTACTATTGGAAAACCACTGTATAAAATTGCAGATCTCTCAACAATGACACTTAAGGTTTACATAACTGGATCTCAATTGCCACAGGTGAAATTAAACCAGAAAGTAACGGTTTTGACAGATGATGGAAATGGCGGATATCATAGTTCAGAAGGACAGATTACCTGGATAAATGATAAAGCGGAATTTACCCCTAAGACAATTCAAACCAAAGATGAGCGCGCCAACCAGGTTTATGCTATCAAGATTCGGGTAAAGAATGATGGTCGTTTTAAAATAGGAATGTATGCTGAAATAAAATTTTAAGGAGCAATGGTAGAAATCGTTGATTTAGTTAAAACTTATGATAAAGGCACTGTGACAGCGGTTGATCATGTCAGCTTATCTGTCAAAAAAGGAGAGCTATTTGGTTTGATAGGTCCCGATGGTGCTGGAAAGACCAGTATTTTTCGGGTTTTAACAACGCTGCTATTACCTGATGAGGGATTCGCAACTGTGGCTGGGCTAGATGTGGTTAAAGATTATAAACAAATCCGTAAGCTGGTAGGGTATATGCCAGGTCGATTTTCCCTATATCAAGATTTAACGGTAGAAGAAAATCTAAATTTCTTTGCTTCTGTTTTTAATACTACTGTTGAAGAAAATTATGACTTGATCAAAGACATCTTCATACAAATTGAACCTTTCAAGGACCGTAGAGCGGGTAAATTATCAGGAGGAATGAAACAGAAGCTGGCATTATGTTGTGCTTTGATTCATAAGCCGCAGATTCTTTTTCTGGATGAACCAACAACAGGTGTCGATGTTGTTTCCAGAAAGGAGTTTTGGGAAATGCTAACTAAACTAAAAGATCAAGGCATAACTATTCTCGTTTCGACCCCTTATATGGATGAAGCAACTCTTTGTGAAAGAATTGGACTTATTCAAAATGGTAAAATACTTTCTGTTGCAACACCTGAGGAGATAATTGATCAATATCCGGATCCATTATATGCCATTAAATCGGATGCTATGGGTAAACTCTTGAAGGACTTGAGAAACTATACGTATATAAAAACCTGCAATGCTTTCGGTGAATATCATCATATAAGCTTTAAAGATTCTTTAGCAGACCCTGTTCAGGGTTTAGTTGAATTTTTAAGAAATGAAAATCAAAAAAACATTGAAATTAAAGAGATCAAAGCAAGCATTGAGGATTGTTTTATAAGCTTAATGAATTGATATGGAAGCTGAAGTTGTTATAAAAACGGATAAGTTGACGAAGAAGTTTGGTGATTTCATTGCTGCAAATGCGATAAGCTTTGAAGTGTATCGAGGTGAAATTTTTGGCTTTCTTGGAGCTAATGGCGCAGGCAAAACTACGGCCATGAAGATGTTATGTGGATTATCTAGGCCAAGTTCCGGACAAGCAAGTATTGCCGGATTTGATATTTACAAACAGACTGAAGAAATTAAGAAGAACATAGGTTATATGAGTCAGAAATTTTCTCTTTATGAAGATTTAACCGTAAAGGAAAATATCGATTTTTTCGGAGGGATTTATGGTCTAAAGTCTAAAGATTTAAAAGAAAAGCGAGATAAACTTATTAGCACACTAGGATTGGAAAAAGAAATAAAGCAGCTTGTCGGTTCATTACCCTTAGGGTGGAAGCAAAAACTTGCTTTTTCTGTTTCCATTCTGCACGATCCAAAAATTGTTTTTTTGGATGAACCGACAGGAGGTGTCGATCCGGTTACAAGGAGACAATTTTGGGATCTTATTTATGACGCTTCTGAACGTGGTATTACGATTTTTGTAACAACACATTATATGGATGAAGCAGAATATTGTAATCGAATTTCAATGATGGTTGATGGTGAAATTAAAGCCTTGGATAGTCCTTTAAATTTAAAACATCAATTTGGGGTAGAAACCATGGATGACGTTTTTTATGAATTAGCTAGGGGAGCAAAACGAAAGGGAGATTAAAATGAAACAGTTTTTATCTTTTGTAAAGAAAGAATTCTATCATGTCTTTAGAGATAAGAAGACCCTTTTGATGCTCTTCGGACTTCCTATTGTGCAGATTACTTTATTTGGTTTCGCAATGACCAATGAGGTTAAGAATGCTAAGATTGTTATCTGTGATTATGCAAAAGACCAGGCAAGTCAGGAAATTACAAGAAAGTTTGAAGCAAATAAGAACTTTAAGCTGCAGCGGTCAATATTAAGTTATCATCAGATTGAGAAGGAGTTTCAGAAAGAGAATGTAAAATTGGCAATTGTTTTCCCAGCAAATTTTAATGAAGATTTGATGCATTTAAAAAAGGCACAAATACAAATTATTGCCGACGGGTCAGACCCTAATACAGCCAATACCTTACAAAATTATGCAAATTCAATTATTATGGATTATCAGATGGAATTAATGAATATTCAGAAATTACCATATTCCATTAATACAGAGATCCGAATGCTATATAATCCAGAGTTGAAAGGAGCAACAACCTTCGTTCCGGGGATTATGGCATTGGTACTGATGTTGATTTGCGTACTGATGACGGCGGTGTCAATTGTCAGAGAAAAAGAAATGGGAACTATGGAGATTTTATTGGTTTCACCGTTTAATCCGTTTCTGGTTATTGTTTCAAAAGCCATACCTTACTTTCTTTTATCTCTCGTGAATTTAGCCGTTATTTTAATTATGGCTGTTACTTTGTTGGGAATGCCAATACATGGAAGCTTATTGCTTTTGGTAGCCGAAAGTGCCCTATTAATTATTTGTGCTTTATCGGTTGGCTTATTGATTTCGAATATCACAAAGTCTCAACAAGCGGCTATGTTGATTTCAATGATGGGGATGATGCTACCTATATTACTTTTTACAGGCTTTATGTTTCCATTAGAAAATATGCCGAAAGCTTTGCAGCTTTTTTCCAATATAGTGCCGTCCAAATGGTATTATATCATTGTTAAGTCTATTATGCTGAAGGGATTAGGGTTTGCAGCTGTATGGAAGGAAACCTTAATATTGGTTGGGATGACTGTGTTCTTGTTGTTCCTTAGTTTGAAAAAATTTAAAACCAGATTGGAATGAGATCACTGCTTTTTTTACTCCGAAAAGAGTTTAAACAAATCTTTAGAAATAAAGCATTATTGCCTCTGATTTTTGTTGCTCCAATCATGCAACTTCTTATTTTGCCTTTGGCAGCAGATTTTGAGGTGAAAAATATCAATATATCTGTTGTAGATCATGATCACTCTAGTTATTCTCAACAATTGATTTCAAAACTAACGGCTTCAGGGTATTTTAAGTTGACAGACTATGGATCATCCTATAAAGAAGGACTAATTCAAATTGAACAGGATAAAGCTGATCTACTACTAGAGATTCCTGGAAATTTTGAAAGAAATTTGATTAAGGAAGAAAGGGCCCAAATATTTTTAGCCGTAAATGCGATAAATGGTGTGAAGGCAGGTTTAGGTTCCAGCTATTTGAACCGAATTATCAAAGATTATAATAGCGAAATCCAAATGAAATGGATCAATCAACATGGTGAATCAGGTAACTCTCTAATTGATATTACTTCATCTAATTGGTTTAACCCTTACTTGATTTATAATAAATTTATGGTTCCGGGTATTCTGGTAGCCTTAGTAACGATGGTTTGTTCTTATATGTGTGCTTTAAATATTGTTAAAGAAAAAGAGATGGGCACAATCGAACAAATAAATGTAACTCCTATTAAAAAGTATCAATTCATTCTTGGTAAACTAATTCCATTCTGGATTATTGGAATCTTTGTCTTTAGTGTAGGTTTATTTATCGTAGGTAGGTTAATTTATGGAATCATACCTGTTGGAAATATTCTTTTGTTGTACGCCTATTTATCTATTTATCTTGTAGCTATTTTAGGTTTAGGACTTTTGATTTCTACCTTCGCAGAAACACAGCAGCAAGCCATGTCTATAGCCTTTTTCTTCATTATGATTTTTATGTTAATGAGTGGCTTATTTACCTCAATAGAGAGTATGCCGCAATGGGCTTATGTGATTGCAAAATGTATTCCGGTGACTTATTTTATAGAGGTAGTCAGAATGATCGTGTTGAAAGGGAGTAGTTTCGCAGATATTCAGGAACATTTTATAATCATGATCGGATTCGCAATATTATTAAATGCTTTAGCAATTTTTAATTATAGAAAAACTTCTTAGCGCACTAATCTATACCTAACCACCATTCTTTAAATTCATTTGGCTTATCCAAATAAATAAGTTGCCCCATTTGAGGAGTCCAGAGCGGATAGTTATTATTCTTAGCTTCCTTGCTGATTCTAAGTAAAGGTTCATCCCATGAATGATTAGCTAGTGGGAATTTTGAATTGTGAACGGGAATTACCGCCCTTGCTTGAAGATCCCTCGCAGCTGAAATCGCTTCTTCAGGCATTAGATGGATATATTTCCAGTACTCATTATATTGTCCGTTTTCTAGAATTGCCAGATCAAAGGGCCCATATTTCTCACCTATTTCTTTGAAATGCTTTCCATATCCCGAATCTCCACCCAAATATAATCTTAAAGAGTCTGATTGAACAACAAAAGAAGACCATAAACTGGTATTTCGTTTAAGCCATCTTCCGGAGAAATGTCTTGCTGGTGTTGCTGTGAAATCTAAATTATCAATCGCAACTTTCTCACCCCAATATAATTCATGAATATGCTCTACAGGGTAACCCCATTTTTCTAAATGAGCTCCAACGCCTATACTTGTTACGATATCTTGCACATTATCTTTAATTTTCAGAAATGTAGGGTAGTCTAAGTGATCCCAATGGTCATGTGTTAAAATTAAAATGTCTATATCAGGAAAATCCTCTGCTTTATAACTGTGTGACATAGGAAAAGCTTTTACACTTCCGGGAACAGGTGAAGCATGATTACTGAATACAGGATCCACTAATATTCTTTTTCCATCTAATTGGAGATAATAGGATGAATGTCCAAACCAGACATACACATTCTCATGTAAAGGAATGCTTTTTAAATCTGTGACTTGAACAGGTAAGGGTTTTGAGGGTACATTTCTTTTATCTTTTCCAAAGAAAAAATACGAGAAAACAGAAATTTGGCTGACGCCCTCTTTTATCGCCGGAGTCAGTTCAAGATTTTCAAACACCCCATTTTTATAAGTGGAAATAGTTTGCATTCTTTTTAAGCGCTCACCATGGGCTAAGGACCCCATTTGATCGGAACGACTTAATAGAAAAACAGCTATTCCAATAATTAGAATTAATGCAATCAAGATATACATAAAGACTTTTAAAATTTTTTTCATGTTAGCAGACAACAAATTACATTATTTTCTGTAATCTCATTGTAAACATAAAAAAACGGGCTGATGATTAATACCTTCAGCCCGTTTTTTATGTTAAAATTATTATTGATATCCTAATAACTTCATTACTTGTTTTGAATTTTGTTCTTCGCCAAACACTTCATAATTGAATGTTTCGTCTCTATTTCTGCGAATAAGGACATGTTTAGGCGAAGGTAGTAAGCAGTGGTGGATTCCACCATACCCACTTAATACTTCCTGATAAGCTCCGGTATGGAAGAAACCAAGGTATTGTACTTTTCTGGTTTTAGGCATAAACACGGAGTTCATATGAGCCTCCTGATTATAATAATCCTGACCATCACATGTTATGCCACCTAAGTTTACTCGCTCGTACTCGGAATCCCAATTGTTAATTGGTACAAGAATATACTTTTGATTCAATGCCCAAACATCAGGTAAATTAGTAATAAAAGATCCATCCAACATTAACCATTTTTCACGGTCATTCTGTTGTTTTCTTCCTAATACTTTGTATAATATTCCAGATGCTTCAGCAACTGTATATTTGCCGAATTCCGTGATAATATCCGGCTCCATTACTTCGTGGTGAGCACAGATTTGTTTGATACGGTTTACGATTTCATTGACCATGTATTCATAATCAAAATCATGAACAAGTGAATCTTTGAAAGGCATTCCACCACCAATATCTAGTGTATCTAAATCCGGATTAATTTTCTTGAATTTACAATAAAGTGTAACATACTTTTCTAACTCATTCCAATAATACGGCGTATCTGAAATACCGGAATTTATAAAGAAGTGCAATAATTTCACCTTAAAGTGAGGGTTTTCTACAACTTTACTGTTATAAAAATCAATTACATCCTCCATTCTAATCCCCAAACGGGAAGTATAGAATTGAGAGTCCGGTTGTTCCTCTGCTGCGATACGAATACCTAAATTACAAGGTTCCGGTAATTCAACCTCATCATCGTACATATTGAATTCCTCTTTATTATCCAAAACCGGAATAATATTATGGTATCCATCATGTAGCATATCGATGATATACTGTTTATATTGATAGGTTTTGAATCCATTACAAATGACGGTAATGTCCTTAGTTACCTTTCCTTGTCTCTCCAATGCATCAATCATCGGCATGTCAAAAGCTGAAGATGTTTCCAGGTGGATATCATTCTTTAAAGCTTCTTCAACAATATGTTTGAAATGTGAAGATTTAGTACAATAACAGTATTTATAAGATCCGCGATAGTTATATTTTAACATCGCTGTTTGAAATAAAATCTTTGCTTGCTGAATCTTTTTACTGATAATAGGTAGATAAGTAAAACGTAGGGGAGTACCATACGTTTCTATCATTTCCATCAAATTCAAATCGTGGAAGTACAATTCGTCATCGATGATATCGAATCCGTCTTGCGGAAAACCAACACTTAAGTCAAGAAATTCCTGATAGCTCTGCATTTTTTATTATTTTTGGCAAAGATATGCTTTCGGAATGAATACCTGAATACACAAGTTGTTATTTTTTTCAATTCATTATCAGAAAGTTAGGAATATTACGAAATATTTACATGACAAAATCAATCCAAGAACTGCTTATCGAGAAGTCCGTAGAAGCGGTAAGTACATTATACGGAGCAGAAATACCATCAGAACAGCTTTCATTACAGGAGACTAGAAAAGAATTTGAAGGTCAAATTACATTAGTTGTATTTCCAATTACCAGGTTTTCTAAAAAATCACCGGAGGTTACTGCATCCGAAATTGGCGCTTATCTTAAAGAGCATATTAAAGAAATTTCGGATTTTAATGTCATTAAAGGCTTTTTAAACCTAAGCTTTTCCGATGAATACTGGATTGAATTATTAAATAATACTATTCTTGATTCTACATTTGGGAAATTTCCAAAGAATGGAAAGAAGCTGATGGTGGAATACTCCTCCCCAAATACCAATAAACCCCTTCATTTAGGACATATAAGGAACAACCTTTTAGGTTACTCAGTTGCAGAAATTCTGAAAGCCTATGGATACGATGTTATCAAAGCTAATTTGGTAAATGATAGAGGTATCCATATTTGTAAATCCATGTTAGCATGGCAGAAATTTGGTAACGGAGAAACTCCGGAATCCTCAGGACTAAAAGGGGATCATCTTGTAGGTAAATACTATGTAATCTTTGATAAAGAATACAAAAAAGAAATTGATGTTCTGAAACAAGAAGGTCAAACCGAGGATGATGCTAAGAAGAATGCTCCTTTGATGCGAGAAGCCCAAGTGATGTTGCAAAAGTGGGAAGCAGGGGATGAAGAGGTCTTGAATTTATGGAAAACTATGAATGGGTGGGTGTATGCCGGATTTGATAAAACATACAAACAACTGGGAGTAGATTTCGATAAGTTCTATTACGAATCTGATACTTATTTATTAGGAAAAGATATCATTCAGGAAGGTTTGGAGAAGGGTGTTTTTTTCAAAAAAGAAGATAATTCTGTTTGGATTGATTTGACGGATGAAGGTTTGGATCAAAAGCTTGTTTTAAGAGGTGACGGAACTTCCGTTTATATTACTCAGGACTTAGGTACTGCCCAGTTGAAATTTGATGAATTTCAGATGAATGACTCGATTTATGTGGTGGGTAATGAGCAAGATTATCATTTTAAAGTATTGTTTGCTATTCTTAAGAAATTAGGGAAAACATGGGCAAATGGACTTTATCACCTTTCATACGGCATGGTCGACTTACCTTCAGGTAAAATGAAATCAAGGGAAGGTACGGTTGTGGATGCTGATGACTTAATGTCAGAAATGATCGATACAGCAAAAGAAAGAACAGAAGAGTTAGGAAAAACCGAAGGCTTTAATGAAGAAGAGAAATCAAACTTGTACCAAACAATTGGTATGGGGGCATTAAAATACTTCTTATTAAAAGTTGATCCTAAAAAACGCCTTTTATTTGATCCGAATGAGTCTGTTGATTTCCAGGGACACACAGGGCCTTTTATACAATATACTCACGCCCGTATTAAATCCGTATTGCGTAAAGCTGAATATACAGGTGAAGATCTAAAAACTCCAAAATCGATTTCATCTTATGAGCGGGATTTAATTCAGGCATTATCAAATTATCCAGCCATTATAGAAGCGTCGGCTAATGAATTTAGTCCTGCCCAAGTTGCAAACTATGCTTATGAAGTTGCGAAGCTTTATAATAAGTTTTACCACGAGGAGACGATTCTTAAAGCAGAAGATGTGAATGTTAAAGGATTTCGTTTGCAACTTTCTGCTTCTGCAGTAAAAGTCATCGCAGAAAGTATGAATTTACTAGGAATCCAAGTGCCTGAAAGAATGTAATGATGAAGAAATATAAAATCGGATTAATAGGATTTTCAATAGGAGGGCATGTTTTTCATGCCCCATTTATTGATTGGAATCCGGAATTAGAATTATATAAAGTAACAGCACGTAAACCTGAGCAACAGAAAATGTTAGCCGAAAGGTATCCCAATGCGATTGCTGTATTGTCGGCTGATGAGATTATCAATGACCCCGAAATTGATCTTGTTGTAATAGCTACTTCCAATGATGTTCACTTTAGCCTTGCAAAAGCTGCTTTAGAGGCCGGAAAGCATGTTGTTGTTGAAAAACCTTTTACAAATTATAGCTCAGAAGCGGACGAATTAATCACCTTAAGTAAGCAAAAGAATTTATTACTGTCAGTGCACCACAATGCAAGGTTTCATTCTGATTTTAAAACCGTTAAAAAGGTCATTGAGTCAGGGAGATTGGGCAGAGTTGTGAATTATGAGGCGAGATATGACAGGTTCCGGAATTTCCTTAGAGAAGGAGCATGGCGTGAAGAAAATCTACCTGGATCAGGAATCCATTATGATCTGGGTGCGCATTTGATTGATCAATCACTTCAGGTTTTTGGAAAACCTACTGCTATTTTTGCTGATCTGAGAGTTCAACGTGATGGTGCTAAAGCTATTGATGATTTTGAATTTATCCTTTCCTATCCACGACTAAAGGTATCCCTCAAAGGGCAAATGTTAGCTAAAATCGCTACGGCACGATATGCTGTTTATGGGATGAATGGCTGCTTCGTGAAATGGGGTGTTGATCCACAGGAAGCCTTATTGAGAGACGGGGTTTTACCAGGTCAATGTGAAGATTGGGGCAGAGAAGAAGAAGCTTTTCAAGGTAGTTTAGCAATTCTTGAAAATGGAAAAGATGTTGAGGAGAAGGTAGAGAGTGAATTGGGATCAGGTCAAGACTTCTATAAGAATATTGTATCAGCTTTAAAGGGTGAAGAAGATCTATTTGTTAAACCTGAACAAGCCAGAGATGTTATCAGGATATTGGAACTCGCAGAGCAGTCATCTGCTGAACAGCGGACAATTTCTTTAGAAGGTGAATTAATTTCATAATGAAAGAATACGATGCGGTTATCATAGGTGCTGGTGCTTGCGGACTGATGTGTTCGGCACAGGCTGGTCTTTTAGGTAAGCGCACATTGCTCCTTGAACGTAACGACAAACCCGGCGCAAAGATTTTGATTTCCGGCGGAGGTCGCTGTAATTATACTAACATTTATACTTCAACTGAAAATTTCGTTTCTGAGAATCCCAAATTCTTAAATGCCGTTTTTTCTCAATGGACTGTAAATGATACGATTAGTTTTTTTGAACAATTTGCGAATATTAAAGGTCAGGAAAAGACTTTAGGACAACTATTTCCTATATCCAATAAAGCAAAAGATGTGGTGAATGCATTTAGCAAATTGATGTATGAAACCGGACAGGATATATGGCTGAATACAACAGTAACTGCTATTGAGAAAACTGAACCAGGGTTTGAAGTCATCTGTTTAAGAGAGGGCAAAGAATCCCGGATTAGGACAGCAAAGGTTGTATTAGCTACAGGAGGTCTTCCGGTCGCTAAATTAGGCGCCTCAGACTTTGCATTAAGAATTGCAAGGAAATATGGTTTAAGAGTAACAGAAACTGCCCCTGCACTTGTTCCATTAACAATTACCGGGAAAGATGCAAGTTGGTATGCCTCACTTGCCGGTAACTCTGTTTTCTCCAGAGTCTATAATTCTAAAATCTCATTCGAAGAAAATATTTTATTTACGCATTGGGGGTTAAGTGGACCCGCTATTCTCCAAATTTCTTCTTATTGGAAGCCCGGAGAGGAGTTTACCATAGATTTACTTCCAAGGTTTAATTTGGATAACCTAATAAAAGAAGAGCGGAATGGAGGAGGTAGGAGAACTGTTGGACAATTGCTAAATGATTTCTTTACCAAAAAGATGGTGGATGCATTGGGTTCGTTTATTCCTATTCACCTTAAAATAGCTTCTCTTAGTAAAGCTGATGCAAAGCTGGTAGTCGATAGTATACATTGTTTTAAAGTTAAACCAGCTGGAGATAAAGGCTATGATAAAGCAGAAGTAATGCGTGGTGGGATTGCCACGGATGAGCTAAACCCTAAGACATTAGAGGCAAAGAAACTGCCGGGTCTTTATTTCGGAGGTGAGGCTGTTGACATCACAGGATGGTTAGGAGGTTATAATTTTCAATGGGCTTGGGCTGCCGGATTTGTTATAGCTCAAGATATATAAATTTTTCGTAGGTTTGCCCTTTGAAGCAAACTGGTTCTATCGCTGCATTTCGCTGAAATGAAGAGGAAAGTCCGGGCAACAGAGAGCAATACGCTTCCTAACGGGAAGGCTATTTTTTTTAAATAGACAGCAAGTGCCACAGAAAATATACCGCCTTTCGAGGTAAGGGTGAAAATGTGAGGTAAGGGCTCACAGGCTTGCATGGTAACATGCATTTCGGTAAACCTCGTATGTTGAAAGACCAAATAGGTTGCAAGATTAGAAAGCTGCTCGTTTTCTACCTTCGGGTAATTGCAACGGGTAGGTCGATTGAGTTTACACGCGAGTGTAAATCTAGATAAATGATAGAGGTTCTATTTATAGAATACAGAACCCGGCTTACAAGGTTTGCTTCTTTTTAATAATGTACATTTTTCTATTGCCTATAAACAAGTGTGTTAAGTTATGACAACAATTTTAATTATAGATGATGAGCGCCCGATTCGGAGCTCTCTACGTGATATTTTAGAATACGAAGATTATAAAGTATTAGACGTAGACAATGGAGAAGAAGGCCTGAAGATTCTGCAGAAAGAGAAAATCGACTTGGTACTTTGTGATATCAAGATGAATAAAATGGATGGAATGGAAGTTCTAACCGCTGCGAAAGAGTTTTCAGAAATTCCGTTCATCATGATTTCCGGTCATGGAAGCATCGAAACAGCGGTAGAAGCCGCTAGAAAAGGTGCATTTGATTTCCTTGAAAAACCTTTGGATCTAAACAGACTTCTTATCACTGTGCGAAATGCACTGGAAAGAGGCTCTTTGGTGAAAGAAACTAAAGTCCTAAAACGTAAGATATCCAAAACCAAAGAAATTTTAGGAGAATCCTCAGGAATTAACCTGATTAAAGATACTATTGAAAAGGTTGCTCCCACAGAAGCTAGGGTATTAATTACTGGAGCGAACGGGGCAGGTAAAGAATTAGTAGCCCGTTGGTTACACGAAAAATCAGGACGTTCTAGTTCTCCTCTTATTGAAGTGAATTGTGCTGCCATACCATCAGAACTAATTGAATCGGAACTTTTCGGACATGAAAAGGGTTCATTTACCTCAGCTGTGAAACAACGAATAGGAAAATTTGAGCAGGCTAATAATGGCACCTTATTCTTAGATGAAATAGGAGATATGAGCCTTTCTGCTCAAGCGAAAGTACTACGAGCACTACAAGAAAATAAAATTACCCGAGTTGGAGGTGAGAAAGAAATAGATGTAAATGTTCGTGTAATAGCAGCTACAAATAAAAATCTCCTAAAAGAAATTGAAGATGGAAATTTCCGTATGGACTTATACCATCGTTTAAGTGTTATCCTTATACATGTCCCTTCCTTAGCTGAGAGAAAAGATGATATTCCTACATTAGCAAATGCTTTTTGTGAGGAAGTTTGTGCTGAATACAGTATGCCAGTAAAAGCATTTACTCCAGATGCTATGAAGACTTTACAAAGCCTACCATGGACCGGGAACATTCGGGAACTTAGAAATATGGTTGAACGTTTGATTATTCTTTGTGATAAGAAAATAACAGAAGAGGATGTCTTAACTTTTGCTAACCCAGGTGGTCCGACTCCTGTGATTAGTAATGGAATTCCTCAAAAGACCAATGGATTTGATATGGAACAATTTACTTCTTTTCAAGATTTTAAAGATTTTTCCGAATGTGAATTCATTAAATATAAATTGGAAAGAAATAATTGGAATGTTTCCAAAACAGCAGATGATCTGGATATTCAACGATCCCATCTCTATAGTAAGATCGAAAAATTCGGTTTAAAAAGAGACTAAAAAATAAACGGCCTAATGCAAAATTAGGCCGTTTATTTTTAAGGTTTAATTTAAATTTTAATCGTTATATTTTCTCTTTTGACGACTATACAGCATATAAGCTGCCACCGTCAAGATAATAACACCTATTATTACATATGCTAATGCAGACCCATCGTTCGTGTTAGTGTTGGTTTTGTCCTCTGCAAACAAACCAATAGATACTGCATTAAGTAATACTAACACATTCCATTTCCTCATAATAGATTTGTTTTTAAGTTTATATTAAATTTCCAGATAATATAAAGCAAAAATCATGACAAAGCAAATGCTTTAACAATTATTTAACCTATTAAATGCCAAAAAGGGTAAATGTAATAGTAATTTTACTGATTAAGAGGATGTTATAACATGTAGTGTCATTAAAACTACTTAAAAAAAGTGCTATAATTATATTAAAAACAGCACTTTTTTATCTTCTTATTAGGATAATTATAAAATCTCAGCTAGAAAATTTCCCTCCTGATGAATTAATTCACGCTTATCAATTATTTCTTGAAGATTGATTGTCCCTATCACATATTTATGGTCAGTACTGTAAAATCTTTCTGAAATATTAGTGAAGTGAATGTTTTCCAACAGATTCTCATCTTCATACCTTAAATAAACTTTTAAAGTGTAATCAGTTGTATAAGTTACCTGCAAGTTTTCTATATGCTTCTTATACTCATATCTATAATCATATCGTAAAGCAGCAATATCAGAAAGTACAGCAGAACCAGTAGGGTGTCCACCCGCACCCTTACCGTAAAAGAATTGCTCATCAGCAAATGCAGCCTTAACTAATACCCCATTGTATTCATTCTCTACATTATACAAAATGTTGTCATTGCTAATGAATTTTGGAAGTACATATAGTACTACCTGATTGTTCTCAATTTCCTTTGCTAATGGAATTAATTTTATTTTATAATTCTTCTCTCTCGCATATCGGATATCTGAATCCCCTAATGTATCTATACCTAAATTTAAAATCTTATTAGGATTAATATAGATTCCATATGCATGAGAAGCAACGATGGCTAATTTGAATTTCGGATCAAATCCTCCGACATCTAGCGTGGGATCAGTTTCAGCAAAACCCAGGTCTTGTGCTTTCTTTAAAGCGACATCATAACTCTGGCCTTCATTAAATATTTTTGATAAGATATAATTTGAAGAGCCATTGAAAATTCCACTCACTGAATGTAACAATTCATTATCATAGTATTCTTCTAAATTTCTGATAATAGGAATACTTCCACATACTGCTCCTTCATACAATAAGGAAGTGCCATATTCCTGTTGTATCTCAGTAAGTTCTTCCAAATGGGTAGCAATCATTTTTTTATTAGCTGAAACCACATTTTTTCCTGATGATAAAGCCCTTTTTGTGATTTCAAAAGCAGCTTCTGCATCATCAATAAGTTCTACAACAGTATTGATTTCTGCATCTTCCAGAATAGCGTTAGCGTCTGTTGTAAACAGTTCTGCAGGTAGGCTTCTTTTCTTATCTGCGTTTTTAATAACGAACTTTTTGATTTCTAAGTTTAGGTTTTTAGTTTTTATGATATCGTATAAACCTTGTCCCACCACACCAAATCCGAACATACCGATGGTAAGTTTCTTACTCATTATTCTTTTATTAAATTAAATTGATTTTCTGCTTTTGAATTATTTTTTTCAAGGAAGTTTCCTATGACCTGTGTTAATGTTTTGGTTTCAATAAGAAAACCATCATGCCCAAAGAAAGAATGTAACTCGTAGTATTCAGCATTTGGAATATGCTTAGCTATAAATTCTTGCTCCTGAGGTGGAAATAAAACATCTGAAGGAATCCCTATGATCAGTGTGTTAATTCCTTCCAGCGTCTTTAATACCTGTTCTACCGGCCCTCTTCCTCTTCCCAGATGGTGGCTATCCATGGCCTTCGTAAGATACCAATAGGAAAATGCGTTAAACCTCTTTACCAATTTATCACCTTGATAAGACTGATAGGATGAGGCTTTATAAGAATCTGTTTTATCATGATCAGATTCTACCTGGGTTGTGCCATAAGCATTATAAGTCCGGTAGGAAAGCAGCGCCATACTTCTTGCTGCTTTCAAACCGTTTAATCCTGCATTAGGAATTTTTTCACGAAAACTGGAATCTGCTTCTATAGCCAATCTTTGACTTTCATTAAAGGCAATTCCCCAAGGGGAGAAGTAGGCATTCGTTCCAATTGCTATTAAATTATGAATCTTGATACTTTTTGCAACAGCCCATTCTAATGCTTGTTGGCCACCTAAGGATCCACCAATTAGCGTGTTGATTTCTTGAATACCAAGATAATCAGCTAATACTTGATGGGCCCTTATGATATCTCTTATTGTGAATTGAGGAAAGTCTAAATAATAAGGTTCATTTGTTTTAGAATTAATGGACAAGGGATTTGTTGTGCCATAGTGAGAGCCTAATACATTGGCACAAACAATATAGTAATCCTTATCGTTAAAGAATTCATCTTTTCCGAACAGTCCCGGCCACCAATCAAAAACATCAGAGTTTGCCGTCAATGCATGACATACCCATATCACGTTAGATTTATCTTCATTTAGCTGACCATAACTATGGTAAGCAATCTGAAGGTTTTCTAATTTATCCCCGCTTTCTAAAACGAATTCATGGTTATATTCGTAAGTTTTTACGCTCATTCTTATTTTCTATCTTCCTCCTAAAATCAAATAAGTCCCCACTTATTTGATCTTCTCAAATGCATTTGCTAAATCAGCCTTTATATCATCTATATGTTCGATACCTACTGATAATCTTAATTGCCCTGGAATAACACCTGCTTTTTTCTGTGCTTCAGCACTTAATTGTTGATGTGTTGTTGCTGTCGGATGAATTATTAATGTTTTTGCATCTCCAACATTGGCTAAATGACTGATCAATTCCAGTGAATCAATAAATTCATTCGCTTTCTCAACACCACCTTTAACGGTAAATGAAAGAACTGCTCCATAACCATTTTTAAGGTATTTCTGTGCATTTTGATGGTATGGATGATTTTTCAATCCAGGGTAACTAACCTGTTCAACCTGAGGATGGGCATCCAACCATTGCGCTATTTCCAAAGTATTGTCAACATGTCTTTGTACACGCAATGACAAGGTCTCTAATCCCTGAACTAATAAGAATGAATTGAAAGGAGATAGGGCAGGACCGAAATCTCTCAACCCTTCAACTCTTGCGCGGATGGCAAATTGAATATTGCCAAAAGGACCACCTTCACCAAATACATCAGAGAATACTAAACCATGGTATCCTTCTGAAGGTTCAGAAAATTGTTTGAATTTTCCATTTCCCCAATTGTAATTCCCTCCATCAATGATCACACCCCCAATACTGGTTCCATGTCCGCCAATCCATTTTGTAGCCGACTCTACCACGATATTTGCCCCATGTTCTAATGGTTTGAATAAATAACCTCCGGCCCCAAATGTATTATCTACAATGAATGGAAGATCATGTTTTCTTGCCACTGAAGCAATCCGATCAAAATCAGGAATGTTATAACTTGGGTTACCAATTGTTTCTACATAAATTGCTTTTGTCTTC
Organism: Sphingobacterium mizutaii; assembly: GCA_040394615.1. Lineage (GTDB taxonomy): Bacteria > Bacteroidota > Bacteroidia > Sphingobacteriales > Sphingobacteriaceae > Sphingobacterium > Sphingobacterium mizutaii_A. Next base: position 26,378 of record JBEBRZ010000050.1, read on the forward strand.
TCGTCAATTAATGCTTCAATTTTGTCTGCATCAGCATCCTCAGCAAATCTTGCTTCAATTCCTAGTCTTTTAAAAGAGACTTTGAATTGATTATAAGTACCGCCATATAAATTCGATCCGGCAATAAAATTATCTCCTGATTCCAGGATATTAGTTAATGCAATAAACTGAGCTGCTTGTCCTGAAGCTACGGCAAGTGCTGCAACTCCGCCTTCTAAGGCCGCAATACGTTTTTCGAAAACATCAGTCGTAGGATTCATGATCCTTGTATAGATATTTCCAAATTGTTTTAACGCAAAAAGATTTGCTCCATGTTCCGCATTATCGAAAACAAATGAAGTTGTTTGATATATAGGTAATGCTCTTGATCCGGTAGTGGGATCTACTTCTTGACCAGCATGAATTTGTAAAGTTTCAAATTTTAGGTTTTTGTTGTCCGCCATTTTTATATTGTTTATAAAGATTAGTAAAATGAATATTAATTAAATCCGCAGTTTGTTTTGGTCGTCATTCGGTTACATCCTCATATTTTATTTAAATTATAGGATTGCATACAGACGACTATCGCATTCGTGAAGTACAACAAGTATCGTTGGATTGAATAAGAGATAGGGATATCTTTGCCGTTTCTCCGACAAGATATAATAATTCCGATTTTGAAAATTTTGATGTCATAGTCTATGTCATTTATATGCTCCTAAGCATTATTGCGTCGGACAGGAATTGGCACCTTTTCAATTCTTATTGAAGGTTGCCAGTGGGTCATTGAGCCAGTCTCTCGCCACTTCTTTATAA
>JBEBRZ010000051.1:0-26971 GCA_040394615.1 Sphingobacterium mizutaii
GCACCTTATCTTTTTATTCTTTAAATTATCTTTAAGCTATTATGAAAAAGGCGATGATTATTCTACTCTACATATTCACCGGATTAATAGCTTTTATTGCGCTATACTTTGCCGCTGATTTTGTACTATCCCGAATTCCTTCAAATCAAGACAAGAATAACCAACCTAAAACCATTACCGCTTATATTTTATCCAATGGGGTCCATACTGATATTGTATTGCCCATAAAAAATGAGCTGCAAGATTGGACTGAAATCTTTCCGATAGAAAATACCAGAGGGAAATCTGATAAACATCAATTTATTTCGATAGGATGGGGTGATAAAGGCTTCTATTTAAACACTCCGGAATGGAAAGACCTTACTTTAAAGACAGCGCTGGTAGCTGGCCTGGGGATTGGTGAAAGTGCACTACACGTTACATACTATAGAAACATGAAGGAGGATGAGCTTTGTTATAAAGTGCAAATTGATTCTTCTCAATTTGAAAATCTTAAAACGTATGTCCTTAATGCTTTGGACAAGGATCAGGATGGTCAACCTATCTTGGTAGAAACCAATGCACAATATGGAGAAGACGATGCTTTCTATGAAGCTAAAGGCTCCTATAATCTTTTCTTTTCTTGTAATACCTGGGCAAATGTAGCGCTGAAGAAAGCGAACATGCCTTCCGGTATCTGGACCGTTTTTGATAAAGGGATATTAAGACATTATCAGAAATAGAGCATGCTCATCAAGTCTTTGACCATGCGCCCTGAATTATCCCAAACTTATAAAAGAAATTAACATAGAATGCATTAAAAAAGCTCGGTTTTTTCAAACCGAGCTTTTAAATATAAGGGGGGTAAACTAAATGTTTATTTTACCTCTTCGAAATCTACATCTTGCACATCATCAGCACCACCTTGGTTTCCACCATCGTTAGCACCTTGATCTGAAGCACCGCCTTGAGCTTGTTGCTGACCTTCAGCACCTTGCTGTGAAGCTGCATACATTTCTTCAGAAGCAGCATTCCATGCGTTTTGTAATTCTGTAGAAGCAGTTTCGATTTCAGGGAAGTTCTTGTCAGCATGTGCTTTCTTCAACTTCTCTAATCCTGATTCGATAGGAGCTTTCTTATCCGCTGAGATTTTTTCGCCATATTCTTTCAATTGTTTCTCAGTTGAAAAGATTAAAGCATCTGCAGCATTTAATTTATCCACTTCTTCTTTCACTTTTTTATCCGCTTCAGCATTTGCTTCTGCTTCTTCTTTCATTTTCTTAACTTCCTCGTCAGAAAGACCGGATGAAGCTTCGATACGGATATTTTGCTCTTTACCGGTAGCTTTATCAATTGCTGATACTTTGATGATACCGTTGGCATCGATGTCAAATACAACTTCAATTTGAGGAATACCACGTGGAGCAGGAGGGATGTCTGTCAATTGGAAACGTCCTAATGTACGGTTCTGAGCAGCCATTGGTCTCTCACCTTGTAATACGTGAATCTCTACCGAAGGTTGGTTATCTGAAGCAGTTGAGAAAACTTCTGATTTACGTGTAGGAATAGTTGTGTTTGACTCGATTAATTTAGTCATCACACCACCCATTGTTTCAATACCTAATGAAAGTGGAGTAACATCTAATAATAATACGTCTTTTACTTCACCTGTTAATACACCACCTTGAATAGCAGCACCTAATGCTACAACTTCATCAGGGTTTACACCTTTAGAAGGTTCTTTTCCGAAGAATTTTTTAACAGCATCCTGAATTGCAGGGATACGTGTAGAACCACCTACTAAAATAATTTCATCGATATCAGAAGTGTTGTAACCTGCGTTTTTCAAAGCAGTACGACATGGTTCAATAGTACGCTCGATAAGCGGTCCAACTAAACTTTCGAATTTAGCACGTGATAATGAACGTACCAAGTGTTTAGGACCTGATCCATCAGCAGTAATGTATGGTAAGTTGATCTCTGTAGAAGTAGTACTTGATAACTCGATCTTCGCTTTCTCAGCAGCATCTTTCAAACGCTGTAATGCCATCGGATCTTTTCTCAAATCTAATCCACCGTTTTCATCTGCAAATTCGTCTGCTAACCAGTTGATAACTGCATTATCAAAGTCATCACCACCTAAGTGAGTATCACCATCAGTAGATTTTACTTCAAATACGCCATCACCTAATTCTAATACGGATACGTCATGCGTACCCCCACCACAGTCGAATACGACAATTTTCATGTCTTTATCCGCTTTCTCAAGTCCATACGCCAATGCAGCAGCAGTAGGTTCGTTGATAATACGTTCTACTTTTAAACCCGCAATTTCACCAGCTTCTTTGGTTGCTTGACGTTGCGCATCATTAAAGTATGCAGGTACAGTAATTACTGCACGAGATACTTCCTGACCTAAGTAATCTTCTGCAGTTTTCTTCATTTTCTGAAGAATCATCGCAGAAATTTCCTGAGGTGTATATTTACGGTCTCCAATTTCTACACGTGGTGTATCATTTTCACCTTTTACTACTTTGTAAGGAACTTTGTCTAATTCGCCTTTAGCTTCATTATAAGTAACCCCCATGAAACGCTTGATCGAATAGATCGTGTTTTGTGGGTTAGTGATTGCTTGACGTTTTGCTGGATCTCCAACTTTGCGTTCCCCGCCTGCTACAAACGCAACAACGGAAGGGGTAGTACGTTTTCCTTCATTGTTTGCAATGACTACCGGCTCATTTCCTTCCATTACGGCTACACATGAGTTGGTAGTACCTAAGTCGATTCCTATAATTTTTGACATATCTTGTTGTGTTATCTTTTTATTTTTTTTAAAATCAATTCCCTAAGGTATTAACAACGCTTATGCCAAACAGTTTTTTTCGCTATTGTCATACTAGAATCGGCAAAATATGCAATGAATTGTCATGGATTAGTGACATTATGTCATTTTTTCGCAAATAGTGGAAATATATGTACTTTTGTGAAAATTATTCCAACATGAATTTTGACGAATACCTGAGTTACTTCGAGGATATCTTAAACAATACAGAAAAATACGAAGCTTACTCAACAAATGCAGATTATCTAAACTATACAAAGCTTAATTGGTCTAGAATGAACAGATGGCTAAAGAAATTCGAGCCATCAGCTGAAATGAAAGTATGCATCGAAAATATTAAAGATCCGCAACACTGGATTTTAATTACTGAACCTTGGTGTGGTGATGCAGCACATTCGGTAGCACAAATTTATAACATTGTTAAAGATAACCCTTTAATCGACCTGGATATTCAACTTCGAGATACAGAACCTTTCTTAATAGACGACTATCTTACCAATGGTGGTAAATCCATTCCTAAACTCATTATCCGTAATGAAGTTGGTCATGATAAAGTCGTTTGGGGACCAAGACCTGATGCGCTTCAGAAAATCTTTGAAACGCTTAAATCTGAAGGAAAACCTATCGATGAAATCAAAGAAGTTATTCAAAGATGGTATAACGAAGATAAAGGTGATGAAATTCAGAAAGAACTCATTGCCCTGTTAACACAGTAAAAAACACAAAAGCTACCTCGGGTAGCTTTTTTTATGTCCATAAAACAAGTCTTTTAATTTGATTATTTCATTAAATTCGTAAGAGTGGGCGATACATGCCTAATTGTCTTTAGTCTTATAACTGAATTATGAATATAGAAGAACTACGTGATTATTGTATATCAAAAAAGGAAACGACAGAAGAAACTCCTTTTGGTCCGGATACTTTGGTCTTTAAGGTTTTGGGAAAAGTATTTCTATTAGTAGGACTAGATCAGATAGATCAACTTCAGTTTAATGTTAAATGTGATCCGGAATATGCCGTAGAACTAAGAGAAAAATATGAGCATACCGTGCTACCCGGTTACCACATGAATAAGAAGCATTGGAACACTGTGCATGCCAATAGACAATTAAATGATGATAAATTATTCGAATTAATTGACCATAGCTATAAACTGGTTATCCAATCTTTACCCAAAAAGGATCAGGAGCGATTCTTAAGTTAATTCAAATACTGAATCTTAATTTTACTTCCTCCAGAAAACTTCCTCCAATCGGAACTTCCTTGTCCTCTATCCATATCGTATGTCGGTCCAAACGATTTATTCTTTCTGTATTGATTACATAAGAACGATGAACTTGTAAAAAAGAATTATCAGCCCATTCGGAGAGAAACTCCTTGATCGTCATACGAGCTAATACCTCTCGGTCATTCAAAATAAATCGAATATAATTTCCTACAGCTTGTAATAATTGAATTTCTTTAAGGTCAATTTTGATCATCTGATAGCCGTCTTTTACAAATAGGGTGGGGTTATTATCCAATATTCCCTTTAACTCTAACATTTCTTTGGCTCGCTGACAAGCTTTCTCAAAACGCTCGAAGGTATAAGGTTTTAATAAATAGTCTAATGCCTCCAGTTCAAAACCTGATAATGCATACTCGGAATAGGCTGTCGCGAAAATCACTAATGGTTTTTCGATCAGGTTTTTGAATAAATCAATACCATTGATATCAGGCATTCTAACATCCAGAAATAATAATTGAACCTCATTCTGCTCCAAATAATCCTTCGCCTCAAAAGCATTTAGAAACTTCTTTTCTAAGTCTAAATAGGGGACTTTGTCAGCATAACGCTGAATAATATCCAGCGCGATTGGCTCATCATCTATGGCAATAGCTTTGATCATAAGTCATTCTCTTCTTTAATATCCACGTCCCGTTTCCCATCATCCAAATCAATCGTCAAAAAAACAAAATATTCCTGTTGATTCTGTTCCATGACCAACATATAACGATCCGGATAAGTTAAATCTAATCTGGTTTTGACATTCTCTAATCCAATCCCGGATTTTGTTCTTTCCAGATCTGTTCCCTGAATTTTGTGAATGCTATTATAAACTGAAAATTTTAATTGTTTATCAACTACATCTGCATTTACCTTAATCCACGAAGGTTTACTCATACTGATACCATGTTTGAATGCATTTTCAACAAAGGGTATCAATAGCATCGGTGTGATAAATAAATTGTCTAATGAATTAATAATATCCTGTTCAATTTTTATGGATTCAACACTTTCTGTGCGGAGACTCTGAATGGCAATATACTCTTTCAGATAATTGAGATCTCTGGACAAAGGGATTTGATCCTGCTGATTTTCAAAGATCATGAACCGCATCATTTGACTAAGCCGTTGAACACTATCTGCTGTCCGAGGAGCATCTTCCTGCAGTGCGATACCATAGATGCTATTCATGACATTGAATAAGAAATGGGGATTTACCTGTGATTGCATCAGCTTGAATTCCGCGGAGGTCTGTCCTAAATCCTTTTGTAAATTGGAAATCGTTTGTTTATTCTTCTTAAACCTAAAAAAATAGTAATAGGTGAGCGGGACAATAATCACAGTGACGATTGCGCCCAGAATTAAGATTTTATCACTGTATCTCCCATGAACCACTTTCACAAAAGATCCGAAAGGTAGAAAGATGACTATACTAGCCAACATCACTAATAATAAGTATTCCACATCACTAATCTTCTGCTTATAAATCCGTTCCAGCAGATAATAATTGTTTATCGCATAAATAAGATATCCAAAGGGGATGTAAATAAATAAAATCCCCAAGTGCCTGTGAAAGGGAAAACTAAAAAAGAAAAGTACGCAAGTGATGAGGATAACTAATAGAAATTCCATTAAGAATTTTCTTAAAATTGGTGTTTTCTCTTTATGGTCGGAATTTGATTTCATACGGGACTCAGGTATAAAAATATAAAAATTAAAAGCTTTATTACTGTTTTTCTATTATTGCCTGCTTGTTTATAGCATAGGGATGAATGCTGTATTGGACCTGGCAATTTAATTCGTTTAAAAGAATCAGGCTACCAATAGAATAGACTTTTTTTTCAAACTCATATCCCGGGACATAAAATGAATGTAAGGGTCGACTTCTTTTATTCATCTCATCAAAATAAGAGCTTGTTGCAAGCTCTGTATTCAGGAGTGAGGCTAAGAATTGAACTATAAAATAGAATAACATTGCACTGATATTTTAATTCATAAATTATTTCCTTACCACAATATTAAGATAGAAAGTATTTCGTTTTCAATTTTTTGTGATGAACCTCAAAAAAGAAATGATGAATAGGAAAGGGGCTTATAAATCTTTCGGAAAACAGTAAAAAATCAATAGTGGCTGTCCGATTCGGAAACAGCACTTATCATGCATGCATTTCCTTCAGAGCTTACCCAATGCTAACCCGTTAAACAAGGGGAAAGTAACGGGCAAGATACGGGTGAGATACGGGTGAGAAAAGAGGTAGTCATTTTTTTAAAATTAGGATTAATCGTGCAAAGAGAGATTTAAGAGGTCACATGTTAATGAAGTTTCACATTCTATCCTCATTATAAATACAAAAAGGCGAACCACCGGTTCGCCCAAATATCTATCGTCTTATTTTTTGAGTAGTATTTTGTCTAAATACTATTTTTACATTTTAAGCCCGATTTCTCTCAGTCTTTCTTCCAGGTATTGACCTGCAGTATAATCTTCGTAAGCTTTCGGATGCTCCTCATCTATACATGAATCTAAAGAAGCTAAGCTCATGCTTGATTTAGGGTGTAAGAAGAAAGGAACCGAATAGCGGGAGTTTTTCATTAATTCACGTGGAGGGTTAACAACGCGGTGAGTAGTAGACTTTAGTTTGTTGTTGGTTAATCTTTGCAACATATCACCCACATTAACAACTATATCTTCACCTTTTGCTTTGATGGCAAACCACTCATTATCTTTTGTTAAAACCTCTAAACCGTCTGCACTTGCGCCAATTAATAAAGTAATAAGGTTGATATCTTCGTGTGCTCCGGCACGGACTGCATCAGGAGCTATCGCATCGGGGTTCTCAATAGGGAAATAATGGATCGCTCTAAGAATAGAATTTCCATTGATAACATATTGTTCGAAATAATCTTCCGGCAATTCTAAATAGGTTGAGATAGCTTTTAAGATATTACGTCCGGCATCTTCCAGTTTCTTATAGATTTCAGCAGTTACCTCATTAAAACGTGGTAACTCAGCAACGTCAGGGTTGTCCGGAAAATCAGCTTTCGAGTATTCCTCACCAACGATTGTCTGCCCTCTTTGCCAAAACTCCTTTAAGTCAGGTGTCTTTGAATCCTTGGCTTTTTCTTTTCCTTTGGAGGTGTAACCTCGCTGACCGGCAAGTTCAGGGAATTCATATTTATTCTTTATTTCTTGAGGTTGGTCGAAGAATGCTTTGACAACCTGATAAAGTTCCTCAATAAGTTCGTTAGAAAGTCCGTGGTTAGCGATCGTAACGAATCCGGTTTCGTTAAAGGCTTTTCCGATATCGGCGACAAACTGTTGACGCTGTTCGGTACTTCCCGTAGTATAGTGTGTCAAGTCTAATCTTGGAATATTTACTAATGCCATGTCGTTTATAGTTTAATGCAAAGTTAATGGAATAATAATATGCTAGGCTAAAAACTGTTTATAACCGAATTTGTTTTTAAGATAAGTATTTGGCATTCAATCTCTAAAAGTTTTCCACAATGTAATGCTATCTTCGTTTTCTACAAGTATTAGCCAAAATGATTCAATTATGTCAAGTATTTATTAAAAAATTATAAAACTGTTTGATTTATCAATTCAATAAGTTAAATTTGTTATGCTTGCATAATAAATGTTAGATAACCCGAATATGAGCCAAGATAATACCATCGACTATTTTTTAAAGACGGCATGGCAAACTGTTGCCAATAAGTATAATGTTATAGCGTCTCAGCACGGTTTTACTCAAGCCGCAGGTTATATTTTAATTAATATACATCGCGACGGAACACCGGTTTCTCAAATTGCTAATTCCACAGGTGTAAAGACCACCTCCTTGTCCAGGGTCCTAAATAACCTGGAAAGTCTGGGATTTATTTATAGAGAGACTAGCGACACAGACAAAAGATCCGTTAAGGTATACTTAACAGAGCTAGGTAAGGAAAAAAGGAAAGTTGCTAAAGATGTTGTCAAAGAGTTTAATGAATATTTGAACACCTCATTTACGGAGAAAGAAAAAGCCACACTCATCAAGTTTTTGATGAAAATCAATGAGGTAGCGAAAAATTATTCTCCGGAAATGCATGTACAATCGTAATAAAAAAAAGAAAACAAAAGTGATATGAATAGAAATATTAAAAAAGTAGCTGTACTAGGATCCGGTGTTATGGGATCTCGAATTGCCTGCCACTTTGCTAATATAGGTTTAGAGGTATTACTTTTGGACATTGTTCCAAAAGAAGTGTTACCCGCAGAGGAAGCCAAAGGATTAACATTGGAAAGTCCAGCAGTTCGGAATAGAATTGTCAATCAATCCTTAGATACTGCCATCAAATCAAACCCTGCACCTTTATATAGCAAATCCTTCGCATCGCGTATTTCTACAGGGAATTTTGATGATGACATGAATAAGATTGCTCAGGCAGACTGGGTAATTGAGGTTGTTGTAGAGCGCTTGGATATCAAAAAATCTGTTTTTGATAAAGTAGAGCAATACCGTAAACCGGGAACTTTAATCACGACAAATACTTCGGGTATTCCGATCCATTTAATGGAAGAAGGGCGTTCGCAGGATTTTAAAGAGAATTTTTGCGGAACACACTTCTTCAATCCACCGAGATACCTTCCTTTATTGGAAATTATCCCAACGAAAGACACCAAGAAAGAAGTTGTTGATTTCTTAATTGAGTTTGGTGATAAGATGCTGGGAAAAACGGTGGTGTTATGTAAGGATACTCCGGCGTTTATTGGTAATAGAATTGGGGTCTACTCCATGTTGGCAGTGACCCATCTGGTTGATAAATTAGGTCTTACTGTAGAAGAGGTAGATAAATATACAGGTCCGGCGATGGGGCATCCAAAATCGGCAACTTTCCGTACTGCGGATGTTGTGGGCTTGGATACCTTGGTGAATGTCGCAAAAGGGCTAGAGCAGAATGCGCCTGATGATGAGGCAAAAGGCGTGTTTATTCTTCCTGAGTTCATCAATAAGATGGTGGAAAATAAATGGCTAGGTGAGAAAACCAAAAAAGGATTTTACGAAAAGGTAAAAGACGATAAAGGAAATTCGGAAATCCTTTCCTTAAATCTTAAGGATCTTACTTTTAGTGCGCAAGAGAAGGTTAAATCTTCAACTTTAGAAGCAACTAAACCAGTCGAGGACATTCGTAAGCGGATGAAAGTTTACGAGCAGGGTACAGATAAAGCTGCGGAATTATTCCGTGCGATGCACTACCCATTATTTGAATATGTTTCTAATCGGGTTCCTGAAATTACAGATGATTTTTTCCGTATAGATGATGCCATGCGTGCTGGATTTGGATGGGAACTAGGTCCTTTTGAAGTATGGGATGCGCTAGGCGTTAAAGAAACGATTGAAAAGATAAAACAAGAAGAAAAACGACTGCCAGGACAAAGTGGTGAGGTGGCTCAGTGGGTTCATGATATGTTAGCGGCAGGGAACGATAGTTTTTATAAGGTTGTAAATGGTGTTCGTCATTACTATGATATTGCCTCCAAATCTTACAAGCCTATTCCGGGAACGGAGGATTTAATTGTTTTAGATCATATCCGCAACGAGAAAACCATCTGGAAAAATTCAGGCGTATCGATTATTGATTTGGGTGATGGAATTATCAACTGTGAGTTCCACACGAAAATGAATACAATCGGTGGAGATGTTATTCAGGGGTTAAATAAAGCGATTGATTTGGCGGAGAAAGAATATCGTGGATTAGTTATTTCCAATGATGGTAAGAACTTCTCAGCAGGAGCTAATATCGGAATGATCTTTATGATGGCTGTAGAGCAGGATTATGATGAGTTGAATATGGCTGTTAAGATGTTCCAGGATACTTCTATGCGATTACGTTATTCAGCCATTCCTGTGGTCGCAGCACCTTTCCAATTAGCTTTGGGTGGTGGATGTGAGTTCTCCATGCATGCTGATTTTGTCCAGTTACACGCTGAAACCTATATGGGTTTAGTTGAGTTTGGGGTAGGTGTTATTCCTGGAGGTGGTGGTTCAAAAGAATTTGCCCTTAGAGCATCTAAGGATTTCCGCCCTGATCAGATTGATCAGAACTTTCTGAAAGACAGATTCCTAACGGTAGGTCAGGCGAAAGTATCCACTTCCGCGGTCGAAGCTTTTGAGTTAGGCTATCTGGAAGAAGGTAAATACGCCATCACGATGAACCGCGCGCGCTTATTAGCAGATGCAAAAGCCAAGGCTTTAGAATTAGCAGAAGCAGGTTATGTGCAGCCGGCACGTATCAAGAATATCAAAGTTTTAGGAAATCAGGGATTAGGAATTGTGTATGTAGGTGCATCCTCAATGGAAGCAGGTCACTACATCTCCGAACACGATAAATTGATTTCTGAAAAATTAGGCTGGGTAATGTGCGGAGGAGATCTGTCGCAACCAACCGAAGTAGATGAACAATACCTTCTAGACTTGGAACGCAAAGCCTTCTTAGAGCTCTGCGCAACTCGCAAAACACTGGAACGTATTCAGTTTATGTTGACAAAAGGAAAGGCGTTGAGAAACTAGAAGTAGTATTTAGTAGGTAGTAGTTAGTATTTAGATTGGGTGGAAGTTGAAGAATGTTTAATAAATAATTCACTTTGAGTTAAACCTAATTAAAAGACAGAATCATATCTTTTACTAACTAAGTACGAACAACTAAATATGAATAAAATGCATAATTATAAAGAATTGAAATTGTGGCAAAAATCAATTGAATTAGTATCTGAGGTGTATAAATTGGTTTCAAAATTTCCAAGCAGCGAACGATTTAATTTGATTAATCAGATACAGCGATCAGCAATTTCAATTCCTTCAAATATTGCAGAAGGAGCAGGAAGAAATTCTAAAAAGGAATTTGTTCAGTTTTTATCAAAAGCACATGCGTCAACATATGAATTAGAAACGCAATTAATTATATCAAAAAATTTAAAGTATTTATTAGATAGCGAACTCGATGACATTTTAGTCAACTTATACGAATTACAGAAGATGAGTTATGGGCTTCAAAGGAAACTCAGAGTCTAACTACTAAATACTAAGTACTAAATACTTAATGATCCATGGAAGCATATATTGTAGCAGGATTTCGTACCGCGGTAGGGAAAGCTCCTAGAGGAGGGTTCCGTTTTACGCGTGCGGATGATTTGGCGTCTGAAGTTATTAAACATTTAATGGCTTCGGTACCGAATGTAAATAAAGAAGATATTGATGATGTCATTGTTGGAAATGCTATGCCTGAGGCTGAGCAAGGTCTGAATGTTGGGCGGTTTATTTCCTTAATGGGATTGGATACGGATAAAGTTCCGGGGCTTACGGTAAACCGTTACTGTGCTTCGGGATTGGAAACCATTGCGACGGCAGTGGCAAAGATTAAATCAGGAATGGCGGATATGATCATTGCCGGTGGGGTAGAGATTATGTCGGGAATGCCCTTTGGTGGTTGGAAGATTGTTCCGAATCCGGTTGTTTCTAAAGAACATCCTGATTGGTATTGGGGGATGGGGTTAACGGCTGAAGCCGTTGCGAAAGATTATAATGTATCCAGAGAAGATCAGGATAAATTTTCTTTAAAATCTAACCAAAAGGCTGTAGCAGCAATTAAGGAAGGTAAATTCAAAGAACAGATCGTTCCCATTACGATTAAAGATAATTTTATCAAAGACGGTAAAATGACGACAAAGGAATATGTAGTGGACACGGATGAGGGTCCGCGTGCAGACACTTCCTTGGAAGCATTGGCTAAGTTGAGACCTGTATTTGATGCAAAGGGATCTGTAACCGCGGGTAATTCATCGCAGACCTCAGATGGTGCTGCCTTTGTTTTAGTGGTATCAGAGCAGAAGATGAAAGAGCTGAACCTGAAGCCTATTGCGAAACTGATCAGCTATGCCGTAGCGGGTGTTCCACCACGTATTATGGGAATCGGACCTATAGCTGCAATCCCTAAAGCACTTAAGCAGGCCGGATTACAGAAGGAAGATATTGATCTGTTTGAGTTAAATGAAGCATTCGCTTCACAATCTTTAGCCGTTATCCGGGAATTGGGTTTAGATGAAGAGAAGGTTAATGTAAATGGTGGAGCAATTGCGTTAGGTCACCCGCTAGGATGTACAGGAGCAAAATTGACGGTTCAGGTATTACATGAATTGAGAAGAAGAGGCAAGAAGTATGGGATGGTTACCATGTGTGTGGGAACAGGACAAGGTGCGGCAGGAATATTTGAGTTATTATAATACGATTTCAATTACAAAAATATAAATCACAGATTAGGTGCTTGTTCACTTATTCTAGTTTAAAAAGAATATCATGAGCGAAGAAGTAAAAAATAAAACAATTAAAGGTGGAGAGTTTGTTATTCGCGAAACTCCCTACACTGATATTTTCATTCCTGAAGAGTTTGATGAGGAAGCAAAGATGATTCGTCAGACTTGTATTGACTTTCTGGATACGGAAGTGTTAAATAAACTTGACCGTATCGACGGGCAAGAGGAAGGCTTAATGCAGAGCCTTATGGACAAATCGGGTGAGTTAGGCATGTTAGGTGTTTCTATTCCTGAGGAGTATGGTGGCTTTGGAAAGAGTTTTAATACATCTATGTTGGTAGCAGATGCTGTAGGAGGAGGATTCTCTTTTGCGGTGGCTTTATCAGCACATACAGGAATAGGTACATTACCCATTTTATACTATGGTAATGCGGAGCAAAAAGCAAAGTATATCCCAAAATTAGGTACAGGGGAATGGAAAGCTGCATATTGCTTGACTGAACCAAACTCAGGTTCAGATGCCAACTCAGGACGTACTTCTGCCAAGTTAAATGCTGAGGGAACTCATTATTTACTGAATGGTCAGAAGATGTGGATTACGAATGGTGGGTTTGCAGATGTGTTTATTGTATTCGCTAAAATTGATGATGATAAGAATTTAACAGCATTTATTGTAGAAAAGGAATTTGGTGGAATTACCATGAATCCTGAAGAGCATAAATTAGGAATTAAAGGGTCTTCAACGCGTCAGATCTTCTTTAATGACTGTCCTGTGCCGGTTGAAAATATGCTTTCAGACCGAGAAAACGGGTTTAAAATAGCTGTTAACATTTTGAATATTGGTCGTATTAAATTAGGGGCTGCTACTATTGGATCCTCACGTTCCGTTTTAAATACAGCGATTAATTATGCAAACGAGCGGGTTCAGTTTAATTTGCCTATTTCAAAATTTGGTGCCATCAGGTATAAATTGGCAGAAATGGCTACACGTTTATTTGCTAATGAATCTGCTGCTTATCGTGCGGGTCAAAATATTGACGATGCTTATGATGCATTAGTGGCTTCAGGAATGGATGAAGCAAAGGCTAAATTAAAATCCGTTGAGCAGTTTGCTATAGAATGTGCGATTATTAAGGTTTGGTGTTCAGAGATGTTGGATTATGTGGTGGATGAAGGCGTACAGATTTATGGTGGAATGGGTTATTCTGCGGAGGCGCCAATGGAGAGAGCATACCGTGATGCCCGTATCAATAGAATCTTTGAAGGGACGAATGAGGTAAACAGATTGTTGGTTGTCGATATGTTGTTGAAACGTGCCATGAAAGGTGAATTAGATTTGATGGGACCGGCACAAGCAGTAGCAGGCGAGCTAATGTCTATTCCTGATTTTGGTCAGGAGGATGATGCCCCATTTGCCGCTGAGAAGAAAATCATTGCGAACTTAAAGAAGTTAGGGTTAATGATTGCGGGTTCTGCAGTTCAAAAGTTAATGATGTCATTATCTAAAGAGCAAGAGATTTTGATGAATATTGCCGATATTATAGGTTATGTATATGTTGCTGAATCTGTGTTGTTACGTGCTGAAAAATTAGCACATACGCAAGGCGGTGAACATGCGGAATATGCTGCTGATATGGCGAAGATATATCTTTACGGCGCAATTGATAAGGTAAGTGCGGCAGGTAAGGAAGCATTAAATTCTTTCGCAGAAGGTGATGAGCTGAACGTGATGTTAGTAGGTTTACGTCGCTTTACGAAAGCACAACCTTTCAATGTTAAGGAAGCTCGCCAACGTGTCGCGAAGAAATTAATAGAAGAAAATAGGTACTGCTTTTAAGTATTAAGGTTGATTGATTAGAAATAAGGGCCCCGGAAACGGGGCTTTTATCTTTTAATGGATTTATGGAATACCATTAGTTTGTCTTAACTTTAAGAAGAAGGAATATGCTTTGAAAAGTTACGACAGTATAATCATTGGTTCAGGGCCAAATGGTCTAGCTGCAGCGATCAGCATGCAGCGACAAGGTCTCCATACTTTACTCATTGAAGGTAAGGACTCAATTGGTGGAGGCATGCGAACCAAAGAATTAACCTTACCTGGTTTTAAACATGATGTTTGCGCAGCGATTCATCCGATGGCGCTAGGTTCACCTTTTATGCGTAGCCTTCCTCTAATGGACTATGGCTTAGAATTTACACTTGCAGATTATCAGGTAGCGCATCCCTTAGATACCGGGCGGGCGGTTCTTTTGCATAAGGATATGCAAGAAATGAAAGATGAACTGGGGAAGGATGCGGAAGCTTATGTATCCTTGTTAGCACCTTTCGTCAATAGATGGGATCAGCTTTCAACAGATATTCTCGGACCCCTTAAAACTCCTCAGCATCCCTTACTGATGGCTCAATTTGGTTTACAGGGATTGAGAAGTGCTGACGCTATAGCCTCAAAATTTAAAACAACGGAAGCCAGAGCGCTGTGGGCTGGTATTGTAGCACATGGTATTCTACCATTTTCAAAATTAACCACAGCGGCAATTGGAATTGTACTAAGCAGTCTTGCCCATAAGGTGGGTTGGCCAATTCCCATAGGAGGCTCTCAGGCAATTGCCGATGCCATGTTGCGGTATTATCAGTCTTTGGGTGGTGAACTGATTCTTAACCATTTGGTAAAAGATGTTAATGAACTGCCTGAACATAAGATTCTGTTTTTAGACCTCACTCCTCAGCAAATTCTAGGGTTAAAAGGCTTGGAATTGAAAGACTCCTATCGTAAACAATTGGAATCCTTTCGATATGGAATGGGTGTATTTAAAATAGATTGGGCACTGTCTGAACCGACACCATTTATTGATAAAAGAAGCCAAAGGGCTGCTACTGTTCATTTAGGGAATACCTTTGAAGAAATTTCCCGAAATGAATCAGACAGTTATAATGGAAAATTAGTTGATAAACCATTTGTGTTATTTGCACAACAAAGCATGTTTGATTCAAGCAGGGCTCCTGAGGGAAAGCATACCGGCTGGGCTTATTGCCATGTTCCACATGGATCCTTTGCAGACCGTACGGAAGCGATTGAAAACCAGATGGAAAGATTTGCACCCGGTTTTAAAGATACTATTTTAGCTCGTTCTGCAATGAATACCAGTCAATTATCGGATTATAATCCCAATTATATTGGAGGTGATATTAATGGTGGACAAATGGACATCCTTCAGTTATTCACACGTCCGACGAAGTCACTCACACCTTATCGCACCTCTAATCCAAATGTCTACATCGCATCATCATCAACACCTCCCGGAGGAGGCGTACATGGAATGTGTGGTTATCATGCAGCCAGGATAGCCTTGAAGGACCATTATAATATCAAATTAAAGATTTAAGGATGGGAAAGATTGTATTAGCCGGTGGAACCGGGAATTTAGGAAATTTATTAATCAGTTTATTTCGCGAACAGGATCATGAAATTGTTGTATTAAGTCGAAGGAAGATGCTGAAGCATCATCCTCAAATACAATTTGTGCAATGGGACGGTAAGACGCAAGGTGAGTGGGTTGAGGCATTAGAAGCTGCGGATGTCCTTATTAATCTTGCGGGTCTGTCAATTAATAGAAGATTCACCGCCCGAAATAAAAGCTTGTTGAAAAGCTCTAGAATAGAACCTACGAAAGCATTGGGAGAAGCAATTTCAGCACTTCAAATCCCTCCGAAACTTTGGGTAAATTTCTCGGGGGTTTCGATATTTAATGGTGCAAAGGAAGTTCAGAATGAAACAAGTAGAGCTTACGCTGAAGATTTTTTAGGAAAATTAGCTCAGGATTGGGAGCAGGTATTTATAGATGCTGATACGCCGAATACAGAAAAAGTGATACTCCGGATGAGTCCCTTATTAAGTAAACAGTCCGGCATGTTTGCAGAATTATATCCCTTAGCAAAATATGGATTGGGAGGTAAAGTTGGAAATGGAAGACAGATGATATCCTGGATACATGAAGAGGATTTTGTCCGCTTAGTGGACTGGATTATACATGCTGAGAAAAGGGAAGCTATTTATCATGCATGTAGTCCTAACCCGGTTTCTAATGCTGAATTTATGAAGGCGTTGCGAGATGCTAGTGGGAAATCAATAGGCTTGCCTTTGCCGGAGCCACTTGCTAGAATTGGTGCTTTTGTCAAGGGTGTTGATCCTTCTTTATTATTGGAATCGGTTCCTGTAACAACAATTTTAACATTGAGAAATGGCTTTAATTTTAAATTTCCCTATATTCAGGCCGCATTTGATCAATTAACAAGTAAATCAACTAAAACTATACATGTCTGATAAAAAAAATGAACTTTCCGAGGATTGGGTAGTTGTTATTTTAGGTCTTGGAATAATAGCGCTCGCTTTATTTGGAGTTATTATTCCTGTTCCCCACTTCGACTGGTCCAATTCTCAAGAACTTACTACTAAAGTACTTTCCAGTCAAAATCTTGGAGCTATGGGGCTTCAATTCCTTTTAGTGTATATCACAGCTATAATCGGTGCTGTTTTATTGAAAAAGAATCTAAAGACTTTATTAATTGTTTTCCCCATTGTCTATATCCTCACACTTCTTGCTTTGATTATAACCGGGAATTCAGGTGTTAGAAGCTTTAATTTAGAGGCAGTTATCTTTAGTTTGACGATCGGTTTAATCATTAGTAATTTCTTTAAATTACCTACCTGGTTTAAGGAAGCTTTAAACACAGAATTATATGTGAAAATTGGGTTAGTTCTATTAGGAACAGCCGTTATTTTCGGAGATATTCTGAAAGCAGGTTCTTTGGGACTTATTCAGGCACTGGTTGTTGTAGTTTCTGTTTGGTATTTTGCTTTCTGGGTTTGTAAGAAATTGAAGATTGACAAGGAGATGTCACTGATGCTATCCAGTGCTGTTTCTATCTGTGGTGTTTCGGCAGCGATTGCTACGTCAGGAGCTATTGAGGGTGATAATAAAAAACTTTCTTATGTTATTTCTTTGGTCTTGATAACAGCCGTTCCTATGATGATTTTTATGCCATATCTGGCAGATTTAATGGGCTTATCACAGGAAGTGACTGGGGCATGGTTAGGAGGAAGTATTGATACTACTGGTGCTGTTGCTGCATCAGGTACATTAGTAGGAGAGGAAGCTTTAAAAATCAGTACTATTGTGAAGTTTTCACAAAATGTACTTTTAGGAATTGCAGCTTTCTTTATTAGTATTTACTGGACTTATTCTAAATCGGTAGATGATAAGACCAAGAAAGATAAACCAACATTGAAATTGATTTGGGATAGATTCCCCAAGTTTGTGTTAGGTTTTGTATTTGTTTCTTTGTTATTTTCATTTGTGATCTCTCCCGAAACGACAGCAGCAGTTAAAGGAAGTCTGAAAAGTTTACAAGGATTATGGTTTGCGCTAGCCTTTACTTCGATCGGTTTAGAGACCAACTTTAAGGACCTATTTAAACAGGATAATAAAAAACCGCTTTACGCTTTCCTTATTGCACAAACCTTCAATATCATCGTGACCCTGATCATAGCAATGACTTTATTCGGATAAATTATTTTATAAATATAGACCTACCTTCTTTAAGTTTTCTTAAAGGAGGTTTTTTTTGAAATAGAATATTTGAAATAATTTATGCAAATTAAGACTTGAAATCATCATATAGATGAAGCGTAAGTAGCATGGACGAAAAACAGTTATTACAACATTATAAGCAAACAGGCAATTTGGATGCCTTAGGAAAGTTGTATTCTCCATATATGTCATTATTATATGGTGTGTGCTACAAATACCTTCAGGATGTAGAGCAAAGTCAGGATGCAGTGATGCAGATCTTTGATGAGTTGATAAATAAGTTGCGCGTATATGAGGTGGATAATTTCAAGAGTTGGGTATATGTTTATGCGCGCAACTATTGTTTAATGCAATTGAGAAAAGCGAAGCAAATTACGAAGGTTGATATAGAAGATAATCTATATGAATCGGAGCAAATGCTGAGTGGAGAAGACGAACGGAAATGGGCAGAGGGGGATTATGAGAAACTTGAGACTTGCATCGCGGGATTAAACCAGGAACAAGAGTTGTGCATCCGCTTATTTTATTTAGAACAAAAGTGTTATAAAGATGTTGCTGAACAAACAGGTTTTGATATAGCGAAAGTAAAAAGCTATATACAAAATGGCAGGCGAAATCTTAAAATTTGTATGGAGAGAAAGTGATGGAAAATAATTACCAATTGACAAGAATTCATAATTACGTCGCGGGTCTGATGAGTAAAGAGGAGATGTATGAGATAGAGCGAGAAGCTTTAAGCGATCCCTTTTTACAAGATGCCATTGATGGATATAAACTTCAGCGTGGGGTAGATTCTCATCAGTTAAGCTTATTGCAACAAAGGTTAGCACGAAAGATTGAGGCTAAAGCGGTAGATAAAAATCGAAGGTTTTATAACTGGCAAAGACTTACTTTGGGATTGGCCGCAGCGGTATTGTTTCTGGTAGCGTGTTCTTTAATCTTGTTTAAGCACCTTAACAACACAAAAGTAGAGAAAAATACCGATGTGATCTTAATGGAACAAGAAATGAGGATTAACACTACTGTTTTTGATGGTACTGATGCGACTCCACAGCAAGGTTGGGAACAATTTAACGAGGAGCTGAATTCAGAAATCAGAGATTTTGACAGTGCAGGAGAGATACAATTAACTTTTAATATTGATAATGGAAAACCGACAGATATTCTGATAAGCTCTTCAAGTAGTCCTGAACTGAGCGAAATTGTATCTTCCTTTATACAACAGAAGGTGCGATGGACAGGAGGAAAGGCTGGAATGATTATCGTCGTAAGCGATTAATGTATAGATGTTTTTAGTAATTAACACAAAGAGCTGCAATTTTTGCAGCTCTTTGTGTTATATTATTCTTCCCAACGAATTTTATCTTCTATTGGGTTTCTAACTGCATCTCTTGGTTCTGACTCATGATGACCCATATAGAAGAATCCAATACAACGTTGGTTTTCTTCTAAGTTCAGGAAGGGAGCAATGTGATTGATTAATCCGGGCGTTGCCCAATATCCACCGATTCCAATGGATGTAGCGGCCAACCACATGTTTTCAACTGCACATGAAGTAGCAGCCAATTCTTCCCATTCAGGTAATTCACCGGTGTAATTTACGACAATAGCAATAGCCGCCTTGGATTGAGTAGCTTTCTTTGCCATATTCTGTTCCGTTAGTTCGGTATATTTTTCTGCCGGTGTAACGGATTTATAAATTCTAGCCAACTCCTCACCCAGGCGTACTAAGCCTTCATTGCGGAATACAACAAAGCGCCATGGTTGTGTTCTTTTATGAGTAGGGGCCGCATTGGCAGCGTTTAATATTGTTAAAATATCTTCACGACTTATCTCTTGATCTGTATAGTTCGCCTGGAATACTGCTCTTCTTAAATGAATCGTCTTTAAAACTTCGTTTTGATACATAGTATTATCTTTAATTTCCTTATTCTATAATTATTAATAGTGTTGAATTTCTCTGGATTCCCTAAATTAAGAAACTTCTTCCCAAAGCGCTACAATATGGAGGATGGTCAAGACCGCTTTTTGCATATCCTGAATAGATACCCATTCCTGCTTACCATGAAAGGCATGCCCTCCTGCAAATATATTGGGACATGGAAGACCCATAAAAGAAAGTCTGGATCCGTCGGTACCTCCGCGTATACTTCTCTTTACAGCTGTCATCCCAGAACGTTCAATAGCCATCATCGCTATGTCTACTACGCGGGGATGTTGGTCTAAGACTTCTTTCATGTTGCGGTATTGCTCGGTTACTTCAAAGCTATATTCTACCCCGGGGTATTTGTAAATAACATTTTTAACAACCCATTCCAGTTCCGATTCATGTGAGGCTAACTTCTTCGTGTCGTGATCACGAACAATGAAATGCAATGTTGCCTCTTCAACAGTTCCCTCGATATTCGTAGGGTGTACGAATCCCTCCTTGCCAGAAGTAGACTCGGGAGATAACCTGTCTTTAGGGAGACTGCAGATGATTTCCGAAGCAATTTTTATTGCACTCATCATTTTATCTTTAGCATATCCCGGGTGAATTGAAATCCCTTGAATCTTTATTTTAACACCATCGGCGGAGAAGGTCTCATCTTCTAAGGTTCCCGCTTTTTCGCCATCCATGGTATAGGCATATTCTGCTCCTAATTTCTTAAGATCAGCATGATCCACACCTCTTCCAATTTCTTCATCAGGAGTAAAAAGAATCTTAATATCACCATGTTTTATTTCCGGATTTGCCATTAATATTCTTGCGGCATCCATAATCTCTGCTACACCGGCTTTATCATCAGCCCCCAATAGTGTTTTGCCACTGGCAGTAATGATGTCATTACCTATTTGGTCTTTTAGATCCGTATGTTCAGCGAATTTGATAACGACTTTAGGATCATCCGGTAAAACTAAATCCTGACCTTGGTAATTTTTGTGAATTAAGGGTTTAACATCTGTTCCTGAAGAATCAGGAGAAGTGTCTACATGGGAACAAAAGCATATAACAGGAACTTTTTTGTCGGTGTTTGATGGTATTGTTGCATACACATATCCTAAATCATCGAGGTGGGCATCTTCAATACCGATTGATTTTAATTCCTCAACCAGGATACGACTTAAATTCTTTTGTTTTTCTGTAGAAGGTACAGTGCTTGATTGAGCATTAGATTGGGTATCTACCTGTACGTATCGGGTAAAATTTTCAGCAACTTGAAAATCTTTTATAGTATTAATTTCCATGTCACAAAACTACAAATTTAAATAGGTCTTTAGCTACAAAAAACAGTCATCTATTTAGAATGGATGACTGTTTTTTTTGAACTTTAGAAATTCGATTTCTTATTATTGTTTATCTGCCCAACCAAAGACCTTATCCAATATTCCGGTATTCCTTGAGGAGCCTATATTTTGACGGATTTTCAGTTCCTGATCAGCCACTTTAACAAAAAGTCCATCAATGGCTTTCTGCGTTACATAAGCAGTTAAATCTGTTTCGATTTTATTACTTAAAGGTAGCTTATTATAAGCAGTTGTTAATTGATTCCAATAGGTTGTAACCTTATTGGCGCCCATTGCTGACTCAATAATAGGGCTGAATTTTGTAGTCAATTCTGAGGAAGTAGATCTTTTGAAGAAATTAGTTGCAGCATCTTGCTGGCCGCTAAGCAGGATATTGAAAGCATCTGTCACCGTCATTTTAGATAGCGAGTTAACAAAAACCGAAGACGCTTCTTTTACTGCAGATTCAGCTGCTCTATTCATGCTGGATATAAATTGATCACAAAGACTATTCATTCCAATAGCCCTTAATGCTGATTCCACTTTTTTAGCTTCATCCGGCATTAAGATTTTCACAGCCGCGTCCCCTAAAAAGCCGTCTTTTACAGATAAGGTCTTTATACTTTCTTGTAGGCCACTATTTAAAGCTTGTTTAATCCCGGTAGTTGCTTCTGCTTGTGTAATATTGCCGTTTGAAGTCTGGGAGCTTGCAGAGCCTCCGGTATTGTTAGTTGCGGTTCCGGTTCCTTGAGAAGGTAAAGTAAATCCGCCTTGGTTTAAGGTATCACAACTTGATAATACTAGTGATGAACCTAAAATTCCCAATGCAACTAATTTTTTTAAAGTCTTCATTTCTTATGATAATTAAGTATAATTAAAGGTGCAAATTTAACAGGATATATAAAAAAAATGCCTCATTTCTGAAGCATTTTTAATTATTTGTGGTTATTTCCAGTTTAATTCTACGTAAACAGGGAAATGATCGGATGGGAATTTACCCATATATGTATCTGTGAGGATACCGTATTTACGAACCTTAAAAGGTTTTGTGATAAAGATATGATCAATTCTTCCTTTTGGTTTTAATGATTTGCCCCATCCATTGAAAGAAGAGTTCGGTTCATATACGATTTCGGCTAATTCATGTGCATCTTGTACGACGCCGCTTTTTGCAAGGGTAAAATAGGCTTCATTTGTTTCATTTACATTAAAGTCACCCGTTAAGATTAAAGGAAGATCTTTAGCAAATTCCTTTGCTTTAGCGAGTATTAACTTGGCGCTTTCGCGTCTTGCTTCAACACCAACATGATCAAAGTGCGTGTTCATAAAGATAAATTTCTTACCGCTGACTTTATCTTTGAAGATTCCCCAGGTACAAATTCTAGGTAGGGCAGCATCCCATCCTTTATTAGGAGTTTTTGTATCTGTGGCGGATAACCAAAATGTCCCGGATTCACTTACTGAAAAACGTTTTGTATTATAAAAGATTGCAGAGTGCTCTCCTTTTTCAGCTCCGTCATCTCGTCCTACTCCGATGTATTTGAAATCCGGAAGATTCGCAGTCATGTCATTCAATTGATCTTTGAAGGCTTCCTGTACACCGAAGATTTCAAATTCGTGGAATTTGATAAGATCTGTTAAGTATGTTTTACGGTCATCCCAAAGATTTCCTGTGTCCCCTGTATTTTTTAAACGAATATTAAAAGTAGCTATATTCATTTGTTGAGCATAGCTCATTCCAAGGGATAACACTAAGCTTAGGCAAATTAGTATCTTTTTCATTTTATTTTTTCAATACAGTTTTCAATAATTCAGGTTCATCTGTAGTAATAAAATCAACCTTTTGATCAATCACAAATTTCATATCTTCTTCCTTGTTCACAGTCCAGGCATTGGTCTTTAATTTCAATGCTTTAAACTCTTTAATCCAGGTTGGATTTTTTTGAAATACGCTGTAATGATAATCAACACCGGTTAACTTCGCGGCCTTTACTTCTGCAGGTGTTTTGTCACCATTTAAGTAATGAATCTTTACTTTTTTATCTAATTCTCTAAATTTTAAACAGGCATCCCAATCAAAAGCAATGTATTCTACAAGGGATTCTGCTTTTAATTCCTTAACGAGTGCCAATGATGCTTCAACTGCTTGTAATGTCCTTGCTTTACCAATTTGACTTGTCTTTAGTTCATATATCAGTTTGGTGTTTTTTTGTTTTAATCCTTCTTTTATATATTCTTCAGCTGTAGGAATAGACTCTCCATTTGGATGTTTTTTAGCAAGTAATTCTTGATAGGTCGATTGCTCTATTTCTAATCCATAGAAATTATGATCATGACATACGACCAAGATATCGTCTTTTGTTAAATGAACATCAAACTCACTTCCCCAAACGCCTTGCACAATTGCAGCATCTAAGGATGCAATAGAATTTTGTGGAACTTTTGTGTTTTTCCAAGCTCCTCTGTGAGCGATAATAGACGATTGGGCAAATAGACCCACATGGAATAAAGCTGTCATAGCTACTAGTAATACCTGTTTTTTCATTATTTTGAAACGTTTATTTAAAATATATAATATTGGCAACAGATCGTTGGCCTTCATGATCGAACTTTTTGTTGTCAGACGGATAATTGACAATAGAATTGGGACTAGCGTCTTTTATACATAAAGTGCTACTCCCGCCACCATCAAGGTTCATAGCATCTTTAGCTCCAAGCCATTTAAAGATTTTACTTAATTCTATCAGATTCATGCCATAGGCTTGACTATTTCTTCCATCGACCACTAATAAAATGAGTTTATCCTTATTGGTAATTGCAATAGCTGTTCTTGGGTGTCGATTATCATTGAAAGGATTTTTCTCTAGTTGAACGTACTTGTTCCCTTCAATCAATAATGGTCCTGCCTGCAATATGGAATGAGCTTTAGATTCGACCGTGGCTTCTTGGCTTGATTTTTCTATTTTGATATCTTTTTTAGAAATACTGAATATAGCATTTGCCCGTTCTGAAGGTTTATTACCCTTATTAATCAGCTGATTATCCACTTTAATAAAGTCTACAGAACCCCCGTTTTTCATATCGAAAAAGGATGCATTAATGGCTATTAAGGCGTTGTTTTCTTCAGCAAATAAGGATGTGGGTTTAAGTTTTGAGGAATCGCCGGCAATATGGATATGTTTTTTGTGTTTTTTGAGATCAATTTCCACCCAATTGATTTCCTGAACGCCATTGAATAAGTTGTCAAAGTGTCCTTGGTGCCAAATAACACCTTTTTTAATTTCCTTTTTATTCCAATTAGCTTGTACAATTTGTAGGGAATCCAGGTCTTGAGAGAAGACTAGGGTAGGAAATAGGCAGATGCAGAATGCAATAAATTTGTATAGATGTTTAGCAATCATTCGGAGCATGTTTTTTGAAACATACTCCGAATTTACCCAAATTATATTAAGAAATTATTAAACTTACTGCTTACCATTCCATTCACCATAAAATTGTTGCAGAAAGGTCTCCATGAATTCATGTCTCCCGTCTGCAATTTTACGCGCCGCAGCGGTATTCATTTTATCCCTTAATAATAATAGTTTCTCGTAGAAATGATTTATAGTAGGAGCTGTGGTGTTTTTATAAGCTTCCTTACTTTGATTTTCCTCGAAAGGAATATTCGGGTTATAGATTTCTCGATTCTTAAAACCGCCATAATTAAAAGCTCTGGCGATTCCTATAGCACCTATAGCATCCAGACGATCAGCATCCTGAACAATCTCCAATTCTTTTGAATGAAAAGAAACTTCCCCCAAAGAGGCTTTAAAAGACATGTTCAAAATAATCTTTTGAACATGATCAACTGTTTTGGGATCGACTCCAAGGCTGTTTAAAAATTCCGCAGCAACCTTTGGTCCAATACTTTCATCGCCGTTATGAAATTTACTATCTGCAATATCATGTAACAAGGCAGTCAGTTCACAAACGAAATCGTCAGCTTTTTCTTCTTTTAAGATGAGTTTGGTATTGTTCCATACCCTTAGGATATGCCACCAATCGTGTCCGGATTCTGCATCTTTCAGTTTATCCTCAACGAATTCAGCTGTTTTATTAATTATTTCCGTCTGGTAATCTGTCTTTAGAGCCATCGTATAATTCGTATTGTAAAAGTCTGCAATCTAATTTTCCGTTAAAGAATTCAAATCTTCTGGATGCCCTCAATCCTATCTTTTTGGCTAAGTCCGGATTTCCTGTAAAGATGTATCCTCGATATCCTTTACAGTTTTTCTTCATAAAATCACCAATTCTGGAATAGGTAATCTCCAATCTGCTGTGTACGCCAAGTCGTTCACCATACTCAGGATTAAACATAATTACACCATCACCCTCAGGAATGGTGGTTTTTTCAAAATCACAAACTTCAAATTCAATAAGGTGCTCCACGCCAGCTGTGCGCGCATTTAGCTTGGAGATTTCGATGGCCTCAGAAGAAATATCAGAGGCAATAATATGTGGTAAATTGGTTTTATCTGTAATATCTTTTATTATTCTTCTCTCCTCAAAGAAAACTTCTTCATCATAACCAATGAAGTGCATAAAGGAATAATTCATGCGTTGCAGTCCGGGTTTTCTGTTTTGAGCCATTAAGGCAGCTTCGATGGCTAATGTGCCGGAGCCACACATGGGATTTACGAAAGGTGATTTTCCATCCCATTGAGTTGCCATGATGGTAGCTGTAGCTAAAGCTTCCAACATTGGGGCTTTACCAGGGTGTTTCCGGTATCCATGTTTGGCAAGTGTTTCGCCGGAAGTGTCTAAAAATATCTCGGCGCGTTCTTCTATCCAGTGTAGATGAATAACAGCTCTATTTAAATCAGGACCGGAATTAGGACGGACTCCTTTTCGCTCTTTTATACGATCCACAATCGCATCCTTTACTTTTACATTGGCAAATAAAGGAGTAGTAATGGTTTCATTATGAACATTGGATGTTACGGTAAAATAACCATCAATGGGGATAAGGTCTTCCCAGGCAATACCCATTAATTGCTTATAAAGCTCATCCGCATTCTTTGCTTTGAAAGACTTTAATTCGTATAAAACCTGACTTGCAATGCGTAGGTTTAAATTTAGTTTTATGCATTCATTTACAGATGCTTGTATCTCTACTCCGGTATTGAAAGCACGTTTGATATCAAATCCTAATTCACGGACTTCTTGTTCTAGGTAAGGAGATAACCTTCGGTTGCAAGTGATGATTACCTTATTCTTTTTGTTGAAAACTTCTGCCATATTTATGCAAAGTTACTTATTCTCTTAGCAAAAAATGTTTAATTTTACGGTTTAATAGATAAGCTATGGAAATAAGAGGAAAAGTACATGAAATAGGAGCGACTCAACAAGTAACTGAATCTTTCAAAAAGAGAGATTTGATCGTTGCCTATGCTGAGAACCCACAATTTGTAGAATATATTCGTTTTGAATCAACACAAGATCGAGTAAACATATTTGATAATCTAGCCATAGGTGATGAAGTAGAGGTATCTTTCAATCTTCGTGGACGTCCTTGGACTAACAAAGAAGGTATTACTACTTATTTCAATTCACTTGTTGCATGGAGAGTAACTAAATTAGCTAATACAGCACAAGCTGCGCCAACACCAGGTTATGCGGATATGCCTCCGGTAGATATTTCTGCAAATGCTTCTGATGACGATGATTTACCATTTTAGATCATAAAGAAATTGTAA
>JBEBRZ010000052.1:0-26391 GCA_040394615.1 Sphingobacterium mizutaii
CTTATTGTGCCATTGTGAATTCTTGTTTTTTGAATTTTTGCAAATCACTATTTTATATTTAAGCTTCATCCTTACCTTTGTTTTAAAATTATATGTGATGCAAATAGCTCAACTTTACCAGATCTACAAAGAATTTCCAACAGTATGTACGGATACAAGACAAATAAGTAAGGACTGTTTGTTTTTTGCGCTGAAGGGTGATCATTTCAACGGAAACAGTTTTGCGGATAAGGCACTGGAAGCCGGGGCTAAGTATGTGATTTTGGATGATGAGAATTATTATAAAGAAAACCCATCGTATATTCTTATGGATGATGTGTTAAGTACGCTGCAGGATTTGGCAAGATTTCACAGGGAACAATTAACAATACCTGTTATTGGTATCACCGGGACAAATGGAAAAACGACCAGCAAGGAGTTACTTCATTCAGTACTTTCGCAGAAATTCAATACCTATGCCACAAAAGGTAACTTAAATAATCACATCGGAGTACCGTTAACCTTGCTTTCCTTGAGGGAAGATGTTGAGATTGCTATTGTTGAAATGGGAGCGAATCATCAAGAGGAAATTGCTTTCCTTAGTGAGATTTCGCGACCTACTCATGGTTTTATAACGAATGTAGGTAAAGCACACCTTGAAGGATTTGGTTCTTTTGAGGGGGTGATGAAAGCTAAAGGTGAACTTTATGATTTTCTAAAAAACCGTAACGGGCAGGTTTATATTCAGGGAGATAATGAATATTTGATGCAGATGGCGAAGGATAGAGCACTTCAACAAGTGATCTATTATGGCTTTTCGGAGAAAAATGAGATTCAGGGGGGATTGATTGTTGCAGATCCATATTTAACAATCTTTTGGAAAACGAAAGACTCCGAGGAAAGGCAGCAGGTTAAAACGCATTTAACTGGTGCCTATAACATTGAAAATATGTTAGCTGCGGTTGCCCTGGGTTTAACGTTTGGATTGAATACGGAAGAGATAAACAATGGCCTTGCTGATTATGTACCCCAGAACAACCGTTCGCAAATCACCAGCACGGAAAGGAATACAATAATTGCTGATTATTATAATGCAAATGCAAGCAGCATGGCTGCCGCACTTGGAAATTTAGATGTTATTCAAGGAGATCGTAAACTGGCCATTTTAGGGGATATGTTTGAGATGGGTGATCAGAGCGAGATAGAACATCAACAGGTTGTTGAGAAAGCGAAAAGTTTAAAGTTAGATCAACTGATCTTTGTGGGTAAAGCATTTTATGCTTTGAGGGAAGAGGAAGGGAATTATTATGAAACGACGGAAGATCTGAAAAACTACCTTCAGGAGAACCCGATTGAAGATTACCTGATTTTATTGAAAGCATCCAGAGGTATGGCCTTTGAAAAATTAATGGAGGTATTGTAAATGCTAGCGTTAAAGGGTATTCATCATATTGCTATTAT
This sequence comes from Sphingobacterium mizutaii, assembly GCA_040394615.1. Classification (GTDB taxonomy): domain Bacteria; phylum Bacteroidota; class Bacteroidia; order Sphingobacteriales; family Sphingobacteriaceae; genus Sphingobacterium; species Sphingobacterium mizutaii_A. The sequence continues at coordinate 1,441 of JBEBRZ010000052.1, forward strand.
CTGCAGTAACTACAAGCTGTCAAAAGCTTTTTATACGGAAGTTTTGGGTTTTGAGATTTTGCAGGAAGTATACAGAGCGGAGCGAGAATCTTATAAATTAGACCTGGCATTGAATGGAACATATGTTATAGAATTATTTTCTTTTCCGGAATCGGCGGACCGTCCGAGTTATCCTGAGGCAAGAGGTTTGCGGCATTTAGCGTTTAAAGTTGAAGATATCCAGGCCCAGGTTGATTTGTTAAAAGAGATGGGTATAAAAACAGAGCCCATCCGTATTGATGAAACAAGCAATAAGAAATTTACTTTTTTCACCGATCCCGATGGGCTTCCATTAGAACTTTATGAGATTTAGTCTTTACCTACATCGAGGTTCAGTTCCTTTTCCTTATTAATCAAATTGGAGATACTGGTATCATTCAATATTTGAAGCATAGCATTACGTACTTCTACGAAAGTATCGCGAATACCACAAGCATGTTCTTCCACACATTCTTCACACGAACGGTAAAAATTTAAACTTACACAAGGGAGTAATGCAATAGGTCCGTCGATCAATCGCATGACTTGAGAAAGATAGATATCTTCAGGAGCTTTGTTTAGGCTGTAGCCACCCCCGGCACCTTTTTTGGAATATAAAATTCCGGCATTACGCATCTCCAATAATATTTGTTCTAAGAACTTCTTTGGGATACGTTCCTCCTCGGCAATTTTACCTATTTGCATAGGCTCTTGTCCGTATTTTCTGCCCAATACCATAAGGGCTTTTATTGCATATTTCGTTTTTTTCGATAGCATATTAAACCTTTCAGGTCCTAATTCTCAAAAGTATGAAAAATAAAACTTATTTCTGCAAGACCTCCACAATAGGCTTCCCGATTGAACCATTTGGTTCCATTACATGAAGTAATGCGGAGATTGTTGGGGCGATATCCGTTATGTCTACAGTTTCATTCGAAGTACCATGTTTTATTCCCCAGCCCATAAATACCAATGGGATATGCGAATCATAAGGAGTCCAGGTTCCATGCGTAGTACCTGTTGATCTTGGTGTTCCATCATACCATTGTGGCTCTGTTATAATCTGAATAGCCCCGCTGCGTTTGCGGTTGTAGCCATTGATAATTTTTTCACGGATCGGAGCCGGTACCATCATGTTTTCGCCGCCTTCCATATCGACCACATAAGATACACCGTCTTCATGTCTTAACTGCTTAATGATCGATTTCTTGATTTTTTCCTCATCCAATTTAGCATTTTCAATCGTTGCATAGTTCAAGTGAACCTGATAGTTCATTAAACTTAAAATCAAATTATCAGCACCAAATTCAGTTTTCAAAGAGTCATTTAAATTACGCAATAATTGACGTGAGAAGAAATAACCACCGTTTCCACGCATATCCATAAAATAACGCGAGTTGTAAGAAGCGGCATGATCAGCAGTCAGGAAAAAAGTATAATTACCTTTACCCACTGTTTCATCCAGGTATTTAAAGAATTTTGCTAGTTCCTGATCTAAACGAAGATAAATGTCTTCGATTTCAACAGAAGAGAGGGAATAACGGTGACCAACATAATCTGTTGCAGATAAGCTTACGGCAAGAAAATCTGTCGCTTGTTCCGGGTTATTTCCTAGATTTTCATTTTTTATAGCTTCTTTGGCAAAATCTAAGGTTATCGTATTTCCGTATGGTGTAGATTTAATTAATTCATAACCAGCATCCTTCATAAGGAGTGAGGTTTTACGAGGGAAAGCCGCAGTTTCTTCTCCAGCCCATTTTCCTTCATAAATGTTATCGTCATCGATGCTGTTGGTTTTGTACGTGTCGATAGGATACAGTGTATTCCAGTCTTGTTTCAGGTATTTGTCGGCTAATTTTTGTTTATTGAAATTATTCACCCAAGAAGGTAAATCTTTCATATAGTAGGTGCTACTAATCCAGTCACCTGATTTTGCTTCAAACCAATAAGCTGCATCTGCAAAATGACCTGCAGGAAGAATTCCGCCACGATCTTTGATCGCTATACCAATTACTTTAGAGTGGAAATTAGTCGCCAGCTTCAGCTGATCAGTAACCGTAGATGCTAATAGATTTCTTGGAGATTGTTTGCCTTCTTTTTCAGTCGTTCCGACACCTTCTACGGCATCGTCCTGTGTACAATACATAGAAGTTCCAGTTTGTTGTTCGATCCAATCATTTCCTGCTATTCCGTGAATCGAAGGAACGCTTCCGGTATAAACAGAGCTATGGCCAATAGCGGTGAATGTAGGGACGTAATTAATGACGGTGTTTTCACAAGAGAAACCTTCGTTTAAAAGTCGCTTGAAACCATCATCACCATAGCGATCAGCGAACCTGTAAAGATAATCCCAGCGCATTTGGTCTACCATTAAACCTACTACCAATTTTGGTCGCTCCACCTGTGCAGATAGCACAGTACAGAAGCATAAGAACAACATGGAAATACTTAACTTTCTATACATTATTTAAAATTTAGGGTTTAAGATTGAGGTGACGTTTTAAAAAGTCACCGGTATAAGAGTCTTTACATTTTACTAAGTCTTCAGGAGTGCCGGCGAAGACAACATTTCCTCCTTTTGCTCCACCTTCAGGACCAATATCAATTACCCAATCGGCAGACTTGATCATATCCAGATTATGTTCAATGACCAATACTGTGTTTCCTAAAGCAATAAGAGCGTTAAAAGCTTTGAGTAATTTGCTGATGTCATGGAAGTGCAGACCTGTCGTAGGTTCATCAAAGATGAACATTGTTTTCTTTTGATTATTACCTTTAATTAAGAATGATGCTAGTTTGATCCGTTGTGCTTCCCCACCAGAAAGTGTGCTGGAAGATTGACCTAGTTTTACATATCCTAATCCTACTTCTTGTAGAGGGGTTAATTTATTAAGGATTTTGGGTTGATCGGCAAAGAACTCAATCGCTTCGTCCACACTAAGTCCTAATACGTCCGATACGGATTTTTCCTTATACTGAACATCTAAGACATGTTGTTTAAAGCGTTTTCCATCACAGGCTTCACATGGAAGAACAATATCCGCCATAAATTGCATCTCAATCTTTACAACACCCTCTCCTTGACAAACTTCACATCGTCCTCCCTCTACATTGAAAGAGAAAGCAGAAGGTTTTAATCCGTTAGCTTTAGCAGCTGGTAAAGAAGCGTATAGTGATCTGATTTCGTCCCATGCTTTTACATAGGTGACAGGATTTGAGCGTGTTGATCTTCCGATTGGATTTTGATCCACCATCTCCACTTGTTCTATCTGGTCCATTGCGCCTTCAATGCCATCATACAGACCGGTTTGTTCACCGGAATATGAGCCGATTCCTTTTTGTAAGGCCGGGTATAAAATTCTTTTAACCAAGGATGTTTTCCCGGAACCAGATACACCCGATACTACGGTGAAAATATTTAAGGGAAAGTCTACATTTATACCTTGTAGATTATTCTCACGAGCGCCGTTGATCCGGATGCTTTCATTCCATTTTCTTCGTTTTTCGGGAACTGCAATAGATAATTTCTGATTTAAATATTTCCCGGTGAGGCTATGTTTATCTGTTAAAATTTCTTTATAGGTACCGCCGAAGACTAATTCACCACCATTTATCCCAGCTTCGGGACCGATATCTATTAAGTAATCAGCAGCTTCCATCATCTCCTGTTCGTGTTCCACAACAATGACTGTATTTCCGGCATCTCTTAAAGATTTCAGTACCGCAATTAACCTTTGGGTATCACGAGGATGTAAACCGATGCTGGGTTCATCTAGAACATAGATAGATCCCACTAAAGAACTGCCCAAAGAAGTGGCCAGATTAATACGCTGTGACTCTCCGCCGGATAAACTATTACTCAGGCGGTTTAACGTCAAATAACTTAATCCAACATCACATAAAAATTGAAGTCTATTAACGATCTCAGCTAATAAACGTTTAGCAATAATAGTTTCATTGGCTGTTAAATCCAGATTCGAAAATAATTCTAAAGCTTGATCCAAAGGTAACAGTACAACATCCGTTATGGAATGGCCATTAATTTTCACGTAGGTTGCATCCTTACGTAGCCTGGTTCCTTTACACTCAGGACAGTCTGTTTTTCCACGGTAACGGGAAAGCATTACTCTATATTGGATTTTATAAGTTTGTTCTTCGAGTTCTGAAAAGAAATCATTTAGCCCGCGGAAATATTTATTACCTGTCCATAGGAGCTCTTGTTGGGCTTTTGTTAAATCACTATAGGCACGATGGATTGGAAAATTGAACTTGATAGCCGTTCGGACCAATTTATCTAGCCAGGCCCCCATTTTCTCTCCCCTCCATGGCGCTATAGCACCATCGTAAACTGATCTGCTCTTATCCGGAATTACTAAATCCGGATCAATTCCTATTATTTTTCCATAACCTTCACATCGCTTACAAGCTCCGTAAGGATTATTGAAACTAAAAAAGTTTGGAGTAGGTTCTTCAAAGGTGATCCCATCTAATTCGAATTTATCAGTGAATTTAAACACTTCATCATCGACCTCAACCATACATTCACCTTTACCTTCAAAATAAGCAGTTTGTATAGAGTCAGCCAAACGATTAATGGTATCATCATTATGTTCTAATTTGACACGATCAATAACAATGGCAATATCACCCTCTTTGAATGATGAGTTTGTGATTTCTTTATTTTCAATGACTGATTCTATTTTTTGAATAGAATCATTGTATTTGATTCTGACAAATCCTTTTTGAAGTAGTAAGGAAAGCTCTTCTTTTAATTTTCTGTTATTAGAAGGAATTAAAGGGCTGTATATGGTAATGGTCGCGTCATCCTCATAGCTCAACAGCTTATCAACGATTGAAGAGACGGTATCTTTACTTACTTCATTACCAGAAATTGGCGATATGGTTCTACCAATTCGGGCGAAGAGTAGTTTTAAGTAATCATAGATTTCAGTAGACGTACCGACGGTCGATCTGGGATTACTGGAAATAACTTTTTGTTCAATAGCAATTGCGGGAGCTATGCCTTTTATGTAGTCAACATCCGGTTTGTTCATACGTCCCATGAATTGTCTTGCATAGGATGATAAGCTTTCCACATATCTGCGTTGACCTTCGGCATAAAGCGTGTCAAAGGCTAAGGATGATTTTCCGGATCCCGACATGCCAGTGATGACAACAAGTTGATTCTTAGGGATATCAACATCGATGTTTTTAAGATTATTTACACGAGCACCTTTAATCTGGATGTGGGTTTTCGGAGAATGAGTAGCATTGTTTTGCATAACCTTCAAAGTTATGGAAAAAACCGAGAACACGTTCCCGTAACTAGAGAAAAATTATTAGTTTACAAGATAGTTACAAATTTACCGAGGTAATTTTTCGGGTCTTGGCATTTTATATTTGCCGGCGGTAATGGCTTCCAGAAAAGCGGCTACTTGCCTGATTTCATCCCGGGTAAGATCGAGTTTTTTCATTAATGGATCTATACGGGGATGCATAGGATCAGCTTCTTGTTCAGGAGTTTTTGGGTTATTAATAGCCATTCCGGAGTTGTACATATTGATGACACCGATGATGTTGTCAAAAAGACCATTATGCATCCATGGATTGGTATCCATTACATCGCGTAATGAGGCTGTTCTGAATTTACCAACATCTTTTGGGTCTTTAGTCACCTCATAGCGCCCTAAATCCTGATATTTTCTTTTATAATAGGTTAGGCCGATATTATGGAAGTCTTCATCTGTGAAATATTGCCCATTATGGCAATTCATACATCGAGCTTTCGTGCGAAAGAGATGCAATCCGGTGATTTCATCATCATTTAGGACATCATATTTTCCGTCAATAAATTCATCAAATTTACTGCGTTTACTGGTTAATGTACGTTGGAAGGCAGCTAATGCACTCATAATTTCCGGCATTGAGAAATCCTCATCAGCAAAAGCTTCTTTAAACAATCTTCTATATTCGGGGATGGCTTTAAGTTTAGGGACTAACTTGGTTAGGTCCATTGCCATTTCATTATGAGCCTCAATAGGACTTAAGGCTTGTTCTTCCAAAGAATGGGCTCTGCCGTCCCAGAACATACTTTTTCTAGCATGTACATTCAATAAAGAAATTGTATTACGGTTTCCAACAAGATGGTCATTTCCAACAGGTACGCTGGAATGATCGGCCCATGAAGTCTGTGGATTGTGACAGGAGCTGCAGGAAATTTGATTGGATCCTGAAAGAATAGGATCAAAAAAAAGGAATTTACCCAGCACAACTTTAGGTTGCTCCATTAAAGAGAAATAGCTGCTGTCCAATTTAGGTAAGGATTTGAATTCCTCATAAACAACACCCGAATCAATAGTAGGTTTAGGCCACTCGCTAACTGGTTTGCTATATAAAGCCCGCAAGTCCTGTATTTCCTTTTCACTTAAAAAGGCACTACTTAATATGGTTAATCCTAATACGATACCAATGACTAATATCCTCTTCATTTTTGCTCTTTAAAACACTGTCCCAAGGGTAAGTGTATAATACTTCTGATTTATTTTGCTGGCTGATAATGCTTGCACACTAACAAAAGGTTTAATTTTTCCGGAAAGTACAAAATCATATCGGGCCTGTCCTCCTATGCTGAAAGGTTCTGCTGTCAGGTAATTATAGTTTTGCTGTAGCAAATCAGCTATTCCTGTTCCTTGTACCATTCCGTTGAATACTGAACCCTTATCCAGGACCTTTTGTTGCTGCAAATTTAAGCTAATTCCGAATAAGCCGCGATTCAATTCCAACAAATACTGACCTTGTACTCCAAAATTCACATTATTAGTGAATTGTTCACGGAAGGGGTTTACATACTGCTCCTTGATTTGCGAATAACTAGCGTAAGGTTTCACACTCCAATCCTTTTGACCAATATAGGCTTCCAGATTATAGTGGAAATTATAATAACGATAGGAAGAAAGTTCTGAAATTTTGACATAACCTGTTGAAGCACCTTCATTATTAAACAGTCCTTCAGATCCTTTCTTAGTTTGTAAATCCAAGGAAGCAAGTGCGCCGTATCGCCAATCGGTATTGTTGTGGAGATATCCTATTTTTCCTGAAACAACCTGATCTTTCCAATCATTGGCATGTGCTGTAGATAAGGGAAGTGTTCTGAATCCCGATTTCTGATCAGCTCCAAGTTGTATGAATATTCCTTTATCATTTTTTGGAGCCAAGATAAGTTTAGCCTCTACAGCATTTAATTGATAAAGAATATCTCCTTGTACTCCTGCCGAACCAGAAATTAGATTGTTATAGGCTCCCAGTCCGTTAAAATGATATATGGCAGGTCTTCCCAATACAGATACAAAACTAAGCTCATTCCTTTGTTTGTAGAATCTTAGATCAACATTGGCAGACAGATAGTAATGTGAAGTAATAGCATAAGAAGCTCCTAAGGCGGCTTTTATATCCGATGAATTATTTATGGGTCTCGGGTCGATCTTTCGATGGGAAAGGTTTGCACGATAACCCGCCTCACCAGCAAATATCCATTTACCAACTTCTTTTGCTATCCCTCCGGAGAACTCATAAATTTCTGTATTGAGGTTTCCTCCAACAGAATCAGCCGTTAAATAAGGGAATAATAACTCGTAATCAGAGGTTTCGTTGAATTTTAAATTTTGAACTTTAAAATTCTCATATTTTGCATTTCCCCAAAGAGTAATATTCGGGAAGATATGTTTCTGATAAGAGTCGGTGGAAATGCTAAAGCCTTTATCTCCAGATCCAGTCTGATAATTGTATAAATCCTTATTATCGGCAAAATAAGAAATGTTCACAGGAGTTATAGATTGCCGATATTGGAATGGTCTTAATGCCGGACTTTTATAGAAATCATTTCTGATTACTTGAGCCTGGTCAGTCCTCTCCCGAATTCCCTGTAGATGCATCTTCAAGGAATCTTGCGCATTGACCACTTGCCATAAAGAGCAAGCTATAACCGCTATGAACAGTTCTTTTTTCATTTTACTTTAACAAAGTAGCTTTAACTGCAGGGTCAAAGTCTACTGTAGAATTATTTGTATCCTGTAAAAGCGCTTTGCCATTATCAAGAGTTCCTAGTTGCTTGCGAACTACTGATTTATTGTATCGCTCTTTGTCCCCGGTAACAAGACCAGCGTAGGACCATCCCATGTCTAAAGTCGGTGCAGTAACTAACCATTCGAAACCTGTTTTCACCGATAGATTCACGGCATCGATAATATAAGAATTAGGGATTTTGTAAGAGTCAAAAGACAGTTCTCTTCCGTTTACAGCTATATAGCTATAGGTGTATCCATTTTCTTCTCTGAATTTATCGTCATCCATCCCTTCCGGAAGTCTGCCCATCACATAAGCGGTATATCCCTGATTGTGCATCAATAAATTTCCTGAAATATTTACTGTATTAGGTACAGCAGGATTATCAACATTGATAGAACCGATTAATTCGATCTCAAAATCAGCATTACTTAGGTCAATAGAGTTAGGATTTCCCGTGGTATGGTTGATTGCATTATTTGCTATTATGAAATCTTCACCTGGTAAAACAGGGTATTCCGTTCCATTTCCAGGTATTCTGAATATCTGATCAGATGAAACCGCATCTTTCATAACATCAGGTGTGTAATCTCTTTTAGTGATTGTTAAGAAATCAGATTGTGCAATGAAAAGCCCGTCCGCATATAAAGTGTCAGAAGAGTTGTTATGAATGATAAAGTATTTATCACCGTTATATTGTTTTCCTTCCTCGCTCAACGTACCTGTAAAAAAGATTTCTTTAAATACGAAATTTGTTGAAGGATCAGAAAGGAACGTCTCCAGACTGATAGTCAAGGCTTCAGAATTTACAACAATATTTGATTTATGTGATTTTACCTTCATCGCTTTTTCTGTACCATTGACAGACATAGTAATATCCCCTTCTAAGGTTGCGGTGTAAGTTCCATAAGTCAAGTTGGCTGTAGCAGCATCTGCCCCTTCTGCTAGTGTGGCAGAGGTAGTCGTCTGACTATTAATTTCCTGTAATTGTATCTTAACGTTGGATAAAGTGTATTCACCTTCAAGTTTAGAGTTATCAATTTCAATGGTAACTTCTGATCTTGATTCCAAGAATTCATCCTTCATACAAGAGCTAAAGGAGAAAACAATTAGGCCAAAGAAAAGCCAATTAAGAATTGTTTTATTTTTCATCTTTTTAATAGTTAATTGCGTGTTTAAATTTTAATATTTATTTCCATTCCGAAGTATGGGTTATCAGAAGGGTCGTTTCTTCTGATATTGTAGACGCCATACTGTGTATAGTTAGGTTTGTAAATGAATAAGCGATTTACAAACATGGCAATTCTGATTTTATCTTTAATAACTTTAGTCGCCTTAAAATTGACAAGCAAATCAATCGGTGCTGTAAATTTATTGTAGAGAAAAGGGTCATTTTTTAAATCGAAGTATCTTAAGTTCGGATCGTTGCGATCAGCTTCGGTATAGGCATGATAATTTTGTTCTATATCATAATATCCAATCGGTAAGTCGTCTCTGAATAAACGTTGTGAAGATTTGTACCAAACATTTTGAACGGAGAGAGAAAGGTTTATTCCCAATGTTGGCAGATAGGAATCTGCGGTTACATTTGTATTTAATGATTCGTACGTGCCACCTGTATTTCCGTTTTTATATAAAGCGATGTATTGTCTGACTTTGCCATCTGTCACTACATTCTGGGAAATGGCTTCAAATACGGGTTGAATATTTCTATTTGAAGTTTTGAACCAAGCTCCGTTTATGGTAAATCTAGTGTTCAATCCGGGGATACGTTTAGAGCTAAACTGATATTCAATTCCCGATTTTTCTGTTGAGCTTCCATTTTCGTTTTTAGTATAGCTATGATATTCGGCCTGATCCTCATAGGAAAAATCGGTAATATCCGGTTTTGAAGTAATGGCTGTCGGATCAATGGAATTAACATCATATTTTCTCAAGGGGATGGCGTTATATTGTGTCACGCTTCTAAATCCATTACTCATTGCTTCATTAAAATAATTAATGGAGAAGGTATTTCCTCCTAAGTCGAACTGAGCACCGATTTCCCATTTTTTATTTTTTGCCGGACGAAGATCAAAATTAGTCTGGTCCGTGATAAAGGTATTCGCCCAGGCAATCCTATATTCGGGGTTGTTGTGATAATAAATTAATTCTGGAATGTCGTTATAATAGAGTTGCGGATAAAGTAGGTTTTGATTAGGAATTAAAGTCTGCAGGCCTATTCCTCCGAAAATGTTGGATTTAAGGGTCTTTCCAAATAAAGTCGTTCTTGGCAAATGCAATTTTCCGTTGTATCTCGGCTCAGCATATACTTTACCAGCTATACTGTATCGGCTATCTAAATTGGTTTGAGCGAATGCTCTGACCCCTAAATTATTTTCAAATAAAACTTCTCCCAAGTTGATAAAAAATCTATCCTCTGCAAATGCTGATAATGAGCTAATTGCCGGAATATCATTAAACGCTCTTGGTCTTGCGCTTATAGAGGTAGCAATAGGGAAATCTAAATCGTATTGTTGGCCATTTCCTAAGTTTTTTGCATAGGAATACTCAATACCGGCTTTTACCTGATGCTTGATTAAGGCGTTGAAGCTCCAATTACTAAGCATTTTTAATTGAATATCCAATGGTCTGCTATCGGTTTTCATCTTGCCAATATATGATGATTGGAGAAATCCTGTTTCGCGACTGCCAGCTTCTAACGAATTCATTAAGATACTAATAGAGCTGGGTTGGACCAATCGTTCAATATCGATCTGGTTAGACGAATAGTTAACATTTAATGAAAAGCTGGCATTTCTAAAAACCTGTTTTGGGTTTGAAGAAAATAATTTAAAAGTATTACCTAATCCAAGTCTTCTTATGGAATTGTTATAGCTATCCGTTTGCTTATAATCATTATCCGGATCAAGTCGTTCATTGTCTATCGTTGTATTAAAGTCAATGTTATGATTCCAGGTGAATCTATAATTAGGGAGTTTCCAGGTTTTTTCACCACGAATTGAACTATTGAGTCGTTTGAAGTTATTGAAGATGTCGGTCACATTCTGATTGGAGATTAGGTAACCGGCATCAAAATTTAGTTTATAATCTTTAAGATCAAGACCTTTTCCAATGCTAAACAATTTGCTGAAACCATCCGTTTTAATTCTTGCCGACCAAGGTTCATAGCCCTTTATTCGTTCAATTAGGACAACTCCACTTGTTAAATTTCCGTGTTCTACAGATGGGATACCACGTATGACCTCGACCTTTTCGATGTTATCAGTTGCAATGGTTCGCATGTCAACACCAATATTTGAGGCGATCCTTCCGCTATTCATCGTTCCTTGTCCCAACCCAAATCCTGCAGTAGGGTCTATCATGGATTGTGAATTCAACTGCATACCATCAATGCTGAACATCGTTCCCAAAGAACTTGTGTTATATCCAGACATACTTCCGTCAACTGATCGTAAATTAATACCATTTACTTGATTTAATCGAGGAGATGCAGTTCTTCCTCCGGGGAGTAGTTCTAAGATATCTGTAAAGCTTGAAGGTTGCAGATGCTGCATAGCATCACGGGTGATGATAGAACTGGTACTGATGTTATTGGATTCTCGAGCGGTCACATATACCTCATCGATATTAAGTTCTTGTTGAGAAAAAATGATATTGGTTTCACGATTTTGATCTAATCGAAAAGTTCTTAATATGGGTTGGTAGCCAATGTGAGAAAAGCGTAGTTGGTAAGTCCCTTTTGGAAGATTATCTATAACAAAGGAACCCTGTTCATCCGTTAAAGCCGTAATGCTACTGTTTTCTCGGATCTGAATATTAACATTGGGCATAGGTTGCCCCTTTCCATCCTTTATAGTTCCTGAAATAGTGAACAGCTGTGCAAGAGAACAAAGCGGAAGAAATATTGAAATAGCTAATATGTAGATGTTTCTTAACAAAGGATGATTAAGACTAATTCTAAACAGCGCAAAATAACGCAAAAAAAACTTAAGAATTAAGAATTAAAATGATCTTTTACAATTCTTTTTTATAAAAGAACCAATAAATTAAGAAGAGACATTGCTATATTTTAATCTAATATTAGATTTCATCGTCATTGTCGTGGGTGGCGGAAGTGTCATTTTCTAACTTTTGTAAAAGCTTTTCTACTTCTGCTTCAGAAGCCGTTAATTTTGCTTTACAGATACTGAGAAGCACTGAAGCACGATTGATTTTTTCAGTTAATTCATCCACGGCAATCTCACCGGATTCAATATCAGATACAATCTCCTGTAACTCTTCAAATGCTTCTTTATATGTATATTTATTCTCCATGATTAGGTTCTTTATTAGTTACTTGCGTGATTATGGTTCCATCTTCTAACTGTATTTCCAATAAGTTTCCAATTTCTACCTGTTCTAGTTTGTGTATGGATTTACCATTCATCCGAACGATACTAAAGCCTCTTTTTATCAAATGAATAGGGTTGACCATTCCCAAAAGACGTTCTAAATTTTGTAATTGTATTTGTTGGTCTTTTAGTTTCTGACGACTATGACGGATGATGTGGTTTTGTAAACTGTTTAAGTCAGACTTATCTTTTAGAATGAGGGTTTTGCTATTCCAAGAGATGGCAGTCAGCATGTTTTTTAGTTTTTGGTTTTCACGGTCGAAAGTGCTTCGGACCGCTCTTACAATACGTTCTTCTGCCTGATCCAGGGGGATTGCAAAATTGTGGAATTTTTGCAATAGGAAATCTGCTAATTCACTAGGGGTGATTGCATTTTTATAAGCTACCATCTCACTAACGGTTTCATTGGTTGAGTGGCCAATACCTGTTAAAACAGGAATGGGGAATATTGCAATTGCTTTTGAAAGAAAATAATTATTGTACGAACTCAGACCAACGTCTCCACCACCTCCACGAATTATGGCAACAGCATCAAAATTTTCTAGCTTATTAGCAATTACTTCTAATTGTTTAATAATAGAACTGATGGACTTATCACCCTGAAGTAAGGCAGGAAATAAGGTGTATTCTATTTTATATCCCCAGGGATTTCCATTGATAATTTTAAAAAAATCTGATAGTCCTTTGCTTGTTTCAACAGAAATAATGGCTAGTCTTTTAGGTATTAATGGGAATTCTAATCTTTTATTGGCATCAAATACACCTTCTTCCTGGAGTTTCTTGATGCTTTCCCGTTTTTCTTTTTCTAACTCACCGAGTACAAAGGTCGGATCAATATCGACAATCTTTAGACTGAAGCCATAGAGCGGGTCATAAGATATACCAGCCTGAAATAACATAGTGATTCCTTCTCGAAGAGGTTCACCAAGAATTTCAATAAATTGCCTGTTTATGCGCTGATAGTCCATCTTCCATAAAATGGAACGCATTTCAGCGACCACTTTACCGTCTTTTTTTTCTAAAAGTTCGGGGTAGCAATGACCAGAGTGAGAATAATGGTTTAGCTTATTCATCTCCGCCTTTATCCAATATAGGCTCTTATACCGCTCAGCTATCGTCTTTTGAATACTACGCGATACCTCAAGTAAGGTGAAAACTGTTTTGTTGTCCAGTAACTCAGGCATAAACCAAATATACAGAATTATTACACGGTTCAAATGCAGGTTTGTGCGTTTTATTATTACATTTACATATAGAAACCCAGAATAATTATGATTCGTATTTTAAATCTAATTTTAGTTTTATTGATTAGCGGAATCTCTTGTCTTCAAGCTCAATACAAGCAGGTTATTAATAATCAAACAGTCCTATTAAGTAACAATAAAAATAGTATTCCTTTTACCAGACTTGACGAGCGTAAAATTGCCGTCATAACGAATGATCCTACCAAATATTCAGCATTTATCGATCAGCTGGGTAGGTATGCGGAGGTTGAAAGCTTTGGTTTTGAGCAGTACGATGAAGATACAAAGTATTATAATACGATCATCGTAGCGGGGAGTCAAGGCGATTTGAGATCAGATCATTTAGCAATGGTTTTGCAGTCCGCAGTGAACAGAAAAGATGTTATCCTTTGTAAATTTGGCTCCGAAGTAAGTTATCAAAATATTGGATTATCTGCTGCTAATTTAAGTCGCTTTGCGAGTATATTGACAGCCCCAGATTTGGAAGAAGATGCGCAGGTCAATGCTGCTATGTCAATTTTCGGGGGTTTAGGTATTACCTCCGGACCAAATACAACGACTCAAACTCGTTTACAGTATACCCATGGTAAACAATCTGGCTTAGATATCGCCAAAATGAGTAATCAAATCGATGCAATCGCGAAAGATGCCATTGAACAGCATGCGGCTCCGGGAATGATGGTGATGGCCATCAAAGATGGTCAGGTTATATTTGAAAAAGCCTACGGCTATCATACCTATGCAAAGAAACATGCCAATAGTATTCATGATATTTATGACCTTGCCTCTGTCAGTAAAATTGCAGGAACTACTCCTGTTGTTATGCATTTGCAGGAGAAGGGAATCATCAATCTTGATAGTACAATGGGGCATTATTTATGGCAGGCAAAAAACAGTAATAAAGCGAATATTACTTTAAGAACAGTATTACTTCACGAAGCGGGCTTCACGCCATTTATCCCTTTTTATAGAAATTTAAAACCGGGGGATTTACAAAGAACCAAATCTGAAAGTCATCAGGTGAAAGTTGCTGATAGTGCATATTTAATAAATAACTATTATAGAGATGTGATGTGGCCTGAGATGTTGAATTCTGCGGTAAAACCTATTGGGAATTATGTTTATTCAGATATTAGCATGTACGTGATGAAAGAGGTTTCAGAGCATGAAACATCAACACCCCTGCAAGATTACGTTCAAGACTTCTTATATAAGCCAATCGGAATGAAAACTGCAGGTTATCTACCACGCGATCGCTTTGCTAAAGATCAGATTGTTCCTACTCAACAAGATACTGCATTTCGTAAAGTCTTATTACAAGGATATGTACATGATGAAGGAGCGGCTATGGCCGGAGGTGTTGCCGGACACGCCGGTTTATTTGCATCCGCAAATGATTTGGCTATTTACGGACAATTATTGCTGAATCGAGGTGAATATGGAGGGGTTCAGTATTATAAGCCTGAAACGATTGATTTATTTACCTCCCGTCAGTCCGCAACTAGCAGAAGAGGATTAGGTTTTGATCGGTATGATCCCAAGCCAGGAGCTAATTATCCATCAAAAACATCAAATCCATCTGTGTATGGACATACCGGATATACAGGAACTTGTATATGGATAGATCCAAGCAATCAATTGATCTATATCTTTTTATCCAATAGGGTTCATCCTCAGGTTTCCACAAAGATTTATGATTTAAATGTGAGAAGCCGTATCCAGGATGTTATTTATGAAACCATTCATAACGCGAAATAATGAAAAAGCAATTCGTATTATCTATTTTCTTAGGAAGTTTAGCTTTGAGCAGTATGGCCCAAGATTATAAGAAGATTCATCAGGATCTATTGGTTATCGATGGGCATAATGATGTTATTATAGAGAGCATACTTCCAGGGAAAGATATAGGCAAAAGGATTAAAACAGGTCACACTGATCTTCCGCGATTAAAGGAGGGCGGTGTAGATGTTCAGGTTTTTGCGGTGTGGTCTGATGATAAAAAATGGGCCAAGAATGCTTATAAACACGCGAATGACCAGCTGGATGCATTAGATAAATTAATTGCGGATAATCCTGAACAAATTGAACTTGCCAAAAATTCTGCTGATATAGAACGCATTACTCAATCAGGTAAAATAGCAGCGCTCATTGGAATAGAGGGAGGCAATATGATTGAGGGAAGGTTGGATTATTTGGAGGCACTTTATAATAGGGGAGCCAGATACTTAACTTTAACATGGAACTATAATCTTCCCTGGGTTACAGCGGCAGCAGAAGAAGTTAAGACGAAAAGTAAAGAAGGAAAAGGGCTTAGCGAGCACGGGAAAGATATTATCCGAAAGATGAATGAATTAGGAATGATGGTTGATCTTTCTCATGGCGGCGAACAAACTTTCTATGATGTGTTAAAGATCAGTACAAAACCTATATTAGTTTCCCATAGTAATGCAGCGGCCTTGACTCCACATTACAGAAATCTCAATGATAAACAACTGGGGGCTTTAAAGAAAAACGGCGGAGTGGTTGGTGTTAATTTTTATTCCGAATTTTTGGATTCAGCATATCCGAAAAGGGTAAAGGAATTATATTATAAAAACCATAAGAAAGATAGCACTTCTAAAGAGCTTTCAGTGGGTAAAATGTATAGTAAGCTCTCTGCAAAGCAAAAGCATTTGGCAAATGCGCCTATTGAGCGTGTATTAAAACATATCGATCATTTAGTCGCTAAAGTAGGGATTGATCATGTGGCGATTGGTTCCGATTTTGATGGGATTGAATCACCTCCTCAGGGATTAGAAGATGTATCAAAATTCCCTAATCTTACGAAAGCTTTATTGGAGAGGGGATATAATAAAGAAGATGTGGCAAAAATTATGGGGTTGAATTTTCTGCGCATTTTGAAAGAAAATGAGCAATAATAAAAAACGCCAACTTTATGTTGGCGTTTTTTATTATTGCATATTGTTTTTATCTGGAATAGCGGAATTGTTGTTTATCCATCATTCCCATTTGAGCTTTCATCATTTTGATTTGCTCATCCAGTAATTTGTTTTTGTCGGCTTTTTTTGCTTCTGCAAGAAGTTTCTCAGCTTCGCGTTTATTACGTTTAGCCATTGCGATACCCGCAAGGCTTAATTTAGCAAGTGCAACGTTATGATCCATGTGCAAGCCCATAGATAGTGCTTTCTTGAAAAATTTCTCAGATTGTAATGGTGCTCTTTGGGATTCGATTAAACCCAATAACATATGGTAATAGCCATGTTGAGCTGATATAAGTTCCTTTTCGTAGTTTTTGATTTTCTTTAACCATACTTCAGCTTTGTCCATACGTTCTTTACGTAGAAACCATTGTGCTATAAGCATCTTTTCGTTGAAGAAAACTGTAACCCAAGCTAAGATTGTTAGCAGAATCGCTAAGATACCCCATCCCCAATGACCAAACCAGAACAATACAACGGTTCCGATGATCATTAAACTACATATTATAATGCGAACTATATTTGACATAATTATACTGATACTGTAAGTTTGCAAATATCCGTTAAATTGCTGTAGTATACAACTTGTTTAAAGTAAATTAATGTAAAATTTTAAAGTTTAAATTATGTCAGACCGTTTTGATGCTTCGTGGGATTCAATCTTAAAACCATTATTTAATACCCCTGTATTAAAAAATCTATCTGAATTTGTGCAACAGGAACGAACTGTAAGCAAAGTTTTTCCTGCACAGTCGCTTGTATTCAATGCTTTTAAGCTAACCGGTTTGAATAATTTAAAAGTTGTTATACTAGGGCAGGATCCCTATCATAACGATGGACAGGCACATGGTCTTTCCTTTTCAGTTCCTAAAGGAATGGCTATTCCGCCAAGTCTTAGAAATATATATACAGAGCTTGTAACAGATATTCCGGGATTTAAATATCCGGATCATGGGGATTTAACAAAGTGGGCAGAACAAGGGGTGCTTTTACTGAATGCAACGCTTACCGTACGCGCTCATGAAGCAGGCTCACATCAGAAAAGAGGTTGGGAATATTTTACTGATGAAGTGATTTCTGCAATTTCAGCCCAATCAGAGCATGTTGTATTTATGCTGTGGGGGAGTTATGCTATTAAGAAATCCGTGTTGATAGACTCTGGCAAGCACCTAATCCTGACAGCAGTTCACCCATCTCCTCTGTCCGTATACAGAGGTTTCTTTGGTTGTGCTCATTTTTCACAAGCCAATGAGTATCTTCGCCGATTTGGGAAGAAGCCAATTGATTGGCAGGTGTAGTATAATTATGCGTACCGTTCGAGCAGGTTTTTATACATATAGTCTTCTGCCGGAAGAACTTCGATATGGTTGATTTTAATTTTCTGATTGTTTTGTGATATATGAGTGAACATCATATGGCTATCATAGGCCATATCCCATTCTCCTTGAAAGTCGATGGGAGACGAGGCTTCTCCTAAAACAACATATTCAAGATTTCCTTTTGTCGTATAACGGCTAATTTCTATTCGTGAATCAGAACGTTCATTTAAAAAATACCAGGCTCCATCTCCTACACCTCCAAGATATTTGGCGTGTTTTGGAACAGAAATAGGTTTTGATCCAAAATGAACAGCCCCAATAATTAAATCGTTAGGAAGGAGACTGGCTCTTTTGTGAAATACGTTGTCACCTAGTTGTCTAACTAAGAACAAAAAAGATTGCCAGCGGTTCATTTTGAACCTTTTAAACCCATCTTCAGGACTGTAACTATTTACTATTCTGTTATTGTCAACATTTACGATATTACTGATTGGGCTAGCTTTTAGGGTTTCGGGAAGATTGATGCCATGCCAGAAATGATATTTCCTCGATGCTTTCATTAGCATTCGGGTAATAAAGCGAGAGCAATTATTGTTACTTTTAGCGACTGCGCCATACGGGAAAGTACCCTCTTCTACACATTGGTCACCATATGATTTTGCAATAGCGAAATCAATATTTTTTGCAACACTGAAGAAGACTCTTCCTTCACCATACATAGCCGGTTTTAAGTTTTCCAGGTAAGTGATTATTTCTTCAATGTTCTGAATGTTTCCTTTTTTTATTACCGCACTCATTTTGATTTCCAACCGGGGATCGGAATCTTTTGACCTTGCTCTTCCATATCCTCGAGGGGTTATATAACGTCCAAAGTCATAGAAGAACATTTCACCATTTTGGTGATTAATGATGACAATGCCTGTGTGTCCAACTTTGAAGTTAAGGTTTTTGACAATGCCGATTTTTTTGAAAAACATCATCCATTTTTCATCACCACGTATGGTGGCATCCGGCCAGGTCAATATAATTGCGGAATCTTGAAATGTCATTCTTAAAGATTAATATTCCAAAGGTACAATTGGTTCTTTTTTGCTCGTTGACATGATCATCATGGTCTGAAAAGTCTTGACAAAAGGTATTTTAGAAATTTTTTCCATAATTACTGCTTCATAGGCTTTGATGTCTTTTACATAAACTTTTAACATAAAGTCACAATTTCCTGTTACATGGTGACATTCCGTAACTTCTGGAATAGCACGTACAGCTTCTACAAATTCCGGGATTGCATTATGTGTGTGAAAGTCGAGGGAAATCTGAATAAAAGACTTAATTCCCAATCCAAGTTTTTCTTCATCTACAAAAGCATGGTAGCTTTTGATAAAACCAGAGTTTTCTAATTTTCTGACTCTCTCCAAGGTTGGAGCAGGTGACAATCCGATATTGGTTGCCAATTGCAAATTAGTGATACGTCCGTTCTCTTGTAAGAGCTTCAGTATTTTTAAGTCAGTTTTATCTGGTTGGTAAGACATAGGCTTTCAATAAAATTAAAGAACGATAAATATACAAAATATTATTTGGTTTAATATAAAATGTGTTAGCGATTTGATTGCAGTAAAAGAAATAGTTTTAGTCTATTTACTTATGACTACTTAATTGATTTTAGTTATAAGAATCATTCTATTGTCATAATATAACGATTCTAAATAGCTTGGAGTGCAAGGGAAATGACTTTTGTCATTTTTTTTACGAAAAGGAGTGCAAGAACAATACAAAACAGGCGTATTTATGCTTTATAAGTCGTAACTTTGCAAATCAAAACCATTGGGATTATTCCCAAATAATTAAGTGAAAGAGAAATGAGCAGCAAAGACGACGATTTATTAAAAGAGTTAGAGCTCGAAGAATATAAGTACGGATTTACAACGGATATCGAGATGGAGATAGCTCAAAAAGGGCTAAGTGAAGATACCGTCCGTTTTATATCAAAGAAGAAAAACGAACCGGAATGGATGTTGGAGTGGCGTTTAAAGGCCTTCAATCATTTCCTGAAGATGAGTATGCCTACATGGCAGAACTTTAAGAATCCGGAGGTAGATTTTCAGGACATTTCCTACTATGCGGCACCAAAGCCTAAGAAGCAGTTGGACAGTATGGATGAGGTGGATCCTGAGTTGCTTTCTACCTTTGAGAAGTTAGGGATACCTCTAGACGAGCAAAAGATTCTTGCAGGTGTAGTAGCTGTTGACGCAGTATTTGATTCTGTTTCCGTTAAGACGACCTTCCGTGAAAAATTAAGTGAACAAGGTGTAATTTTCTGTTCATTTGGGGAAGCGGTTCAAGAACATCCGGAATTAGTGAAACAATACTTAGGTACTGTTGTACCTCAAACAGATAATATTTATGCTGCATTAAACTCAGCTGTGTTTTCGGATGGTTCATTTGTATATATTCCCAAAGGCGTACGTTGTCCGATGGAATTATCTACCTATTTCCGTATTAATGCACAAAATACAGGTCAGTTTGAACGTACCTTAATCGTTGCCGATGAAGATTCGTATGTTTCTTATCTGGAAGGTTGTACGGCTCCGATGCGTGATGAAAATCAATTACATGCCGCAGTTGTGGAATTAGTAGCGATGCGGAATGCTGAGATTAAGTACTCTACTGTTCAAAACTGGTACCCGGGTGACAAAGACGGTAAAGGAGGAATTTATAATTTCGTAACTAAACGAGGTATCTGTAAAGGAGATCACTCAAAGATATCCTGGACTCAGGTTGAAACAGGTTCTGCTATTACCTGGAAGTATCCGGGTGTAATCTTGAAAGGAGATCATTCAGTAGGTGAGTTTTATTCTGTTGCCATGACTAGAAATAAGCAATTGGCGGATACAGGGACCAAAATGATACATTTAGGAAAGAATACCCGCTCGAAGATTATCTCCAAAGGTATATCTGCCGGAAACAGCCATAACAGTTATAGAGGTTTGGTGAAGATTGGTCCTAATGCTGATAACTCCCGGAATTTTACACAATGTGATAGCTTACTGATAGGAGATCGTTGTGGTGCCCACACTTTCCCTTACATTGAGAGTAAGAACAAAACTGCGAAGTTGGAGCATGAGGCGACGACCTCAAAAATTGGTGAAGATCAAGTTTTTTATTTAAATCAGCGTGGTATTGATTCGGAAAAAGCGGTTGGCTTAATTGTAAACGGTTATGCTAAGGAAGTTTTGAATCAATTACCGATGGAATTTGCCGTTGAGGCACAAAAATTATTAGCGATCTCATTAGAAGGATCGGTAGGATAGAAATATAGAAGTGAATATGTTAAGCATTAAGAATTTGCATGCGTCAATTGACGATAAACAAATATTAAAAGGACTGAATTTAGAAGTTAAAGCCGGGGAAGTTCATGCCATCATGGGCCCTAACGGAGCTGGTAAGAGTACATTAGGAAATGTATTGGCAGGGCGTGACTCTTACGAGGTAACGGAGGGAGAGGCGTTTTTAGATGGAAAAGATCTATTGGATCTTTCTCCTGAGGATCGTGCTCGTGAGGGTTTGTTTCTAGCTTTTCAGTATCCTGTAGAAATCCCGGGTGTTTCTAATATTAATTTCTTAAAAACAGCTGTAAACGATATCCGTGAGTACAAAGGTCTTCCTCCAATGGAAGCTAAGGAGTTCTTGCAGATGGTAAAGGAGAAACAAAAATTAGTAGAGTTTTCTGCTAATTTGGCTAATCGTTCATTAAATGAGGGTTTCTCTGGTGGTGAGAAAAAACGTAACGAGATATTCCAATTGGCAATGTTACAGCCTAAGCTTTCCATCTTAGATGAGACAGACTCAGGATTGGATATTGACGCTCTACGTATTGTCGCAAACGGTGTAAACCAATTGCGTTCAAAAGACAATGCATTTATCGTGATTACACACTACCAACGTTTGTTGGATTATATCGTGCCTGATTTTGTACACGTATTGCACAATGGTCGTATTGTGAAATCGGGTACTAAAGAATTAGCATTAGAGTTAGAAGAAAAAGGTTACGACTGGTTAAAAGAATTAGATACGCAAAACGCCTAATCAGTTGAATTAAGAAACGAGGTAATGAGCGGATTGACAACAAATAACATGAGTACATTAGTAGCAAACTCCTTATTCCAACAGTTGACATCAACATTTCAGGAATTGGAAACGAGTAATGATACGGCTGCGGTAAAAGCCCTTCGTGAGGAAGCTTTCGCACGCTTTAATGAGCTTGGTTTCCCCACTGTAAAGAATGAGGATTGGAAATATACCAACATACACGCATTAATCAATAGAAGTTATTTATTGAATGAGGACGTTGATGTTTCAGATTTGGACCTTAGTGCAGCAGATATCCCCGGATTTGATGCGCACAGAATCGTACTGATTAATGGTCAATATGTTTTAGCTTTTTCCTCATTAGAGGATGAGATTGGTTTGATTGTAAAACCGATTGAAGAAGCGCAGAACGAAATTAAATTCCAGCAACATTTTGCGAAACATGCAGATAAAACTGAAAGTGCTACTGTTGCATTAAATACAGCATTGCATACTTCAGGAATTTTTCTACAGGTTAATAAAAACAAAGTTGTTTCAAAGCCTATTCAGATTGTGCATGTGGCGACAGGTGATCAGGACTTCTTTGCACAAACTCGTAATCTTTATATTCTGGAAGAGCATGCGGAAGCAGAGATTATTGAGTCTTTTATTACTTTAAATGGAACTGCTTTCAATTTCAATAATAAGGTTACAGAAATTGTACTTGAAGAGAACGCTAAGTTGCAACATTATTACCTGCAGTTAGCTTCTGAAAACAGCCATTATATCAGTCATACAGAGGTTTATCAAACTAAACATAGTTTATATAATAATTACAACTGTAATTTTCCGGGAGTAGCATTTGTTCGAAACGATATTAATGTACGCCTTGATGCAGAGAATGTGGAATCTCATCTTTACGGAGTAAACTTATTGGCCGATGAACAGTTTGTAGATAACCATACGGTAGTAGACCACATGAAACCACATTGTGAATCTTACGAGTGGTATAAGAATATTCCTCAGGACGAATCGACTGCAGTTTTTAACGGTAAGATTTTCGTTCGTGAAGATGCTCAAAAAACCAATGCTTTTCAGCAGAATAACAACATGTTAATTGGTGATAAGTCGACAGTTTATACCAAACCACAATTAGAGATTTTTGCGGATGATGTGAAATGTTCACATGGATGTACCATGGGGCAATTTGATGACGACGCATTGTTCTATCTTCGTGCTCGTGGTATAGGTGAAGAAAGCGCAAGAATTTTATTAGTCCATGCTTTTGCATTCGATGTAACTTCTCGTTTCTCCAATGAGACGGTAAGATTATATGTTGAAGATTTAGTCGCAAAAGGATTAGAAAGAAAATAATAGTAGTGTAGTTTTAGTATAAAGGCGTTTTGACGAAAGTTAGAACGCTTTTTTAGTATAATATTTTTTATAGCTCATCAGCAACCTTGATTATTTCGGCTTACATGATAAAAAAGACTTCATTGTTTTTTTTATTTAATTTTTTTGTTGAACAGATAGTTTGACCTATATTTGGAGCATGAGCACTTACCTTTATACCCTAAAAATCAAAAGCGCTTTGCTTTACTGAGTTAATTTAATCTGAAATAAACTCAATTTTTTTTCTGCTTTTGCAGCAAAAGGTATAACTATTCATTCAAACTCACTTCATGGAAAAGAAACATTGGTTTAAAACTTATATTTATATATGGGTGGGGCAATTTGTCTCCTTAATAAGTAGCTCTGCGGTTAATTTTGCAATTATCATTTGGTTAAGTTTAGAGTTTAAATCAGCTGAAATACTAGCTTTTGCAGCAATTTCAGGATTATTACCACAGGCTCTTGTAGGTCCATTTGCAGGTGTATATATTGATCGATGGGATAGGAAGAAGGTTATGATATTAGCAGATGCGTTTATTGCGATCTGTACATTGCTGATGACCTTTGCATTAAGTGGCGGGCATGTGCACCTGAGTTTAATGTATTTATTGATGGCTTTTCGTTCAATAGGTTCGGCATTTCATCAACCTGCTATGCAAGCAATTGCTCCCTTAATTGTACCTGAAGAGCAGCTATTAAGAGTTTCGGGTATTAATCAGATTTTACAATCAGTAAGTAGTATTGCCGGACCTGCGTTAGGCGCCTTAGCGATTGCAGCATTACCGATTAATCAGGTTTTGTATTTGGATGTTATAGGGGCAGTCTTCGCAATTTGTAGCTTGCTATTTATTAGTATTCCTTATTTTAAGTCTGACAATAAGGCTTCCCTACAGCAGGTTCTGACTGATTTGAAATTGGGGTTTCTTGCTATTCACAAAAATAAAGGTTTGAACAGGATGTTTATGTATTCCATTCTCGCTACTATTGGTATTATGCCTGTTGCCATCATGTTTCCGCTGTTAACGATTGATCATTTTGGAGGTGATAAATTTGAAATGAGTGTTATTGAGATAATTTGGGGAGTTGGTATGCTCATTGGCGGATCTGTATTGAGTGCTTTCAAAATATCGATAAGGAAGGTTATTATGGTAAATTGTATGCATATTATTCTGGGGTTGACCTTTGTGTTTTCGGGTCTTTTATCACCATCCTTATTTATTGTTTTTGTAGTTCTTACTGGATTAGGTGGAGCTGCAATGTCAATTTTCAGTGCTGCATTTATGACGATCATCCAAGAAGAAATCGCGCCTGAGATGTTGGGAAGGGTGTTTTCTTTGTATTTTAGTTTTGCAATTATTCCAAGTTTAATAGGGTTGTTGTTTGCGGGAAACATTGCCGACAATATTGGTGTGGCCAATGCCTTTATTATTGCTGGAGTTTTGTTAATTATAATAGGGATATCATCCTTTTTAACGCCTAG